>CAZWID010000012.1:0-19365 GCA_964634065.1 uncultured Oscillospiraceae bacterium | reverse complement strand
TCGACCTCGTTATCGAAGGCGTAAAGACCTTCAAGAGACAGGCTGCCGAAAAGAAGGCTGCCGCATAATCGCGGTATTCGCAACAACAAAATATCAAAAAAGGAACGTCCTCGGGCGTTCCTTTTTCCTTGCCTGCGGGCGTTTTTTTACGTTTGGCAAACAGTGTCGGTACACAAAATTCCGTCCCTTTCATAAATTACTATTGAAGAAAATGCGAAATAATAGTAAAATGTCGACAAGTGACTTAAAAGCTCCCCTCAGCTTACAATATGGAGAATGGAGTATTATGCGAATAGCCGTTATTTTATTGCGTTGGATCTTGAGCTTCGTATACTTTTTCATGAAGCTTCTGCCTTCCGATAACAACAAGATTCTTTTTTTGAGCCGTCAGGCGGATTCTCCTTCGGAGGACTTTATGAGTCTGTCCGAGAGAATAAAAGAAATGAAGCCCGAAGCGAAAATCGTCATGATAACGCAGCGGGCGGACAGCAATTTTAAGAGTATGCTCTCCTTTGCGGGAGCAACTTTGCGGAGTATGCACCATCTTGCGACGGCAAGGATATGCGTTCTCGATTCGTATTGGCCCGCAGTGTCGATACTCAGGCACAAAAAGCAGCTTGCAGTCATTCAGATGTGGCACGCCATGGGCAAGATAAAAAAATCGGGCTATCAGTCCCTCGGCAAGAAGTTCGGCAGAAGTCACATGATAGCCGAGGAGATGCGTATGCACCGCAACTACGACGTTGTCATTGCGGGCGGCAAGGCGTTTAACCCCTTCTACTGTGCATCCTTCGGTATCGAGGAGAATATCCTCTATAATGTCGGGCTGCCGAGAATGGACGATCTGCGTGAAAACGTCGATAAGTCGAAGGAGCGTTTTTACTCGGCATATCCGCAATATAAGGGCAAAAAGATCGTGCTTTACGCGCCTACCTTCCGCAAGGGCAAGGTGCTCAATGCGACCCCGCTTATACGCGCCTTTGAAAACGACGAAAATACGGTTTTGGTCGTAAAGCTGCATCCTAATCAGATAAAGAGTCAGGCACGCATTTCGGCGGAGGGCTGCGATGAGCTGCCGACCTCGGTCGTGCTCTCGGTCGCGGACTGCGTTATAACCGACTATTCCGCGATAACGATAGAGGCGGCGGTGCTGGATAAGCCGGTGTACTTCTACCTCTTTGATTATGAGGACTACATAAGCCACAACGGGCTGAACGTAATTTTGCCCGATGAGCTGCCGAAATGTGTCTATACCTCCGCGAGAGCTCTGAACAGAGCAATTCGCAAGCGCATATACGACCATGAAGGCTATGAGCAATTTCGCGCAAAATATCTGCCGGATATGAGCGGCAGAGCAACGGATAAAATAGCAAATCTTATTATAAGTTGTATGGAGAACGATAAACATGATGCAATTAGTGAAATCCTTGGTGCGCAAAGCGGGATTGGCTGCACGTTGGGTAGTGAGAGTGCTGTGCACTCGTGACCACTTCAAAACGCCAATATATAAACGCGTGTGGTATGCCGTTTTCGGCGGATTCATGGTCGATCAGATTTCAATGTACGATCTTGAGCACAACGACAAAAAGCAATATATCTCACAGTTCGATTGTATACGCTCAAGGCGTATCAACGATCCATTCAATCCCATGCTTGACAACAAGGTGACTTTTTATGAAACCATTAAAAGCTTCTGTGATACACCCACGCTTTATGCAGTCAAAAGAGCCGGTAGGATATCCGGAATGGAAGGCCTCCATATATGCAGCAGCGGTGAGCTTGTTGAGCTGTTGCGACGTGAAGGCAAATATGTGCTCAAACCCATTGTTGGCTGTAAAGGTGGCGGCGTTTTTGTAATAGCTTACGAAAACGGCGTGTATAGCTCGAACGGCAAAGAGCTTAGCGAGAACGATCTTTTATCTCTGCTTGATAAAGAGCGGGATTATTTGATTTGCGCATTTGCGCATCAAGCCGAATATCTCAATGAAATATACGCGGGATCGGCAAATACGATACGAATGATAGTTCTGAGGGATACACCGGAGAAGGAGTTTGACCTTGCCTTTGCGGTGCAGCGCATAGGCGCAGGTTGGACGGGTCCCGTTGATAACGGCTCGAAGGGCGGACTTATTTCAAATGTCAACATTGCGACCGGTGAGTTGAGCGAATCGCGTACAATGCACAATCTGTCGGTGTACAATGTCCATCCCGACAGCGGCAAGCCCATAAAGGGTGTTGTCATTCCGAACTGGGACGCAATCAAACAAGGCGTACTTGATGCGTCCGCGCACTTTCCGTATCTTGACATCATAGCATGGGATATTCTTCCCACTCCCGACGGCTTTACGGTTATCGAAGGAAATGCCTCGTCGGGCGTCAACATCATCCAACTTTGGGGTCCGCAGCGTTACGGACGCCTGGGCAAGTTCTACCGCGACCACGGTATTATAAAGTGATATGAAATATGTAATTATGGCCGACGGCAAGGGAAGCCGTTGGAATCGCTACCTCGGTCATTCAAAGCACGAAATAAGGGTGGACGGCGAAACGCTCATAGAGCGCAGTGTTCGCCTTATCCGTAAAAACGACAAGACGGCAAAGATCACCGTCACCTCTCACAATCCGTCTCTTTCGACGGCGGGAGCGGAGCGGTACGAGCCGAAAAACAACGTGCTTGAGATTGACCGCTTCACGGTCGAGCTCATAGACGACAATGTATGCTTTCTTTACGGCGATGTACTGTACTCGGAGGCGGCAATGCGCCGCATATGCTCCGACGACGGCGATGAGCCGATTTTGTTCTTCGGCAACGAAAGAAGCATCTGCGCTGTTCTGATACGCAGCGGAAAGGAATTTTCCCGCTGCTTTGAGGCTGTGCGCAATATGTTCGTCGAGGGCAAACTCTCCGAGTGCAAGGGTTGGCAGGTGTACAGGTACTATGTCGGTCTGCCGCTTGAGGAAAAAAACATCGGAAGATGCTTTGTTTTCGTTCCCGACGGTACGCGGGACTTCAATTCTCCCGAGGATTATGACGGTTTTTTGAGCGAAAAAAATCATATGGAAAAATAATATACTCTATGCTATAATGGTTGAAATATCATTATAGCATTTTGTTTTCTAAGGAGAAGCCTATGCCGATCGATCTGAAAAACCGCCGCTTTCTTTTGAGAGAGCTTGTGCGGCGTGACTTCATAAAAAAATATAAGCGCACCGTATTCGGTATACTGTGGACCGCACTGTCGCCGCTGTGTCTGCTGCTCATAATGGATCTTGTGTTCGGCACCTTCTTCGGCAGGAACATGGCGCACTATACCATATACCTGTTTTCGGGTCTTTTGCTGTACAATTACTTTTCAAGCTCCACCAAGGGAGCTCTGCCCGTTTTGTACAACAATGCCGCGATATATACCAAGGTGCCCGTTCCCAAGATATACTTTCTTTTGTCGCACAGTACGGCGCAGTTTATAAACTTTCTCGTGTCGCTTGCGGTGTACTTCCTTTTCGTCGCGATAGACGGAATCAGCTTCAGACTCAGTTTCTTCACTCTTATTTACCCGACGCTGTGCCTCTATCTCATAAATCTCGGTATAGGTATGTTCCTTTCGACGATCAACATTTTTTTCCGTGACATAAACTATCTCTGGCCGCTTTTGTGCCGCGTTATCATGTACGCCTCCGCGATTTTCTATGACGTTGCGATATTGCCGAATATCATGCGCAGACTCTTAAAGTGCAATCCGCTTTATATGTGCATCGACTATTTCCGTCAGGTCGTCATCCACGCTTCGGTGCCGACTTTGTCGTACAATCTTATGCTTGCCGCAATGACGGCTTTTTGCCTTCTTGTCGGCGGCTGCACCTACCGTATCTGCCGCGATAAGATCGCGCTCTACGTTTGAGGAGGTGCGGTATGGATAACAACATCGCTCTCAAGCTTGACGGCGTTTCCGTCAGATACCGCAAGGCGGACTCCCGCTCCGCCGCTTCGATAATAAAGCGCATCATCGGTCGGGAGAAAAAGTCCTCGACCTTCTGGGCACTCAAGCGCGTGTCCTTTGAGCTCGAAAAAGGCGATATGCTCGGTGTCATCGGCAAAAACGGTGCCGGTAAGTCGACGCTTATGAAGGCGATATCCGGCACGCTTGCTCCCGCCGCCGGCGAGATACGGCGCAACGGTACGCTTTGCGCACTGCTCGAGCTTTCCGCGGGCTTCGACAAGGAGATGACGGTGAAGGAGAACGTATACCTTCGCGGTGCCCTATTGGGCTACTCTCATGAGTTCATCGATTCAAAGTACGATGAGATAATCGAGTTTGCGGATATGCGCGAGTTTGAGGATAACCCCTTCCGCACCCTGTCCTCCGGCATGAAGTCGAGGATAGCCTTTGCGATAGCGAGCCTTGTCGAGCCGGACATCATCATTTTGGACGAGGTCTTTGCCGTAGGCGACGGCGATTTCAAAAAGAAAAGCCGTGAGCATATGCAGAAGATACTGTCCGACGGTAAGACGACGGGACTCATGGTGTCGCACTCTCTCGGCAGCGTAAGGCGGCAGTGCAACAAGGTGCTGTGGCTAGATAAGGGACGCATGGTCATGTTCGGTGAGCCGAACGAAGTCTGCGACGCTTACGAGAAATATCTCGAGGACGGCATACTCCCGCAAACGGAGTCGATAAAGGCAGCGAAAAAGATGCCGCCGATAAAGCCCAAGCACAACAAAGGCAAGACCGCGGCGACGGTGCTGCTCTTTGTTTCGCTTGCTCTTGTTGCGGCTCTCGGCGGCTTCGTCTGGGCGCAGTATGATCTGCTCAAGGCATATAATATCTCCCACTCCCACTCCACCGAGGAGATACTCGGCTACGCAGATAATTATCACAACTTCATTTACGATGCGCTATGTACCGATCCCGACGATTGGGATTACACGATATTTAAGGACTCTACTCAGGCGGTGCTCGACGGTGAGCTGTCGTATGACGAGATCGCAAAGTCGGTGCTTAAAAAGGCAGGCGTTTCGCCCGACAGCGAGAACTACGAGCTCAGCGTCGCTGCGGCGAAGATCGAGGCGATAAAGCACGTTCAGATGGCAAGACTCGACAATCTTGTTGTCGAGATGAGACAGGGCTTCGAGGCGGAGCCTGAAGGCGAATACCGCAGTCTTATAGTCTATTCCTACACTCATTACGACCGCTTCTACGATCTCGAATCGGAGTGCGACGACGAGGTGAAGGAGGTTATCGAGGAGATCCGCGAGCTGCTCCGTGAGCGCGGTGAATCGGAGGAGCTTGCCGATGAGGTATGGGAGTACTACACCTCCGAAAAGGTCTACCTCGAAGCATATTATTGCATACAGCTCAGATAAATCTGCTGTTCGGAAAGGATATCCGACATGAATATTGTTATAGTCGGCGGCGGAAAGATAGGCTTTTCGATAGCCGAAGAACTGGCAATGGAAAATCACGATGTTATCGTCGTTGAAAGCGACCCCGAGAGAGCCGCTTTTATCGGGGACACGCTTGACGTTATGAGCATCTGCGGCAACGGTGCCGTCATGTCCGTTCAGCGCAGAGCGGGAGTGCCCGATGCCGACCTCATGATAGCGGTCACGGGAGGCGATGAGCTCAATCAGCTTGCCTGCATGATAGCGCGCAAGCTCGGCTGCCACAACACGATAGCGAGAGTCCGCGACAGGGAATATTCCATGCAGCTCCATGAGCTTAAGGATGAGCTTCGCCTTTCGATGGCGATAAATCCGGAGCAGCTTGCAGCAAGAGAGATTTTCAAGCTCCTGCAGATTCCCGCCTTCGTAAAGCGCGACACTTTTGCCGAGGGCAAGGCGGAGATAGTCGAGCTCGAGGTAACGGGCGGCAGTCCGCTTGACGGGCTCAAGCTCACGGATATGTACGGCAGAGTCAAGGTCAAGGCTCTTGTGTGCGTTGTAGTGCGTGACGGCGAAGCGGCGATACCCGACGGTAATTTCGTGCTTCGCAGCGGCGACAGAATATATGTCACGGCTCCTGCGGCGGAGCTCGTTCGGCTCACGCATGAGCTGAAGCTGCGCGGCAGAAAATCCAAAAACGTTATGGTCATCGGCGGCGGCAGGATCGCGGAGTACCTCATACCGATGCTGCTGAAGTCGGGCACAAGGGTAAGAATAATCGAAAAGAACAGAGCGCGCTGCGCCTATTTGGACGAATTTATGTCCGATGCGGACATAATCTGCTCGGACGGTTCGAGTCAGTCGGTGCTAAAATTGCACAATATAGGCGGCATGGACGCCGTCGTTCCGCTGACGAATATGGATGAGGAAAATATCCTCATCGCAATGTTTGCACGCAAGCTCGGTGTTCCGCAGGTGCTCACGAAGCTGAATCGCGTCGAATACGGCGAAATGCTGTGCGACAGGGACGCCGACAGCGTTATAAGCCCGAAGCTCATAAGCTCACACGTTATCGTCGGCTATGTTCGCGCCATGGAAAATACCGAAGGCTCCGCCGTCATCACCATTCGCAAGCTTGCAGGCGGCAAAGCCGAGGCACAGGAGTTCGCGGTGACCGACGCTACCAAGAACCTCGGTATCCCGCTCATGAAGCTGAAGCTCAAAAAGGGAATACTCATTGCCTGCATACACCACGAGGGCAGGATAATCATTCCCGGAGGTCACGATATGCTGCAAAGCGGAGATACGGTTGTTTTGGTAACGACGGCGGGAAGATCGCTGCTTGATCTGAACGATATTTTTGCCGGAGAATAGGCTGAAACATGAATTACAGAGCGATAGGAAAAACGATAGGAGTTATACTCGGCATAGAGGCGGCGTTCATGCTCCCGCCTCTGCTTCTCGCGCTCAAAAACGGCAACGCGGAGCTTGCGGTCGGCTTTGCCGTCGCAATAGCGGCGTCGGTGGCTACAGGCTCCGTCCTCTTTTTGCTCAACCGCAGAAAAAAGCAAAAGCTCGGCGCAAGAAACAGCTTTGCCGCTGCGGTGCTCTCATGGATCGCACTGTCGGTGTTCGGTGCGCTGCCGTATTACTTCGGCGGCATACTCTCTGCTGGCGATGCCTTTTTCGAGACCGTGTCGGGCTTTACCACCTCGAGTGCGACGGTGATTTTCGACGTTGAGTCGATGCCCGCTTCGATACTGCTTTGGCGCAGTATAACCAACTGGTTGGGCGGCATGGGCGTTCTGGTCTTTCTGCTTGCGATAACTCCGTCCTCGAAGGACGGCGGCTCGGTGTATCTTTTGCGTGCGGAGCTTCCCGGTCCCATGACGGGAAAGATAGTGCCGAGGATGCAGAAGAACGCAAAGCTGCTGTATGAGATATACATAATAATGACGCTGCTCATGACCGTGCTGCTGCTTCTTGATATGCCGCTTTTCGATGCGGTTAATCTCGCGATGTCGACGGTCAGCACAGGCGGCTTCTCGATAAGAAACGACAGTCTTATGTCCTATAGCGCATATGCGCAGAGCATTACGACGCTGTTCATGCTGCTGTGCGGTGTGAGCTTTGCCGTGTTCTATTGTGTCGCCGCAAGGGACTTTTTGCGCGTGAAGGCGAACAGGGAGCTACGCTGCTATGCGATAGTGTTTGTCGCGGCGGTTTTTGCCGTGTGCATAAACGCAAGGGAAAGCTTTACAAGCGTTGCAAACTGCATACACCATTCACTGTTCGAGGTCAGCTCGATAATGAGCAGCACGGCGCATTATTCGACTCCATCCGAGGTCTGGCCGCAGTTTACGGTCTCGCTTATGCTGATGCTCATGATAGTGGGACCCATGTCGGGCTCAACGGGCGGCGGCATGAAGATGTCCCGCATCATGATACTCATGAAATCCGTCAAACGTACAGTCGGACGTATCGTCGTGCCCGACTCCGTCCATGTCATTCACTTAAACGACGAAGCCGTGGACAATGAGACACTCGGCACCGTAAATGCCTTCGTCTGCGTTTATCTCTGCGTCATGCTTGCGACGGCGGTGCTTTTGTCGTTCGACGGCATAAGCTTCGGTGACGGTGTTGCGGCGGCAATATCGTCGCTGAGCAACGCGGGAGTCACGGATATGGAGGGCTACAGTATTTTCGGCAAGCTCATCTTGTGCGCCGATATGATACTCGGCAGGCTCGAAATCTTCCCCGTGCTTGTCCTGTTCTCCCCCCGCACATGGCGAAGATGAAATACGTGCACGGCACGGGGCAAAGCTCCGTGCCGAATCATTTGTCCCACACATAATGAGCCGATTTTGCTGTATCCCCACGGTAGAATCGGCGGTCTACTTTTCGGAGACCCTACCTTTCACAATTGACTTTAGACATTGTGTGCATTATAATTCCGTCAGACAATAAATGACTATTGAATTTGGAGGATAATGAGCCTTAATGAACGAACAAACCGTTATAACCGCCAAGGCACCGTGGAAGGAGCATCTCGGTGACGTTCCCTTTACTCTCGATTACTTTCAGGGTTCCATGTTTGAGGCGGTAGCCGCAATTGCGGAAAAGTATCCCGACAACATTGCATTTGATTTTTACGGCAGATCCACCACCTACCGTGAGTTGGTGCGCGAGATCGAGACCTGCGCAAAGGCTCTCAAGACCATCGGCGTCCGTGAGGGCGACAGAGTCACGATAGCACTTCCCAACTGCCCCCAGGCAATACAGGTGTTCTATGCCGTCAACCTCGTCGGCGGCATCTGCAACATGATCCATCCCCTTTCCGCCGAAAAGGAGATCGAGTTCTATCTCAATGAGTCGAAGTCCGTAACGGCGATCACGCTCGACCAGTTCTACGGCAAATTCGAGAACGTCCGCAAAAACACCGGCGTCACCAATATCGTCATCGCAAGTGTCAAGGATGAGCTTTCAAAGCCGCTGCGTGCCGGTACCATGATAATGGACAGCATCAACAAGGTGCAGAAGATCCCCGATGACGCTCCTGTCATCCGCTGGAAGGACTTTTTAAAGCTCAGCCGCCACTGCTTCTACAATTACAAGGTCGAGCGCAAAGGCACCGATCCCGCCGTCATACTTTACTCCGGCGGCACCACCGGTACCACCAAGGGCATACTGCTCTCAAACCTCAACTTCAACGCTCTCGGTCAGCAGGTCATTGCCGCAAACCCGATGTTCCGTCCGGGCGATAAGATGCTTGCCGCAATGCCTCTGTTCCACGGCTTCGGTCTCGGCGTATGCGTGCACACCATGCTCTCTCAGGGCGGCAGATGCATACTTATCCCCAGATTTACCGCAGAGGATTACGCAAAGAAGGTCGTAAAATGCAAGTGCAACTTCATAGCGGGCGTTCCCACGCTCTATGAAGCACTGCTCCGTCTGCCCTATATGGAGGGCACAGACCTCAGCTCCCTCAAGGGCGTATTCTCCGGCGGCGACAGTCTGTCCGTCGAGCTCAAGAAGAAGTTTGACAAGTTCCTGTACGATCACAACAGTGCGGTGCAGATAAGAGAGGGCTTCGGCACCACCGAATGTGTTACAGCCTCCTGTCTCACGCCACCGCACATGGCAAAGGAAGGCAGCATAGGCTTGCCGTTCCCCGATACCTATTACAAGATAGTGCAGCCCGGTACCGATATCGAGGTTCCCTACGGTGAGGAGGGCGAGATACTCATAGCCGGACCCACGGTCATGATGGAGTACATCAATCATCCCGAAGAAACCGCGCAGACGCTCCGCCGCCACGATGACGGGCTCACATGGATCTACACCGGCGACCTCGGCGTTATGGACTCGGAGGGCTTTATCTACTTCCGCGGCAGAGCAAAACGCATGATAATTTCGTCGGGCTACAATGTGTATCCCGGTCAGATCGAGAACATTCTCGACGCAAACGAGCTTGTTCACATGAGCTGCGTCATCGGCGTTCCCGACCCGTACAAGATGCAGAAGGTCAAGGCATTTGTTATGCTCAAACCCGATGTGCCCGAAAACGACGAGACAAAAGAGCTCATCCTTGCTTACTGCCGTAAGCACATTGCAAAGTACGCGATGCCCTATGACATCGAGTTCCGCAAGGAGCTGCCCAAGACGCTTGTAGGCAAGGTTGCCTACCGCAAGCTCGAGGAGGAGGAAGCCGCAAAGCGCAAAGCGGCGGAAGAAGCCTCCGCAGAGGAATAAAAATAATGACCGCAGCGGGTTTTAGCCGCTGCGGTTTTACTGTCATTTCGTTATTCTCTTTAAAAAAGCGGTACAACCTCGAGTTATATCCTCATATGTTGCGGCAAAATCGCCGGTGTACCACGGGTCTGCGATCTCCCTCGGCTCATCCGTAAAATCGAGCAGGAGACTGACCTTCCCGTCGGGATCGCCGCCGAGTATGCGCAATATCTCACGGCGGTTTTCCTCGTCCATTCCGATTATATAATCGTACCTTGCGTAATCGCGCTGCGTCAGTCTCGTCGCGCGACGCTCCGAGCACTCGATCCCGTGAGCCTTGAGCATCAGCTCCGTTCCGAAGTGGACGGGATTTCCCGTTTCCTCGGCACTTGTCGCCGCGGAACGGATGAAAAACCTTCCGTCAAGACCTTTCTTTTTCACCATATGCCGCAAAACAAACTCCGCCATCGGCGAGCGGCATATGTTGCCGTGGCAGACGAATAATACACTTGTCATACATGATCCCCTTTTCTGAAACCAGTATATAATACCACTTCTCCGCGGAAAAATCTGTATACACTTTCGACGAAATATAAAAACACTTGCCTTCATTTTTCGTTCGGTGTATCATAAAGATATCATGATAAACACGACACTTTGTTACATTCGACGCGGCAGTGAGTATCTCATGCTCCACCGCGTAAAAAAGGAAAATGACCTCAATCACGACAAATGGATAGGTATAGGCGGCAAGTTTCTCGAAAACGAAAGTCCCGACGAATGTCTCCTTCGGGAAGCACTTGAGGAAACGGGACTTACGCTGACAAGCTACCGCTACAGAGGGATAGTCACCTTTGTCAACACGAAGTATCCGAGTGAGCTGATGCATCTGTTCACTGCCGACGGCTTCGAGGGCAGCCTTCGCGATTGCGACGAAGGCGTTTTGGAGTGGATAGACCGCAAAAAGCTTTTCGAGCTTACGCTCTGGGAGGGTGACCGCATCTTCCTGCGCCTTTTGGAAAACGATGAGCAGCCGTTTTTCTCTCTGAAGCTCGATTACGACGGTGACACCCTGCGTCGTGCCGTTCTCGACGGTAGGGTAATAGTATAGGCTTTGATTCTCATATCATTTACCGAGGTGATGATATGAGAATTTTCGTTGTCGGCAAAGGTGACGGCTTGCAATCCGTCGCGCGACGCTTCTGCGTTTCGACAGAGAGACTTGCTGAGGTAAACACACTGAGTCCGCATGACGCGCTGTGCGTCGGTCAGGCACTTGTCATTCCTCGGGAGACGTCTCCCGTCGGAATTTCGGAAGTAAATGCATTCGCTTATCCCGGCATCGGAAAAAGCAGGCTTTCGGCGGTGCTGCCGTCACTGACTTATCTTTGCCTGTTTTCCTGTCGGGCAAACACGGACGGCGACATTTTGCCGATGTCGGACGGCGAAATGATTTCATCGGCACTGCGCTCCGGCGTTTGCCCGATAGCGACGGTGACGAATATCGGTGACCTCGGCGGCTTTGACGCCGACATCGCCCATGCCGTCGTAAACGCTTCGCGCGACCGCTTTGTCGACAATGCGACAGCTCTGCTGAAAAATCACGGCTGCATGGGGCTTTGCCTCTATTTCGCATACATCAGACCCTATGACCGTAGCGGATACACCGAGCTTCTTCGCACTCTGTCCGAACGCTTGCACAAGGAGGGCTTTTTGTTCTTTGCCGCCGTTGCACCCAAAACGGGCGACGACGCTCAAGATCTTTCCTCTTTTGCCTACGACTATGCCGCACACGGTAATTATTGCGACAGAGTGGTTATAATGAGCTACGACAGCGGTCATGAGCGCAGTGCGCCACGTGCGGTCTCTCCGGTAGATGAGCTGCACCGTGTGCTTAGCTACGCCGTGACGAGGATCGACTCGGGCAAGCTCCTTATGGGCTTTTCGAATTACGGCTACGATTGGCTCCTGCCGCATAAAAGCGGCGATGTCGCTCGGCTCATACCGAACGGTGCGGCGGTGTCGCTTGCCGCGACCGAAGCTGCCGAGATAAAATTCGACGACGCTGCCAAGGCTCCGTATTTTAACTACACCGATCCATTGGGCGCAAGACACGAGCTTTGGTTTGAGGATGCGCGAAGCGTCGTCTCCCGACTTTGGCTTGTGCGCGAGTATTCTCTTGCGGGCATAAGTCTTGCCTCGGTGTCGGGTTTCGGACAAAGCGAGCGTTATTTGTTCAATTCAATGTTTAACGCGGAAAAAATGCTTTGAAAGCTTTACAAAAGCGTCGAAAAAGCGTATATTGATATAATACGGATGCAATATAAAACACGCTGCGGCGCAGCCGCTTACGTTTCCGTTTCGCAGATATTTTCAGAGGTATTTTATCTATGCCGGATAACAACAGCAAAAGAGACTACAAAGAGGAGATAAAGCAGGAAGCGTTCACGCTGCCTAATCTGTTCAGCTATTTCAGGCTGGTGCTCATTCCCGTTTTTGTTCTCCTGTATATCAACAATTACTATCTGTACGCACTGATAACGCTTGTCGTCTCATGGATAAGCGACGTTGCCGACGGTTTGATTGCCCGACGGTTTAACATGGTGACGGACCTCGGCAAGGTGCTCGACCCGCTTGCCGATAAGCTGACGCAGGCGGCAATGATCGTTTGCGTTTCGACGACGTATCCCGCAATGTGGATACTTGTCGGCTTCCTTGCCGTCAAGGAGATTGCGATGGTGACTATGGGCTACTACGTCCTCAAGGTGACGAATGAGCTCAATTCCGCACGGTGGTACGGTAAGCTTTGCACCGGAGCTTTATATGTCGTCATGATGCTCCACGTTATAACCCCCAACATTCCCGCGCCCGTATCCTACGGTTTTATGATCGCCTGTGCCGCTCTCATGATGTTCAGCCTCGTCATGTATATGCTCATGTACATGAAAAAGCTCAACTCCGCAGAAGGCTCCGACGGCAATACCGACAAAAAAGAATGAAGATACCGCGGGTAGAGCAAAGGCTCTGCCCGCGTTCCGTTTTTCAGGAGTGACAGCATGAATATTCTTATACTTACATACGGTGTCGGCGGAAGATACTCCGCCGTCGCGAAAAACATCGGAGACAGATTCTCGGCTCTCGGCAGCACGGTCGTCATCAGGGATTCCCTCGATTTCACTGCGATAGAGCCCGACAAGGCAAAGCATCGCCTCGGCTTTGCAAAGCGGCATCTGCCGCACCTTAAGGGCATTGCGGAGCTGCTTGCCGAGCGTGAAACGGCTCCGCCGTCGGATACGGCAGTCGATGCGCTGCGACGCCTGGTCGATGCCGAGAATATCGACGCGATTATCGCCGTGCATATCGACGGCGCAAGACTCGTTTCCGCGCTCAAGGAGTCGGGCTCGAGAGTCACTGCGTTCTTTTTCTCGGTCGATCTTTACTGTCCCGTCGGTGCCCATGACCTGAAGCTTGACCGCATAATGCTGCCCGTAAGTGCTCTTGTCGACGAATTTGCGGTCGAAGGCGTCGAAGCGGATAAGCTCGTCTGCACGGGAATGCCCGTAGCGGAAACGGAGCATGAGGCAAAATGCGATATTAAGAGAAGCCTCGGCATAACGGACGGCGGGCGACTCATCCTGCTCTCCGGCGGCACTCTCGGCCTGGGACCCTATCGCCGCTGCGTTATGCGCATCACCGACGTCATAAAAAAGGACGACCGTCTGATCGTCCTCTGCGGCACAAATACAAAGCTTCACCGTGAGCTCGATATGCTGTTTTTCGAGGACGACAGAGTGGTCACTCTCGGCGTTGCGAAGAATATGGCGCGACTGCTTGATGCTGCCGACGTTCTCGTAACGACGGGCAGCGGGCTCATATGTGCCGAAGCCGCGGAAAGAGCCTTGCCCGTTATTTTCATCGACGCACTGCCCGGCGTCAATTCCCGCAACATAGCCTTTCTGCAACGGCAAAACGCATTTATCCGTGCGGCCGAGACCGCCGATGACATAGCGGTGCAGCTTGAGCTTGAGCTTGCCCTTCCGACCTCCGTCCCCGAACCCTTCGGCGGCGGCATACACGGTATTTACCGCTGCGTCGCAGACTGCTGCGGCGTATCGAAAAAGCCGCCGAAGGCGCGGCGGCTGCTGCTCATCATGAATCCCGTTGCGGGAAAAATGGCGATATCGCGTCAGCTCGGCGGGATACTCGAGGTGTTTTCCAAAAACGGCAGCATAGCGACCGTTCTGCCGACTGCGGCAGCCGGAGATGCCGAGCGTTTTGCCGAAAGCTATGCGGAGGGCTTTGATCTTGTCGTCTGCTGCGGCGGCGACGGCACTATGAGCGAGACCGCGGCGGGACTCATTCGCTGCAAAAAGCGCGTTCCGGTCGGCTATATCCCCTGCGGCAGCACCAACGATTT
Source organism: uncultured Oscillospiraceae bacterium (assembly GCA_964634065.1). Classification (GTDB taxonomy): domain Bacteria; phylum Bacillota; class Clostridia; order Oscillospirales; family Oscillospiraceae; genus F23-B02. The sequence continues at coordinate 4,837 of CAZWID010000012.1, read as the reverse complement.
TGCGGAGTATCACTCGATACCGACGGAGCTTTGCGCCGCTGCGAAGCTTGCCGTCACCGGCTTGCCGACACCCGTCGACATGGGCAGGATAAACGGTCGCTGCTTTATCAATGCGGCGGAGTTCGGCGTATTCACGAGAGTCGCATACGATACGCCGCAGCGCAGGAAGAATTTCCTCGGCTTTTACGCCTATGTGCTTGAGGGCATAAAGGATATCACGAACCTAAAGAGCAAGTATATGCGCTTCACCGTCGACGGTGAGAGCATCGACGGCGACTTCATATTCGGCATCGTCGCCGCCGCAAGCAATCTGACGGATTCGACCTTGGAGTTTTTCGGGCAGCCGGTAATATCGGGTGACGGGCTCTTTGAGCTTGTGCTGATACGTCGCCCATCATCGCCCTTGGAGCTTGAATGTATCGTCCGCAGTCTGCGCATGAAGGACCCCAATTCGTCGCTTGTATCCTTCCGCAGAGGCAGGCACATTTCCGTTGAGCAGGAGGGCACGCTCAACTGGACGCTCGACGGCGAAAAGCTCGAAACCGAAGGCAGCTACGAAATAGAGATCATCCCCCACGGCATAGATCTGATAAGCTGAGAGTAGTCGAACCATATCGGTTTCGGTATGCTGATTTTCACCCATGCTGCGTTAAATCCCTTGGCAATACGACAGTATTCCCTGCGGGCTTTGCCTTGCCTGAACGAAAATCAGCTACACCGAAACTGCATAGCACCTGTTCAGCAGGCAATTTTCGAGGGATTTTTGCTTTTTGAGGCGAAGGCGGGCTGACGCCCGTCGAGGTGAAAAGGGCGAAAAGCACCGAAAAGGGTCGCTGACAGGCGACATGGTTCGACTACCCTCAGCTTAAGCTGAGCTATCTGCTGCTGGGACCCGGATCGGAGTCACCGAAGATCATATCGTCAATATCGTTGCCCACGGTATCACCCCTAACAAGAAATTTCAGATCAACAATTATATTCTATGCGGCATACGGCTCCGACATGACAAAAATGTTCAAAATTTTGTAATCCAAAATTCAAGCTTGCTATTGAAAGAACGGAAAGTATGGGTTATAATAAGCAAGTTACAATAGAAGAAGTACAGGTACTTTCTTCAACTTTAGTAAAGGATGATACTTAAATGAGCGCATCTACCGAAAAGAAAAACCGCAGCAGCGCACGTCTCGACGGAAGCGATAAGCGCAGCATAGCGGACCGCAAGGCGGCTGAAAAGGCAAAGAAAAACGCGATCAAATGGACCGCGATAGGCGTAGCCGCCGTCCTCATTATCGCACTTGTTATAATCGTCAATACCGGTCTGCTTTTCAGATGGACCACCGCCGTTACGGTTGACTATGCCGCAAATGAGCAGTACGGTCTCGAGGCAGGCAGCCGCAGCTTCACCGTTGCCGAGGTCAATTACGTCTACGGTAATCAGTATATGAACATCAGCAGCTATGCGTCACTCCTCGGCATCCAGTCCGGTGTCGCACTGGATAAGCAGGTATGCACCATTGCCGATAAGGGCGATGATTATATGTGGCACGACTACTTCATGGATCAGACCGTTTCCTATCTCCGTCAGATGGCAGTGCTTGCCGCCTATGCGGAGAAGGAAGGCATTACCCTCGACGCCGACGAGCTCAAGTCCGTCGACGAAAATATCGCCGCACTCGAGACCTCTGCGCAGACTAACGGCTACGATCTCGACGATTACATTGAGCTCTGCTACGGCAACGGTGTCAATGAGAGCGTCATTCGCGATATGATGGAGCTTGAGCTGCTTGCATCCAAGGCGGAGACGGAGCAGAGAGCGTCCTACAGCTATGAGCAGTCTCAGCTTACGGAGAAGTACGCCGAGGTAGCCGACGATTACGATAAGTTCAGCTTTGAGTATTACTACTTCAAGGCGGAGACCGAAACCGACGAAGCCGGCAATGACGCCGCTCCCACCGATGCGGCAATGGCGGCTGCCAAGTCCGATGCCGAGAGCATGGAGCGCAGCCTCAAAAACGGCGGTGACTTCACCGAGCTCGTAAAGGCTTACGAGGAGAACAAGGATACCGTCGAAAAGACCGTCGATACCGTTGACAAGGAAGAAACCGAGGTAGGACCCTCCGTCGTCGAAGCGACCGCGGGCAGCTCCATCACCAGCACGACCACGAGCAGCAGCGGCGTTCTCTATGCCGAGGCTCTTGTCGAGTGGATAAAGTCCGCAGACCGCGTTGAAGGTGATATCGCCGTCATTGAGATTGAAAACGGCGGCTACTATCTCATCCATTTCACCGAGCGTGACAACAATGCCGCTCCCACCGAGGAAAGCGGTGACATGAACTACTGCGACTATGTTGCCGATGCACTGCTCCGCAACGAAGCGATCTCCGAATGGGAAAAGGGTCTCGTCGGTGACGAGGCGGTCATCACCGCAAGCACCACCTTCGGAGCAAGATACGTCGGCTGATAAAATCGAAATAAGGGATTTAAAGGTCGCCTCGAAAGGGGCGACCTTATCTGTGAAATTATGAATGAACGAAACATAAGAACATGGATGCTGTTCGGTGACACGGCAATGGAAAAGCTGAGAAGCAGTCACGTTGCCGTGTTCGGACTCGGCGGCGTCGGCTCATGGTGTGCCGAGGCTCTCGCTCGGAGCGGCGTCGGTGAGCTGACGCTCATAGACAGAGACGAGGTCTCGGAGAGCAATATAAACAGGCAGCTTTGCGCACTCTGTTCGACCGTCGGCAGCTCCAAAGCGGAGGTTACGGCGCAGCGACTTTCGGACATAAATCCCGACCTTGTTCTGCACGTTATTCACGGGCATTACGACGCCGAGCACCGCGACGATTTCTTTGCCGACTACGATTATATCGTCGATGCGATCGACCTTGTATCCTGCAAAATCGACCTCATAGAGACCGCAACGGCAAGAGGTATCCCCATAGTGTCGTCACTCGGCACGGGGAACAAATGCGATGCGTCGCGCCTGTGCATTTCGGATATCAAAAAGACCTCCGGCTGTCCGCTTGCAAGAGTGATGCGCAAGGAACTGCGAAATCGCGGGATCGAGCATCTCGACGTTGTGTATTCGCCCGAGGAAGGCATGACGGCGCAGCAGACCGAGGCTCCGCCTCCGGGACGGCGCAGTGTGCCCGGCTCATTGGTGTGGGTCCCGGCAAGCGCGGGACTGCTGCTTTGCCAACACGTCGTCATGAACCTTATAAAGCAATAGCACATAATTTTCCGCCGATGCATAATCTGCTTCGACATGGTTCTCGTCAGCTTATACACAACAATAAAAATCGACCGTCAGAAGTTAAATCAACTGCCGAATCATTGTAGGGCGGACTCATGAGTCCGCCGCCCGCTGCGCACTACGCTTTGCGAAAATGCCGAAAAGACAGACCGCACTGTGACTTGTCTAATCCACTTCTCTACTCGAAACACAGCTCCTGCGGTCGATTTTTGCTCTGCAATCTGAAAATGCACACATCTTCGGCGGCTAAATTAAACTGCACGACAAAAGCCGTGCAGTTTAATTTAATATTTACCTTTTTGCGGTCGATCAGAGAGCGGAGGCTGCCCATTCGAGAACGGGCGCGAGACGCTCCTCGGAAACGACGCTGTAGCCCTCGGTGACCATGCGGTAGGTGGCGTTTGCCTTCTTCGCCTCGTCGCTCATACCGTCATAGCGCGCGACTATCTCCTTGGACTTCACCTTCATCATCAGCTTATAGATGCCGTGCAGCTTGGCGAAATCATAGCCGCCCTGGATATAGAACAAACGGGCACTTGCGGGAGGATCGACCTTGCAGCTTATGTAAGCGGTCTGTGCTTCGGATTCGGCACTCATGCCGACACCGACGACGCATCTTACATTGCACATTTTCTTTGCCTTTTCGTAGCCGACGATCTTGCCTGCCATTACCCAACCGAGGAATATCGCGTCGCCGCCCTTGTAGACCTCGGGAACATCGTCGACACTGTAGGCACAGATGTCGAGCTTGTCACGCAGCATCATCGCATACTGCTTGGTATAGCCTGAGTTTGACGCATAGATAATAACCATTTTCCTTGCCTCCAAATTAAATTTTACGGGACTCCTGTACTGTAATTTGAACACAGAAACCGCGATATGTCAATAGACTTTTTCCGATTTTTGTGATAATGCGATAAGCGAAGGTGCGGAGTCCCTCAGAGGATTTCAAGTCCTCTTAGATAATAAACAAGAGATAACAGATAATAGCACAAAAGCGACGTAAATACGCAATATCTGTTATCTCTTATATAAGGCAAGGGCACTTGCCACGTTTGGTGTCGGCGGCGATCCGCAAATTCCGATTTATCGAGTTGACTATATCAGATTATTATGCTTATGCAGTTATCCCACAAGTATGAGGTTGAGCGTATGGAACTGAAAGGCAAAATTTCGGACTTGCGGAACAAACTGATGCAATCCGGCGAAAAGCAAAAAGAACGGGAGCATTTCATAAAAGCAATCCGAAAATTTATGCAGATGGAACGGCTGACCGCACCGTTACTTCGTGAACTGATAGACAGAATAGAGGTTTTCGAAACGGAAGGTGTCGGCAAAAACAGAACGCAGAGGATTGTTATTTATTATCGCTTTGTGGGTTATATAGAAATGCCGGAGGCACCGCCGAGAGATAACTACAAAGCAGATACAAGAAAAGGCGTAGCGGTGGAATATATCCCGAAACCGCTGTCGGCATAACAAAAAAGAGCAAGGCACAAAACCTTGCTCGGTACATATAAGTTGAAACGAAAGACAGATAAAAGAAAATCGAGTATTCATAAGTCAAATCCCTTATGAATACTC
>CAZWID010000011.1:0-19953 GCA_964634065.1 uncultured Oscillospiraceae bacterium | reverse complement strand
CGCTTCGGCAAACAATTTTTCCGCCGATGATTGACAATTATTCATACAGCATTTAAAATAAATAAGTTACGGAGATACAGCTTCGTTTACCAATATTGTGGGGAGAGGGACTCCCGACAGAAAAGGAGAAAACAAGATGGCAAAGGAAAAGAGAGTTGAACAGATAACCGACATGGAGCAGGATTTTGCTCAGTGGTTTACGGATGTTTGCACCAAGGCGGAACTCGTCGATTATTCGGGCGTCAAGGGACTGTTTATTCTGCGCCCCTACGGTTACGCCATTTGGGAAAATATACAGAAAGAGCTTGACAGGATGTTCAAGGAGCACGGTCACGAGAACGTGTCCATGCCCCTGCTCATCCCCGAAAGCCTGCTTCAAAAGGAAAAGGATCACGTCGAGGGCTTTGCTCCCGAGTGTGCGTGGGTGACCGTCGGCGGCAGCGAAGAGCTTCCCGAGAGACTTTGCATCCGCCCCACCTCCGAGACGCTTTTCTGCGATCACTGGAGCCACACGGTTCATTCGTGGCGTGACCTGCCCATGCTGTACAATCAGTGGTGCAGCGTTCTGCGTTGGGAAAAGACCACCCGTCCGTTCCTGAGAGGCAGAGAGTTCCTCTGGCAGGAGGGTCACACTCTCCACGCCACCGAGGAAGAAGCGAGAAAAGAGACTTTGCAGCAGCTTGAAGTCTATGCCGATCTCTGCGAGAATTACCTCGCGATGCCCGTTATCCGCGGCAACAAGACCGACAAGGAGAAGTTTGCCGGTGCGGTCAATACCTACACCATCGAGTGCATGATGCACGACCACAAGGCTCTGCAATCCGGCACCAGCCACTACTTCGGCACCGGCTTTGCCGAGCAGTTTGACATCACCTTTACCGATAAGGACAACAAGCTCAAGCATCCGCATCAGACCTCTTGGGGTATGTCCACCCGTATAATCGGCGGTATCATCATGACCCACGGCGACAACAGCGGTCTTGTTCTGCCGCCGAGGATCGCACCGGTGCAGGTCATCGTCGTTCCCGTTGCTCAGCATAAGGCGGGCGTTACAGAGAAGGCGACCGAGCTTTACGATGCACTGTGCGCCAAGGGCGTCCGCTGCAAGATCGACCTCAGCGACAACAGCCTCGGTTGGAAATGCGCTCAGTACGAGATGAAGGGCGTTCCTCTCCGTATTGAGCTCGGACCCCGTGACATCGAAAACGGCGTTTGCGTTGCCGTTCGCCGTGATAACGGTGAAAAGATCACAGTTGCAATCGATGAGCTGTGCGACAAAATCGACGGGCTGCTCTCCGACGTTCAGCAGGGACTTTTCGACAAGGCAAAGGCAAATCTCGACAGCCACATTTTCGAGGCACATTCTCTTGAGGAAGCAAAGAAGCTTCAGGAGGAAAAGGGCGGCTTTATTAAAACCATGTGGTGCGGTGAGCTTGACTGTGAGCTCAAGATGAAGGAGGACGCCGGCATGAGCAGCCGCTGTATTCCCTTCAAGCAGGAGGAGCTCGGTGATGTTTGCCCCATCTGCGGCAAAAAGGCAAAGCACATGATTTACTGGGGCGTAGCGTATTAAAAATTACATTTGATAAACTCCGATAAGCAAAAACGTTTATCGGAGTTTCTTTTATATTCAAATTTTTTGTGTCGGTTACGAAAAAATGTCTTGCAATTGTCGAAATACTCTGCTATTATATAAAAGCTGTCCATTTGGACGGTTAGACACAAGCAAGGAGGTGCTTCAACAAATGGCAAAGTGTGAATTTTGCGACAAGGGCGTAGCCTTTGGTATTCAGGTTTCCCATTCTCACAGACGTTCCAATCGTACTTGGAAGCCCAACGTGAAGCGCGTCAAGGCCATCGTGGACGGAAGTCCCAAGCATGTTTATGCTTGCACCCGTTGCCTCCGCAGCGGCAAGGTCACCCGCGCTGTGTAATAATTTATATTACCCGAAACAAGCCCGCCTTACGGCGGGCTTTTTTCGTTGTACCTTCATCTTCAGTTCAGGGTTTCAAGACCGTAGCTGTCGAGCACTTCGTTTATTTCGAAAATGTCATAGCGACCGTTTTCGATAAAGCTCCATATTATGGTGTCGGATTTAGAGTTTTTAGTCAGATAGTAGCCCGCTTTGCCGAACATATCGAGTGCATCGTCGGGTGGGAGCGAAAGCGCGATGACAAATGCGGCAACGGTTTTCTTCTTGGGGATATAATCGGGCTTGTTGAGTATGTCGGAAAACACGCTTTTCGATACGAAAGCCTTATTGTAGCATTCGGAATTTTTCATGCCCTTTTCCGCAATCTTGCGCAGCAGCATATCGCGAAAGGTCTCGTGCGGCTGATTTAAAAGCCTGTCAAAATGTTCGGAGCGTTCCATAAATTTACCTCAAAGGTCGTTTGCGAAACGACGTATTTTCCGTTGCATCGGTGTAAGCTGAAGTCAGCTTAAGCAACGGAGGATATTGTATGACCGAGAAGGAGAGCCGCATTGTACTCCATGTTCCGCATTCGTCGCGAAGGATACCGAGCGAATATGTCGCATCGTATCTCATAGAGGACATGGACGCCGAGCACATTAAAATGACCGATATGTATTGCGACGAATTGTTTTGCGACGGCAGAACCGCCGTTGTCTTTCCGTACAGCAGACTGCTGTGCGATGTCGAGCGATTCAGAGACGACGCCGCCGAGGAAATGTCCGCTGTCGGAATGGGGACGGTGTCGTCGGTCATGATAGAGATAAATCGAAGGCTGTACATGAACGAAAACGGTGAAAAAACGGCAGGCTTTGCAGAGCTAAAAAGTCTTATCCTCGGGCTCTATTCGCTTTTGGAATAGGCATCGGTAAGTGCCTTGAGGCGGTTTGAGTATTCCGCCTTAACGGAATCGGGCGAAAGTAGCTCGACCTCCGTGCCGAAGCCGAAAAGCCAAGCGTAAAACTGCGGCGACACCGCAACGTCGACGTTCACGGTGAAATGTCCGTCATCCGCCGCGATGATTATCGTATCCCGCCCGAAGCGATCTATGACCGCACCGACAAGATGATTGGCAAAGCGAAGGCGCACGGTCTCGACCTCGCCGGTGAACATTCCGAACACTTTTTTAGAGTAATCGGCAACGCTGAGACCTTCAAAAAGCTCCTTGCCGCCGCGCACTCTGTCGAGAGCGGAGATTTCCGTCATCTTATCGACACGGTAATGCTTGAGCATACCGGCGGAATCGTCGAAGGCAAGCATATAATAATTCTCGTCGTCCCACATAAGCGAATGCGGACTGACCTCATACCATGCGCCGTCTCTGCGGAAGCGACGCTCTTTTGTGACCGTGTAGTCGAAATACTTAAAGCGTATCGCACGGTCGCGCGTTATGGCACCGGATATCTCGTCTACATTATAATATACGCTCTCATTCATGCTTTTTATGCGGTTGCGAACGTAGACCTGACGCTGAAGAAGCTGAGCATCGTAAACACCCGCAAGACCTTCGATCTTTTTGATGAGACTGAGGGTCTTTTTCTGCGTGATGAATTTCGACGACTGCACACTGTCGACAAGCAGCTTCAGCTCCGGCAGCTCAAAATCGCGGCTGCCTATGTAGTATCCGGTGCTTTTTCCTTTTGCTCGGATGATATCGAGACCGAAGGTGCGCAGAGCCTCGATGTCGTCATACAGACTTTTGCGCTCGGAGCTTATACCGTGTGCCGCAAGCTCCGTTATCATGTCCTGCGCCGTCAGGGGATGAGCCTCGTCGGAATAAGAGAGCAGATACTGCATCAGATATAGAAGCTTGAGCTTTTGATTGGATGATTTAGCCATTTCACAGCCTCCAAAAAACAATCATTACCGAATAAATTATGCAAGCAAAGCAAGTTGACCACCGACAGGAAAAAATTGTTTTTAATAATACATTTATAATTTATCACATATCTTCGTCGTCGACAAGACCTTCCTCGTGCTCTCCGCCGCAATCGCAGACGTCATCCTCGTCATCGCCATCTTCATCGTCGTGTCCGCCGACGTTTATGACAAGCGTAAATTCGTCATCGTCGTGAGCCGTTTCGTCCTTATCCCACCCGTCGTCGAGTTGGGAGAGGAGCTCAAGCCTGAGATCGTTCGGCTCGCCGTCCTCGACGCGGCAAATGACATTTCCATGGGTCGTGAAAAGAACGCGAATGTAAAACTTTTTGCTGACCTTGTCATAGACTCTGCCTGCACTCATGGTGCCCTTTGCGACGGTGTGGACGCTGTTTGCGATGTATCCGACGGTGCCGAGCGTGGGAACGACGCACTTTATCGCCTCGTGGTCATAGTGATTGGTCGGTTCCTTTTCGCAGCGGATGAGATTGCCGATTTTAAACGGGTACATACCGTGGTAATTGCCGAAGCCCGTTACGGTTACAAACATCTCTTTCATTTTTTATACCTCTCTTTCGTTTAAACATCGATTACTTCCTACAGCCTCATTGTAGCAAAAGTACTGTCCGATAAAACGGACAGTAAAGTGCGTTTTTGGAATTTTTCGCAAAAGATGCGTAATTACCATTTTTTTATTTTTTTCCTTAATATAAGTTGCAATATGTGTTGACTGGATGATTTGAATGTGCTAAAATGATGTTGCATTTTTATTACAAATAAGAGACAAAGTTGCCTTGTTTACATAACACCACGCCAATATAATCGACATATGCTGCGAGGTTTGAACGATAACACTCTTTTGACGGTGAATCGTTCGACTTTTGCCTTTGCCTTAAAGGAGAGCCTTCCATGACGGAAAACGAACTGAAAAAACTCGGACGCAATGACCTGCTCGAAATGCTTCTCGATCAGAGTAAGGAGCTTAACGAGCTCAAGACGAAATATGCCGAGCTTGAGGAAAAACTGGCGGATAAAACGCTCAAAATCGATAACGCCGGATCCATTGCGGAGGCGGCACTTCAGCTAAGCGGAGTTTTCGAGGCGGCGCAGGAGGCTTGCAGACAGTATACGGACAATATCGCGAACCTCAGTGCGAGACAGGAAGCCGTGTGCGCCAAGATGGAGACGGAGAGCAGCATAAAGGCGGGGCGGATCATTGCCGAGGCGGAAGCAAAAAGCATGACACTGAAAATCGAGACGGAGGCCCAGTGCGCCGAAATGCTCAGAAATGCCAAGGAGCAGTCGCAGGTATATTGGGATAAGGTATATGCGAAGATGCAGGCGTATTCCGCCGAGCACGCGGAGCTGAGGGAGCTTTTGTCGTTTTCGGTCAGACGCAGGGATGACGGGCAATGAAGCGAAAAGAGCCTCTTGAAGTACCCGAGGTAGAGCTGCTTGAAGCCGAGCTGAAGCGCGTCAAGTACAAATCGCGCTACCGATCGGTGCTCAAAAGCACGGTGTATACACTGGTAGTCGTTGCCGCGATAGCGGTTTTGGTGGCGACTATTTGGCTGCCTGTTTTGCAGATATACGGTTCATCGATGACGCCGACACTCAATGAGGGGGACATTGTGGTCTCGGTGAAGGAATCGGATATAAAGCAGGGAGACCTTGTGGCGTTTTATATAGGAAACAAGATACTTGTCAAGCGATGCATTGCCCTTCCGGGGCAGACGGTGGACATTGACCAAAGCGGAAACGTCTATGTTGACGGAGTGCTTTTGGATGAGCCGTATCTGCAGGATAAGTCATTGGGTGATGCGACACTCGAGTTTCCGTATCAGGTGCCGGAAAACAGATATTTCTGTATGGGAGACCACAGGTCGACCTCGGTCGATTCGAGACATACGGAGATAGGCTGTATATCGGAAGAACAAATAGTGGGTAGGATAGTATTCAGGGTTTGGCCTTTTTCGGATTTCGGAACGGTCAAATAAGGAGCTTAACGCATGAAGACCTCTTTCACCGCCGACGGTGAAAAGTTAATAAAGAAACGGCGATTCAATAAGCACTGGCATAAGGTTTTGTTGGTGCTGTCTTGTGTCGTCGTTTTTTGCACCACATATGCCCTTATTCTTCCTGCGATAACCATGGAGCAGCCGACAGAGCTCGGCGAGGAATCGCTCGAGAAGGTCGAGAGCCTTATTGCGATGATCGACGCTTTGCCCGATAACGATGCGATAGAGAGCGAGCTTGCCGTACTTTCGGAATCGGAGGACGACGACGCTTATGTTGCGTATATGACGGAGCTGACCGTGAAGGCAACCAACGCATATGCCGTGTATCAGGCGATGAGCGACGACGAAAAGGCGGCGGTCACAAATGCGGATAAGCTGCTGTCGCTCGAATGGCTGTGGAGCGCGGAAGCTTATGCGACCGCGGCGGCAACAAAGCCCACAAAGGACAACAGCAATAAGCTGACGATAGTTCAAGGTGCGGACACCTCAAATCTCATAGAGATAAATCTCTATGATTACGGCACGAATATAAACGATAAGTATAGCTCCGATCACAAATATCCGGGATTCCAACAGGATAACGGTACAACGAGTAATTACAGCTACCTGAGCCTCTACGGTTTCAACTTCGGCAACAACATAACCGCCGATCTTGCCGCCGGACTTACGCCGGTCACGGGAAAGGGCGGCGCGATAAACGCCACCGTAAACGGAGCAAACTCTCCGGTTGCCGACGCGATGTATCCGACCCTCAAAGACGGCTACCCCGCACTTGCCGACGGAACGAGTCTCGACTATCTGTGGCGCGACAATACATATGCGACAAAGAAGAATACGCAGAGCATAAACGGTCTGTTCCTCTACCATGACGATACGGGTGCATACACCTTTAACAGCCGTGAAAATCATGCTCAGTTTAACGCGAGCAGCAATACATTTACACTGTATGAGCAGATAATCACCTCGAACTACATGATGTATCCCTTCGGAAACTTCCTGCCGTTCAACGATATCGTTCATCAGTGTGCACAGGCAAGTACGATAAACAAGGCGTATCTCACGACTATAGCAGCCAGTGCCGGTGCGAAATACAATGCCGGCGGCGGCACGGCGTACAATACTCTGAACGACAGGCTTACGAAGTTTATAGGCTTCATGGACAAGAACTATCCGAACGGATGGACGGCAAAGGACTGCGTCAACGCCTATTTTGCAAAAGCGGGTATCGGTACGACCTTCACGGATGCGGATCTTGCGAACGTATACTCGATAGATTACGATGAAGCGACCGACTTCTATTTCGGCATGGAGATGAAAATGAACTTCATTCAGCCGAAGGACGGGCTTACGGGTCTTGACGGTAAGCAGCCGATGATATTTTACTTCACCGGCGACGATGACGTCTGGATATACATTGACAACGTACTGTTCCTTGACCTTTCGGGTATACACCGTCATGTCGGCGGCGAGATTGACTTCGTAAACGGCGTTGTCAAATACTATAACCTCGATGTTTCGACGGGCGATGTTTCCACGGAGCCGTACAAGACGCTGACCTTTGCCGAGATACTCGGCTCGACGGAGGGGCTTAATTCAAAGGGCACCTTCGAGAATTACTCGTCACACAGTTTCAACTTCTACTATATGGAGCGCGGTGCGGGCTCCGGCGTTTGCCGTATGAACTTCAACTTCCCGCTGCTGCGTCAGAATTCGATTTCCGTCTCCAAGGAGCTTGAGCTTGACAACGGCGACGTTACCGTGCTGGGTAATCCCGACTTCAAATTCCAGATACTCAAGGAAAACGGCAAGGATCTGTTCATCGGAGCGGGCGTCGAATATACGATACTCGACAAAAACGGCAACGAGATCGGCACCGAAACAACGGATGCCAACGGCATATTCACGATAAAGGCAAACCAGACCGCACGCTTTGACGGCATTGACGAGGATTCGGGCAAATACTTTGTCCGAGAGCTGCTTGATGCGGAATACTTCGAGCAGTACGGCAAGGTGACCGTCAACGGTACGACGGAGACAAAGAGCTATGACGTCACGGTCGGAACGGACAGCTTTAAGGGACTAAACAGCCCCGTTAAGGATGTTTCCGACGGCAGCACGATATTCCGCTTCGACAACAGGGTCGTTACCGATAATCTCGGCTCACTGAGTATCGAAAAGACGACTGCGATGTTCGGTGATGTATCACCCGATCTTCGCTTCGATTTTGAGGTGACCATCGACGGCGAAAAGCTCCCCGTCGGCACGAAATACAGAATAGACGGAGAAGCGTACACGGTTCAAACCGAGGGCATAATAAGCCTTGCGCCGAACGAAAAAGCGGTCATATCCGGCATTATCGCGGGAACAGACTTTACCGTCACGGAGACGACGGCTTCCGCAGCCGACTATGTCGTTACCTACAAGGTCAACGGTGTCGTGCAGACGGATAACCGTGCGTCGGGCACGGTCGGAGTAAGATCCGAGGTCGAGGTCATAATAAACAATGCAGAAAAGGGCACCTCGATAGAAATACCGATAGTCAAGAATCTCGAGTCTCCCGACGGAAAGACGCATACCTACGGATTTACCCTGGTGCGTCTCGAGTCCGACGGAGTGACGGTGGCATCTCCGCTCTTTGAAAAGACGCTCAGTCTTGATATTAAGGATGCTTCCGTGACAGGCAGCTTCGAGATAGATTATCCGCTGAAGGATTTTGCCGTTCTGCCGCAGACCTTTGTCTATCGAATAACCGAGGACGCAAGCGATGAGCTCGGAACGGCGACCGATCAAGCTGTTTATACGGTCGAGGTCACGGTATCGGAAACCGATGACGGCGGCATATCGGCAGCCGTGACACGGGTGACGAAAGACGGTGAGGAGATGCCTCTTGACGGAGCATTAAGCTTCACGAACCGTCTCAGTACCTATGAGCTTCCCGAGACAGGCGGAAGCGGAACATTCACGTATATCGCAGGAGGGCTGCTGCTCTGTACGGCGGCGATCCTGATGTATATAACAAAACGTCGAAAGGAGGATAAAGCCTCCGAGTAGCGTATAATATCGGCAAAAAATAAATTCAAAAAAATAGAAAGGATAGTTAAACATGAAAAACGCAAAGAAACTCGCAGCACTGCTGCTTGCTCTCGTCATGGTCTTTGCTTTGACCTCCGTTGCGTTCGCAACCCAGGAAGGCAAGCTCGACGGCGGCAAGATCACCATCAACAACGCAGTAGTCGGTGCACAGTATGACATCTATCAGATCCTCTACCTTGAAAGCTACAATTCCACTACCGGCGCATACTCCTACAAGGCAAACAGCGCATGGGCTTCCTGGCTTGCAACTCAGAAGGATTATGTCAGCATCGACGCTAACGGCTATGTAACATGGGTTGAAGGCGCAGACGTTGCCGCATTTGCAAAGCTCGCACAGGCTTATGCAAAGAGCGCAAAGCTCGGAAACGACGGCTCTGCGGTTGCTACGACCACCACCGTCGTATTCGATAACCTCAAGCTCGGCTACTACCTCGTTGACACCTCTGTCGGTACCATTTGCTCCCTCGATACCACGAACCCCACCGTCACCATCAAGGAAAAGAACAATGTTCCCGAGAGTGATAAGCAGGTTCAGGAAGACTCCGACAAATCTTGGGGCAAGACCAACGATGCCGATATCGGTCAGACCGTAAACTTCAAGGGCATCATCACCGCACGCAAGGGTGCCGAAAACTATGTCTATCACGATAAGATGTCCGCAGGTCTCACCTACACCGGCGTTACCGAGGTTACCCTCAACGGCAGCACTGTAGATCCCCAAAACTACACTGTAAGTACCACTTGCAGCGACGGATGCACCTTCGAGGTCGCTTTCACTCAGGCTTTCTGCGACACTCTCAAGGACAATGATGAAATCGTTATCTACTACTCCGCAGTCGTAAACGAGAATGCGGTTATCGGCGGCAATGGCAACCCCAACGACGGTTGGATCTCCTACGGCGATGAGGGTCACCCCGGCTCCACTCCTCCGAGTGAGACCATAACCTACACTTGGAAGTTCGATGTTTTCAAGTACACCGTAAAGAATGATGCCGATGTCGCCCTTGCAGGTGCGGTATTTACCCTGTACAGAGATGCCGAGTGCACCGAAGCGGTTAAGCTTATTGCAGAGGGCAACAACGTTTACCGTGTTGCCAAGGACGGCGAAGAAGGTGCTATCACCGAGATAACCACCGACGCAACCGGCTCCTTCGTCATCAAGGGTCTCGACAGCGATACCTACTACCTCAAGGAGATCACCGCTCCCGACGGCTACAATGTTCTCGGTGAGCCCATCAAGGTCGTCATCAATAAGAACGGCAAGGTCAATGTAAGCGATGAGAATCCCAACGGCGTAGACACGATCAAGGTTCTCAACCAGACCGGCTCCGAGCTGCCCGAAACCGGCGGTATCGGCACCACCATTTTCTACATAGTCGGTGCAATCCTCGTCATCGGCGCAGCAGTTGTTCTCATCACCAGAAAGCGCATGAGCAACGGCTGATAAAGCTAAGTTTATCACATTAAGGGACGGGGTTTTTCCCCGTCCCACAGTGGTAAAAAAGTTCACCGCACCCTGTAGGGCGGACTCATGAGTCCGCCGAAAAGCCTGTATTGCGACAATATGCGGTTGGAAAAAGACATATCGGCAGTACGCTCTGTCTTTTCGACATTTCCGCAAATCCGACTGCGGTGTAAGCGGAAGGGTCATGACCCTTCCCCACAATGGATGGACGGTAGATTTTAGTGCCGACGGTCAATTTGCACCGCACATATAAAATGTATCTCGTACCTCCGCAGCGGTAAGGAGAATCCTGCATGAAGAAAAAACAAAATCGACTGACGACCGTGCTTTTGGTCGTGCTGCTTCTTGCAGGCTTGTCCTTGCTGCTGTACCCGACTGTGAGCGATTATTGGAATTCACTTCACCAAAGCCGCGCGATCGCGGATTACGTTGAAGCGGTGGCGGAGATGGACGATCTTGAGTATGAAAAACTCTGGGACGCCGCCTGCGAATACAATGAAGCTCTTGCGCAGCACAGCGGTTCTCTTTCCTCAAGCTCACCCGATACGCAAAGCTATGAGGAGCTGCTTAATATTTCGAATCTCGGTATCATGGGCTATATCGAGATACCCGACATAAACTGCTCACTGCCGATATACCACGGCACGGACGATTCCGTGCTCCAAATCGCCGTCGGGCATCTTGCGTGGTCGAGCCTTCCCGTCGGCGGCGAAAGCTCACATTGCGTCATATCGGGGCACAGAGGCTTGCCCTCCGCAAAGCTCTTTACCGATCTCGACAAGCTTCGAGAGGGCGACATATTCATGCTGCGTGTACTGAATGAGGTTTTGACCTATGAGGTCGATCAGATAATCACCGTCGAGCCCGACGAGGTCGACAGCTTGACCATAACACCGGGTGAGGACTATTGCACCCTTGTCACCTGCACGCCCTACGGCATAAATACGCACAGGCTTTTGGTGCGCGGACACCGTATCGAGAACGTTGCGGAGTCGGAATCCATATGGGTTACCGCGGAAGCGGGTCAGATCGATCCTCTGATCGTCGCGCCGTTTGCGGCATTGCCGCTGCTTTTTGTCCTGCTTATAAAGCTGTTTATCCCGAAAAGGAGGAAAAAACAATGAGAAAAATTAAATCGGTTTTGTGCCTCCTGCTTGCGCTTTTTGTGCTGCCCGCGATATCCGCTGCGGCAGTCGGAAGCATCGACACCGCAAAGGAGCTCACGCTCACGGTGGATTATTGCGACGGCGCAACTCCTATCGTCGGTGCGCACTTTGCACTGTACAAGGTTGCGGATATGAGCACTTACGGTGAGCTGACCGTGACAGACGACTTCAAGAGCTTCGGCATCGAGGATAAAATAAACAGCGACGACGAATGGAAAACGCTTGCCTCTACGCTCGACGGATTTATCGCGGAGCGCGGCGTCGCACCGCTGTGCGAGGGCACTACGGATCTAAACGGAATACTCGTTTTCCCGACGGGGGGAAAAACTCTCGATGCGGGACTGTACCTGCTTTTGGGCGAAAAGCATCTTCAAAACGGCACCTATTATGAGCCGACGCCGCTTATGCTCACCCTCCCGCATTATGATTCGCAAAACGATGAGTGGGTCTATGACGTTTGGGCGGAGCCTAAATTCGAGGCGACTCCCGACGACGGTGACACCGTCGACCGCAAGGTGATTAAAATATGGAACGACGATGGCTCGGAATCGCAAAGACCCAAGGAAATCAAGGTCAATCTTCTGCGTGACGGCAAGATTTACGACACGGTCGTGCTGAGCGGCAAGAACAATTGGCGGTACGAATGGACGGGGCTTGACGCTTCGCATAGCTGGAAGGTCACCGAAGCGGTGCCCGACGGCTATACGGTGACGGTCTCCCGTGAGGGCACGGCGTTTATCGTGACCAACACGCTCGATGAGCCCGACGATAATCCGCCGGATGAGCCGAAGCTTCCGCAAACCGGTCAGCTTTGGTGGCCCGTGGCGGTGCTCGGCATCGGCGGACTGATACTCCTTACGCTCGGTCTGCTGTCGAAAAAGAGAGACGCAAATGAGTAAAAAAACAAAGCTTCTTATAACATCGGGTCTGCTGCTGCTTCTTGCGGCAGCGGGCCTTGCGATATACAATGTTTTGACCGATCTCGGTGCGGGCGCGGCATCGAATGAGGTGCTCTCCGAGCTTGTCGAGAGTCTCCCGCAAAAAGGCGGTGCTGCCGCCGCGGTGCCGGATTACGTTTTAAATCCCGATATGGAAATGCCGACGGTGGACATCGACGGTACGGACTACATCGGTTTTCTTGCGATACCGTCGCTTGAGCTTGAGTTGCCGGTTGCTTCCGAGTGGAGCTATCCGCAGCTCAGGACATCGCCCTGCCGCTATACGGGCTCTGCGTATCTTGACAGTCTTGTAATCTGCGGGCATAACTATTCGTCGCATTTCGGCAATCTCAAGAATCTCAAGGTGGGGGACAGAGTCGTGTTCACCGACGCGGACGGTAACGTGTTCGAGTACAAAGTCGTCTCGGTTGAGGAGCTTCGCCCGACGGCGGTCGAGGAAATGATGTCCGATGAATATGACCTCAGCCTGTTCACCTGCACGATCGGCGGTCGCACAAGGGTCACGGTTCGTTGTATGAAAGTTAATTAAAATTAAATCCCGAAATAAATTTACACGGCAGCATGAGAGAGCGTTTTTCTCATGCTGCCGTGTAGTTTTTGTCGGGAAACCGTTTTTTGCTGTCATTCATCGCAGCGAAGTGATTAAAACTGTCGGCACCGTCGTAGGGCGGAGTCATGTCGATGCGTTAAGAAAATATGCCGGTGGCATATTTTTAGCAATCGACCGCAGGAGCTGCGCTCCGAGGAGGGAAGTGGGTTAGACAAGGTACACGTTACGGAAAATGGCTTTGCCGCCGCAAGGGTATTACCAATCGTTAGCGTCATATAGTCCTTCATAATTTGTACCCGCCACAACAACCGTGCCGTCGGATCTCAGTCCTACAGTGTGAAAATATCCTGCAGAGAGTGCAACTATATCTGTCCACCCGTATACATCGCATTGACCAAATTCACCCCATCCCGCAGCAACAACCGTGCCGTCGGAGCGCATCCCAATTGTGATTTCATTAATTACAGAGATGGCAACTATGCCTCTCCATTTATCTACATCGCATTGACCTTCCCCATTATCTCCGGTTGCAACAACAGTTTTATCGGAGCGTAATCCAACTGTGTGGTCGTCGCTTGTATATATTGCAACCACATTTCTCCATGTACTGACATCACATTGCCCAAACACATTATTTCCCGTCGCAACGACAGTTCCATCCGAGCGCAATCCGACAGTGTAAGCCCCTCCTGCCGAAATCGCAACTATATTTGACCAGTCACCAACATCACATTGACCGCAATTATTCCATCCTGTTGCAATAACTGTTCCGTCGGAACGCAATCCAACAGTGTGATAACCTCCTACAGAGATGGCAACTATGCCTTTCCATTCATCGACGTCGCATTGACCTTCCCCATTATACCCAGTTGCAACAACTGTTCCGTTGGAACGCAGCCCGACAGTATGTATATTACCTGCCATAATCTCGACAACGTTTGTCCATCCGCTAACATTACATTCACCATTATCGTTCAACCCTGTAGCAACAACCGTGCCGTCGGAGCGCAGCCCGATTGTGCGAGCGTTTCCTGTCGAAATAGCTACTATATTTGTCCAACTATCAACATCGCATTGACCATCGTCATTGATTCCCGCCGCAACAACTGTTCCATTAGAACGCAATCCAATTGTGTAAGCTAAACCTGCCGAAACATCAACGATATACGGTTTCTGATTCGTATTCGTTCCGCTTGGAGTGTTGTTATCATTATTCCGTTCCTTATCCTTCCCCGTCTCCGTCTTATCGTCCTCCTTCTCGCCGGACAGCAGAGACTGCGCTTTTTCCTCGGTGACGGTGTCGACGGTGGTATGTGATGAGTTCGAGCATATGACGTGGTAATTAGTGCGCCAGCCGCAGTTTATGGCAAAGCCGTCGTTCGATTCGTTGCCGCACTCATAGTAAACGCCGGAGATGCCGCTCGGTCCGCTGTCACCCGACAGCTTGGTACTGAAAACAAGGTCGTCCTTGCCGTCGTCGTCAATGTCCTTCTTCGTGCAGCTATCGACAAAGGAAAATTCGCACACACGCTCAAGCACAAGCTCGAGGCAGTCCTCGGAGATGTCGAGGTATTCGTCGAAATCGGTTTCGCCGCCCGTGAGCGGTGACAGATGCAGATCGGAGAGGTAGTCGTCGTACTCACTCTTATCGGACGCTTTGCCGTTTACTTCATATACGTCGTTTGTATTACCGTATTCATAATTCAGGCAATAGTCCTGCGCCTCACCGTTGTAGCAGAAATAGTTTGTATAGCCGTGCTCGGTGACGAGGTAAGAGTTTTCGACGTAGATGTTGCCGCTTTTGGATATGTACATATCGAGCTTGCCCGCCGCACCCCAGTTGAAAAACAGCTTCGGAGAAGCGTCGAGACAGCCGCCGTCAAACAGCAGCCAAAAATCCTGCGGTTCACAGAGACAATGCACGATCCAGTCGTCCACGTCGTCATGATTGTAGTCAACGCGGAAGATCTCATAGCCTTCATCGAAACGTTCACTCATCTCAACTATAAGATACACATATACGGCTTCGACGTACTTGTCGAGCTCGCTTAACTCGCTGTCCTTTTCGTCATCGATATCGTCGTCGAAGTCGACGCCGCAAGAGCATAGCGAAAAGCACATTGCAAGAGCAAGCAGCAGCGCGATAAGGCGGTTTTTCATGGCTCTACCTCCGTTTATTTAATTTCTTACCAAAATCAAGAATATCACAGTATATTCCTTATTTCAACAAAAATGCGTAGAAAATCCCATACCTCAAGTGAGATATGGGATTTTCAGTTGTTCGATATGAAAATACGGCTTATTCCGTCCAAAAAAGTGAATCGTCGTGCTCTATCCAGTCGGATACGGGGACGCTTGCAAACTCCGTTTCTCCCGTGCGAATGACGACTCTTTCGATGCCGGCGTTTATGATTTGACGGCGGCACATCGAGCAGCTTGTCGCATCGTGCAAAAGCTCGTGAGTTGCGGCGTCTCTGCCGACAAGGTACAGCGTCGACCCTATCATGTCACGACGTGAAGCCGAGATTATCGCGTTTGCTTCGGCGTGAACGGAACGGCACAGCTCATAGCGTTCGCCGGACGGTATTTTCATTTCGCGCCTTGCGCAGCGACCCGAGTCGATGCAATTTATTCTGCCTCTGGGTGCACCGTTGTACCCCGTCGAGATTATCTCGTCGTTGCGAACGATTATCGCACCGTACATTCTGCGCAGACAGGTCGACCGCTGCAAAACGGCATCCGCTATGTCAAGATAATAATTTTCCTTGCTCTTGCGCTTATCCATTTTCGACCTCCTGCTTCACAACGTCGGGCAAGCTCTTTTTTATATGATTTCCGAGTATTTCCGAGACCTCGGAGATGGTGACGAAGGCGGAAACGTCCGCCTGTTCGATTATGCGCTTGAGCTCGGAAACCTCCACTCTCGTTATGACGCAGTACAGCACCGTCTTTTTGCTGCCGCTGACAAGTCCCTCGGCGGATATGAAGGTGCAGGTTCTGCCGAGTCTCTTATAGATATCGTCGGCAAGCTGAGCCGCATTGTCGGTTATTATCATTGCCGCCTTCGCCTGTTCGAGTCCGACCTCGACAAGGTCGATTATCTTGAAGGTGATGAAGTAGGTCAGCAGGGAATACATGGTGCTTTGCCAAGAGAAGCAAAAGCCCGCGACGGAGTAGATTATGACGTTAAAGAGGAATATCATTCCGCCGGTCGAAACATTGACCTTCTTCGACAGCAGCATTGCGGCGATCTCCGTACCGTCGAGACAGCCGCCGAATCTGAGCACCGTGCCGACGCCGACACCCAGCAGCACACCGCCGAATACGACGGCAAGCAGCTTGGAATCCGTCGCATCACCGAGACCGGAAAAAAGCTCAAGCAGCGATGAAAACAGCAGGATCGCAATCAGCGCCCGCGCCAAAAAGCGTTTGCCGAGAGCCTTGAAGCCTATTATGAAAAACGGGATGTTTATTACGACGATGAGTGCACCCAGGGAAAGTCCCGTCAGCTTATTGATTATCATGCTGACACCGGTTACGCCGCCGTCGAGTATCATGTTGTGCAGCAGAAAGCACTCGACCGAGTAAGCCGCGCAAGCCGCGCCGAGGCATATCATGACGATCGGGAATATGTGCTCTTTGAAAATATGCTTCACGGAATATCACTCCAAAAGAAAGTAAAATGATGCTGTACTTATTATAATATACAGCATCATTTTGTCAAAATCAAATTTAATCTCCTTCGACCATACGGTAGCCGACACCGATTTCGGTGAAGATATACTGCGGCTCTGCGGGATTTTTCTCTATCTTGCGGCGAATGTTCGCCATATGTACTCTGAGGGTTTGATTGTTGCCCTTTGTACCGGGACCCCACAGCTCTTTAATAATGTAGTCATAGGTCAGCACCTTGCCGGCGCACTTGCCGAGCAGAGCGACGATCTTGTACTCGTTCTGCGTCATGTTGGTGTTGACACCGCCGATGAGCACTTGATGCTTGTCGTAATCAATCTCCAAATCACCGCTTTTGAATTTGCCCGTGGTGGCGATGGTCTCGTTGGCAAGACCGGTGCGTGTGTGCCTGATTGCCGTGCGTATGCGTGCCAAAAGCTCACCTGCGCCGAAGGGCTTAGTGATATAATCGTCGGCACCGAGATCGAGAGCCTGCACCTTGTCGCGCTCATGGGCTCTTGCGGATACGACGACGATGGGCAGCAGCGTCCACTCACGCACGGACTTTATGATCTGCAAGCCGTCGATGTCCGGCAGACCGAGGTCCAAAACTATGAGGTCGGGACAGTGGGAGGTTATCATGGAATATGCCTCCGCGCCGGAGCGCGCTATTATAACGTCATAATCGTTTGAAACGAGAATTGTGCGCAGGAAGTTCGTTATGCTGCGCTCATCCTCAACGACGAGAATTTTATCACGGATGTTCATTATCGTTTTCCTCCGATTCCAATGGTAATGTAAAAGTAAATTCGCAGCCGCACTCGGGAAGATTCTTCGCGGTAATCATACCTCCGTGGGCAATTATTATGGTTTGGCAAACGGAAAGCCCTATGCCTCGGAATTTGTTTTGATCCGAAGGCGAGAGCTGACCTTTAAACAGGTCGGGGATTATCTTGGGGTCGATGCCGACGCCGTTGTCCGCAACGGAGATGCGGGCAAAAGCCTGCTCAACACTTACGTTGACGGTAATATGAGTAACGTTTTCGCCGTGATGCACCGAGTTGTCCAAAAGATTCATGATGACCTGCTCAATGAGCAACGGATCGACACTGACGATGACGGGCTCCGGCGGTATTCGGATGTCGAGTGCGATGTTGGGATTGCGTTTTTTGAAATTCTGACAGCACTCACCGAGTATTTCCTCGATAAGCTCGGGAGAGCGGGCGATGTTTGCCTGCTCGCTGCCGCTTATTCTGGTAATGGACAGCAGATTCTCGACGATGCGGACAAGCCATTCGGCATCGGTTTTCGCATCTCCGAGCAAAAGATTTCGCTCGTCCGAGGATATGCGATCGCCTTCGGAAATAACCGTCGTGATGGAGCCGATTATCGAGGTCAGCGGCGTTCTCAAATCGTGCGAGACCGAGCGAAGAAGATTTGCACGGAGCTGTGCCTGCTGATTGTCGTGCCGTATTCGTTCCGCCTCTCTGACGCTTGTCGTCAGTGCCGAGATAACGACCGAAACGGCAAACATCGTGAGAAAGGTTATCGGGTAGCCGTATATCGAGAAATTCAGCTTCATATACGGATAGGTGAAGGCATAGTTCGTCGCAATAACGCCGAGAAGCGATGCGATAATACCGTACGAATATCCGTCAGTCAGCAGCGATATTACCATGACGGCAAGAACAAATATCAGCGAAACGTAAAAATCGTTACCCGATGCACCCTTTCTCAGCAGAACGCAGATCATACAGGCAATTATAAGTATAAGCAGCAATATCGCCCAGTTGCGCAACCGCCGTTTGGGATCAAGTCTTTTTCTTGTGGGCATAGGTAGCTTCATAATATCACCTTATTTTATAATAACATATATAATATAAAATGTGTGTTAAGAAATTTATACGATAAAATCTTGTTGTGCAGAGGCGAAAAAGGGAGTATAATCAAAGAAAAACGGGAAAATTTCAAAAAGGAGGAATCACGGTGAGAACAATATTCATCGTTAACCCCAAAGCAGGCTCCGGTTCTGCCGAGCAGAAGATAAGAGAGGCGATCGAAAGACTGCCCATGAAGGACGAATGTGAGGTTTATGTGACCCGAGGCGTCGGGGATGCGACGGTGTACGTCGAAGGCTGTTGTGCCGAGACCGATGAGAAGCTCCGCTTTATCGCCTGCGGCGGTGACGGAACGATAAACGAGGTCTTTTCCGGTGCGGTAGGAAAGGAAAACGTGAGCGTATCCTGTTATCCCTGCGGCAGCGGCAACGACTTTGTCAAGTGCTTCGGCGGTGCGGAGACGTTTGCGGACATCGAAAAGCTTGTGACCGCGGAAGCAAAGCCGATAGACGTTTTAAAGGTAGGGGACAGGTACAGTATCAACGTCACAAACTTCGGATTTGACACTACGGTTGCCATGACGATAAACGCCGAGCGTGAGAAAACGGGTCACGGTAACAAGAGCGCATATACAAAAGGCGTCGTCAAGGCACTGCTCACGGCAATGAAGAACGAATGTAAGGTCTATTCCGACGGTGAGCTTTTAAACCCCGACGGCAAGTTTTTGCTTTGCACCGTGGCAAACGGGCAGTACGTCGGCGGATCGTTTAAGTGCGCACCCAGAGCGGAGCTTGACGACGGGATGCTCGAGGTCTGCCTTGCAAAATGCATTTCACGTTTCCGCTTTTTGAAGCTGCTTACACCGTATACAAACGGTGAACACCTTGACCGTGAGGAGTTTTCCGATATCATAGTGTACCGCCGTGCCAAAAAGGTTGAGGTCGAGGCTCCCGAAGGCTTTGCCTATTCGCTTGACGGCGAGATAATCCACGAGAGCAGGTTCACGGTGGAGATAGTCCCCAAGGCATTGAACTTTGCATACTGAAGGTGCGGAGGAAAGAAAGATGAATGATTGGGTAGCGATAATTATATGTGTCGCGGTTGCGATAATCGCGGTCAGTATAACGGTAAATGTGCGCAGAAACAAGGCAATCAAAGAGAAAAAAGCTCAGGCACTCAAGAATAAGCGTTCAGGCAAGACGAGCAACGCAAATAAACGGAAAAAGAAAAAATGAGTTTTTTTTAAAAATAGTGTTGACAAGGCGACAAAAACCTGTTATAGTGATTGAGCCGTGGCCGAGTGGTTCAGTCGGTTAGAACGCCGGCCTGTCACGCCGGAGG
>CAZWID010000010.1:0-20104 GCA_964634065.1 uncultured Oscillospiraceae bacterium | reverse complement strand
TGATAACAAGAATCTTCATTACAAAATTCCTTTCTTATTGTAAAAATGCAATTTTCACTGTATAATCATGACCATACTATTTTAATACATTTTGCATAAAAAGCAAGGATTTTTTAAGGAGACGGCAAATTGAAGGTAATCGGCATAGTCGGGGAATACAATCCCTTCCATAACGGTCACGCTTATCACATAGCCCAAAGCCGCAAGCAGGCTTGCGATGACACCGCCGTTGTATGCGTGATGTCGGGCGACTTCGTGCAAAGAGGTTCGCCTGCGGCATATTCGAAATTCGCAAGAGCCGAGGCTGCGGCAAGAAGCGGTGTCGATCTTGTTTTGGAGCTTCCCGTACCGTGGGCACTGTCATCGGCGGAGGGCTTTGCAAGAGGCGCGGTTGGCATACTCGGAGCGTTGGGCGTGGTCGATATTCTGTCCTTCGGCTCGGAATCCGGCGATGTACGGGGACTTAAAAGAGCTGCCGAAACGCTGCTTAGCGACGCAATGTCCGAAAATATACGCAAGGTGCTGAGCGATAACGAGGGCATAAGCTTTGCCGCGGCAAGACAAAAGGCACTGAATGAACTCGATCCCGTATCCGCCGCACTGCTGTCCGAGCCCAACAACATCCTCGGCATCGAATATATAAAAGCGATACTGACGCAAAAGCTCGACATCATGCCCATGACCGTCAAAAGAATCGGAGCGGCACATGACGGTGACGGCGAGGCATTGCCGCGCTCCGCATCATCCGTAAGAGAGAGCTTGGAGCACGGTGAGGATATTTCCCGGGACATACCGAAAACGGCACTTGAGGTGTTTGAGTCGGAGCGCAAACTCGGCAGAGGTCCCGTTTTTGTTCACGAGATAGAAACGGCGGCACTTTCAAGGCTCCGCTTTTTGCCTTCATCGGCTCTGAAGGAGCTTTCCGATTGTAACGAAGGACTCTCCGACAGAATAGCGGCTGCAATAGGAACGGAGACTTCTCTGAACGCAATAGCCGATGCAGCGAAATCGAAACGTTATGCACACAGTCGCATACGCCGCATTATCATGTGCGCGGCATTGGGCATAGACAAAAACGCTGCAAGAGGAATCCCGCCCTATGCGAGAGTGCTTGCGGCAAACGAAACGGGCTGTAGCGTCATAAAGGCTGCAAAAGACAAAAGCGGCATACCGATACTGACAAAGCCCGCCGCAGTAAGAACACTTGGGACGGAATGTGCAGCCATGTTCGAGCTGTGCAGTGCGGCACATGACTTTTACGTTCTCGGCTATGAAACCGAAAGTGAGCGCGTTTGCGGAGAGGATTGGCGGCACAGCCCTATTATTTTGCGGTAAATAGGGAACCTTTTTAAGCTTAGAGCGTCGAAATAACCGAAACTACTTTCGGAGGTGCCATATGAAACGCTTTATCGCAATGCTCCTTTGCACCGTCTTCGTTGTGGGACTGTGTGCTTTGACCGATCCCGAGTCGGAATATGATCCGCAGCCCGCACCGTATACTCCGGACGGATACAGTCAGGTTTATTCCGCGGTGCTCAACGCAAAAAGAAACAGTGATATACTCCTGCCAAACAGCATTGAAGCGATTATTAACGAAAGCTCGGACCTGCCCGACGGTGTTGCGGCGGATGATTATATCGACACCAATGTTCAGGTTGAGGGTATAGATGAGGGCGACTTCGTTAAGACCGACGGAGAATATATCTACGTCATAGACGACAACAAGCTCTGCATCTTCAAAGCCGAGGACGGCAATGCCGAAAAGCTTTGCTGCGTAGACCTTGCACCGATGGCAGATGAATGCTTTTATGCTCAGGAAATATATGTATGCGGTGACAGAGTGATTGTTATCGGCAGCATCTATCACAGTAATTCGGACGAAATAGTGAACAAAACGAAGCTCATGATCTTCGATACAGCAAGCAAGGCGGAGCCTTCGCTTTTGTCGACTTCAACGCAGGACGGCTACCTTTTAAGCAGCAGACTGTATGACGGTAAGCTGTACATTGTGTCGAATTACGAGCTTTACGGTGAGCCCGATGCAAACGATCCGAGAACCTACGTTCCGAGTACGGAATGTGACGGCAAGGAAACGGTCATGCCGTGCGACTGTATATGTATAATGCCGGGTGAACCCGAAGCAAGCTACAGCGTGCTCTGCGCATATGACGCGCAAAGCGGCTCCGACCTCGGCGCGATGAGTATTCTCGGCGGAGGCGACATTGTTATGATGAGCGGCAATTATCTGTATGTCGCTGCGACGAGAATAAGCAGGGAAGTGTTGGAAAGCCATGTAGAGTACGGGAGAACCGTGCAGAATATGCGCAGAATAGATGAGACGGATATCTGCCGCATATCGCTTGAGACTTTGAGCGTTGACGGTTCATGCAGCGTCGGCGGGATGTTGGACGGTCAGTTTGCCATGGATGAATATGACGGTATGCTCAGAGTCGTGAGCTGTGCCTCGAACGAAACCTATTTTATCGAAAATGACGGAGAAAACTCATATTTCGGTTACACATGGGATCCCGATGACGAAAACAGTGAAAACGCACTGTATGTTTTCGACAGGGATTTGAAGCTTCTTTCATCCGTGGAGGGGCTGGCAAAGGGCGAATACGTCCGTTCGGTTCGCTTTGACGGCGAATATGCCTATTTCTGCACCTTCCGTCAGATAGACCCTCTGTTTGCCGTGTGCCTGAGTGATCCGAAAAATCCCGAAATAGTTAGCGAATATAAGATAAGCGGCTTTTCCGAGTATTTGCATCCGTGGAACGACGGCAAGCTTTTCGGCTTCGGCAATGAGACGGAGGTAAACGAATACGGCGGTGTCTTTCAGTCGGGACTAAAGCTCGTCATGTTCGACGTGTCGGACAAACGAAATGTCACGGCATTGCAATCGCTTGTCCTTCCGAATGCCGATTCCGAGGCAATCTATGACCACAATGCAATGCTCATATCGGCAGAGAAGAATGTTATAGGCTTTGCAACCGACGACAGCTATTTTGTCTACTCCTATTCCGACGCAGACGGCTTTACGCTCCGCACATCGTTTGAACTCGACGGTTTTTGTTACGGAGTAAGAGCCGTGTATATAGACGGATGGATATATCTCATAAACGGTACGGATATATGTGCCGAAACACTTTAATGAAGTAAATATAGAGTAAAAACATTGCCTCGGATGACTTTTCATCCGAGGCAACTTGATAGGGGGTGTGGAGAAAGGGGTGTGTCATTCCAACGAAAGCATTTCCTTTAGCAAACGCACTGCCGCATCATGGTCAACCGGTACGGGCGTAAGCTGAGCAAAAGGTTCATTGACAACAAGCTCGGCAAGTTCATCGATGTTGTCGACCTTGAGCATCGCATCCTTAACGGAGGGCATACCCAAACCGTCACGAAAAGCGATATAAGCGGCTGCGGTTTTTTTACCGATCTGCTCGGGAGTTTCCGAACCGTCAAAGCTTGCACCGAGTATCATACCGATACGACGCACCTTTTCGGGCACGGCAGGTGCCATATGCTTCAGTACGGGAGGAAGACCGTAAGAGCAAGCGGAACCGTGGACAAGATGGAAGTTCGCGCCCACAACGTGGGCGAGACTGTGACCGACATTTGCGTAAACTCTTGTAAGAGTCCAACCGCTCATACAGGCGGCGGCTTGGAGCTGAGCTCTGGCGTGAATGTCGTTGCCATCGGATACCGCTATTGGAAGATTCTCTGCTATCATCTCCATTATCTTCTCACAAATGGGATCCATCATCATGGAGCTCATGACATTACAATAACCCTCAACGGCATGGGAAAATGCATCGAGACCGGTCTGCATAGTCATAGCGGAAGGCATGGACACCGTGAGCTCGGGATCGAGTATTGCGACCTCGGGCATGGAGTTGTAAACGGGAAGGGGAAGCTTGAGATTGTGCTCGGTGTCGGTTATGACTGAACCCTCGGAGAGCTCCGCGCCGGTACCGGACGTTGTAGGTGCGACAAAAAGACCCGGTGAGTGGATATGGGGCTTTGTGAGATATTCAAGAGCTTTTCCTTCGTTAAATCTCAGCATATTGATAGCCTTGCCCATATCGATTGCACTGCCGCCGCCTATGGCGATTACGCAGTCGCAACCGTTTTGACGGGCAAATTCGGCACCCTCATCGACAAGCTCGGCAGGCGGATCGGAACGAACCTTCTCAAACTCGAGACATTCAATGCCGTGATCCGACAGAGAAGTTTTGACAATGTCGGCAACACCGGAACGGCGAAGACTGCCGCCGTGTATGAACATCGCCTTTTTGTAACCGTCCTCCGCAACGACCTCACCGATAAGACGGATACTGCCGGGTGCGGCAAGTACCTTGTTTTTTTGAACGAAAGTATAATTAAGCATTTTAACTCCTCGGAAACGGTGCCCGTCGTAAAATGGCGGGCACCTCTTAATAATTACAGCTTCAGAGCAGCAGCGAGACCGGTATCGGTCGCATGGTTTGCGTTGCCTGCGGCCTCTGCGTCACCGATGACATAGACCTCATCGCACAGAGATTTTGCAATCTCCTCGAGAGGATTGTAGGATTTTACGCCGAGAGACAGAACGATACTGTCGAAGCCGTGAAGCTCCTTGACTTCGCCGCCGATTTCAAAGGAAACGCCGTCGTCGTAAAACTCCCTGATCTTTGCGGAGGTAAGAACGTTGAGAGCGGGACCGTAGAAGTCGAGCGCATGGCTCCACTTGTTAAGACGCTGCATGAGGAAGCGTCTGGGGGTAGCTTCGGCATCCGCCGCAATGACCGGTGCCATTTCCATAACGGTGACGACACGGTTGTGCTCACATAGATAATCCGCAGTCTCACATCCGGTGAGACCGCCACCTGCGATAAGAACGTTTCTGCCGGGAAGCACCTTGCCGTCGAGAATATCGGCAACGGTAAGGAACTTTTCGTTTTCGATACCGGGAATCGGGGGCTTTGCGACAACGGAACCGGTAGCGAGAATGATGGCATCGGGCTTTACGGAACGGATGAAGTCCTCATCAACCTCACAGTTCAGACGCATATCAACGCCCAACTTATCACACATATGTATGTAGTACTTGAGACCTGCCGCGATCTCGTGCTTGCAGGGAGGAATGGAGGCGAGACGGAACTTACCGCCGAACTTTCCGCTTGCTTCGCAGAGAATGACTTTGTGACCCTTTCTTGCAGCGGTCATCGCCGCGATTAGACCGCCGGGACCGCCGCCGACTACGAGAACGCTCTTTGCCTTCTCGGGTGCAACGGGGGAGAGGTCATATTCGAATTCATGACCGGTGACGGGGTTTATGAGGCAGCTTACCTTAAAGCCTCTTGCGGGATTTGTAAGAGCACTGACGCAGGATTGAGTGCAGCCGATGCAGGGAATCTGCTCGTCGAGACGGTCCTCGGCAAGCTTGTTGGGAAGCTCGGGATCGGCAATGGAGGTACGACCGAAGCAAATAAGATCGGCACGACCGTCTTCAAGACAATCGGCGGCAACAAGCAGATTGTTAAAGCGTCCTACTGCCATGACGGGGATTTTTACGGAATTTTTAATGACTGCGGTGGGGTGCTGATTGAAGCCGGAAGGCATCTTGGGTGTGGCACACATATACTCAATGCTGGCGTAGGTGCAGACGGTGATGTTGAGAGCGTCGACACCGCTGTCCTCAGCCATACGGGCAATAACTGTAGCTTCCTCGAGAGTTGTTCCGCCGTCAACCTTCTGGTCATAGCTGTAGCGGAAAATCATCGGGAAATCGCCGCACTTTTTGCGAATGTTCTTGAAGATTTCGTGAGGGAATTTGAGCCTTCCCGCGAGATCACCGCCCCATTCGTCGGTTCTCTTGTTGGAGTGGGGAGACATAAACTGTGCGATCATGTAGCCGTGACCGCCGTGCACTTCGACACCGTCGAAGCCCGCCTTCTTTGCTCTGACGGCTGCATCTCCGTATGCCTCGACAAGCTCCCAAACCTCGTCACTTGTAAGCTCGCGGCAGAGGGAGTCATCGGCAGGGCAGGGGACTGCACTGGGTGCAACGGGAGCTTCACCGCCGATAAAGACGGGGAGAGTCTGACGACCGCAGTGATGAAGCTGGCAGAAGATTTTTCCGCCTGAGGCATGGACGGAATCGGTCAGCCTTTGCCAACCGGATATAAACTTATCATCCCAGATACCCGGTTGGAATATGATGGCTTTGCCGTTGGCCTGTACGGCAACCACTTCCGTGATGATAAGTCCGTAACCGCCCTTTGCTCTGGCGGTATGGTATGCGATGAGCTGATCGGTAACATAACCGTCGGGAGTCGCAAAGTTGGTGCCCATAGCGGGAACGACAAAGCGATTCTTAACTTCAAGCGTACCGATCTTGATAGGTTCAAGCAGTTTCTTTAGATCCATTTCCGACCTCCGTTATTCATTTTCTGTAATACGCAGGACACAAAACCGAACCAATTCGGATTGACAATATAATATCAATCCTTGCGACATATGTCAATAGGTTTTTGAAATATTTTCGAATAGATTCGAACATTTTCTTGCAAAGATTTTTCAAACAAAGCATATGCTATTTATAGGGCAACATAAAATTTTTGTTGACATTTTTAATATAAAATTGTAAACTCTTATGGTAAATTATGAAGCTGATCTAAAATCGATTCGATTATGAACGCTTTGTATATGTTGAATGGGGGATAATACATTTGCCTGCGATAAAGGAACACAGAAGCCACGCACTTAAAAGAAAGATATACGACTGCGCCATTAGACTTTTTGAAGAAAAAGGCTTTGAAAACGTAAAAGTCAACGACATTTGCACTGCCGCACAAGTGTCGATAGGAACCTTTTATTACTACTTTCCGTCCAAGGAATCCGTATTTCTCGGATACGGTGAAGCGATAGACGAGCTAATTGATGCCAAATTGCCCGAGTTAAAAGCCGAAACCGCGTCCGAAACCTTGAAAAACCTTGTTTTGTATAAGCTTAAGGCGTCGACGCGATCCGGTCCGGAGATGTCGAAGATAAGTTGGATAGCCGAACTCAAGCATAATGAGGACGTCGCACTCGATATGCGAAGGACTGCTTACGGCTACTATATGAATACCATTGAGGAGGGCATGAGAAGCGGCGAGTTCAGAGATGATATCAATCTCTATACCGCAACAAGTATGCTCAGATACATGGCAGGCGGTCTCTGCCTCCGTTGGGCGATCGAACCGGACGATGTGGATCTCGACGTAGAAGGCGAGCGACTGATAAATCTTTTCGTGGATATGCTCAAAGCAAAGTAAAAGCGAATAGAATTGATTCGAATTGAATATGCCCATTGTAAAAAGTCACAGTTTTACTGTGACTTTTTGTGCATTTTAATCAAAATGTCAAAACATTTTCGAAATCGCTTGACAAAAAAACAACATTTAGATATTCTGCAATTGAACCAATTCGAAAATGAGTTAAATTTTTGCCATTCAAATCGGAAACGTAAAAATCGCGATTTGGCCCATCGAGACATGAACGTATTCGATTTTGAGGCGGCAAATGTTAGAGGAGGTGTCGTGCTTGCATGAACTGTCTGTGATATACCCGATTGTGAAAATGGCATCGAAGATCGCACATGACAACGGTATTGGCAAGGTTACCGCTGTACGCTTGGCGGTCGGAGAGATGCATGACCTTCAGGACGAGTGGGTTATCAAGTATTATAAGCGATTCTCCGAAGGCACGCCGCTTGAAGGCTCTGAATTGAAAATGCGCAGGATACCCATAGTATACCGCTGTGTCGACTGCGGACACGAGCTTTCCTTCACCCACTACGAATTTGCCGGAGCGGACACCGTCTGCACCGAGTGCAAAAGCACAAATACGGAGCTTATCTCCGGACGTGAGCTTCAGATAGAGGGGTTGGAATTTCATCGCAGCGATGCGGAAGTTGCCACCAAGTGAAATATAATCACGAAAAGAGGAAGAGAATATGAGTATTGCCAAGAAAGGAGAGCGTTCCACATGGACAGCGGAGCATCTTGAAACGATGGCACGCGAATTTCAAATGGGAACGATACTCTCACACTCGGAGCTTTACAAGGAGCAGAGAGCCAAGGATGTTACTGCGGCGTTTTCCAACCCCGACTTCCTTGACATGACATTCTTACCGGCATCGGTAAATGTAGGCTCCGAGGGCTCACCCCTGCCGGTTGCGGTAATCGAAGAGCTCATAAGACGCTCTCCCCACCGCATCATCAGCAAGACCTGCACTTGCAGAGACGCAAAGAACTGTACCGAACACGATAAGAACATCGGCTGCATACATATCGGTGCCGCCACTGCCGAGGAATCGGATGAGCTTTGCTATCATGCGACCGTCGAAGAAGCGATAGCGCATCTCCACAAGGCTGTCGATGACGGACTCATGCCCTTCATAGGGCACGTTTTCTACGACCACATTTATTGGGACGTTGACTTTACAAATCCGTTCTTGACCGTATGTCTTTGCTGTGAGTGCTGCTGCACAAACTTCAACAACTACCGTCAGGGCATGATCAGAGGCGAGGCACAGGATCGTTTCAAGAAGCTTGACGGACTGACCGTTAAGGTCGATGCCGATAAGTGTATCGGATGCGGCACCTGTGTTGAAAAGTGCTTCAACCACGCACTTAAAATCGAAGACGGCATTCCCGTATGGAACGAATCACAGTGCAAGGGCTGTTCCTGCTGTGCACTCAACTGTGCTCAGAAGGCGATAACCGTAGAGATAGAGGACGTAAAGGCGGCAGTCGATGATCTGCTCAAGCGTCTTGATCCGCAGGTCGGCGGTTTGCCTCTTGACGAGTACCGTATGGATCTTTGATCTTTAGGAGGAAGTGCTATGTACAGAGTTTATTTTATATATCCCAAGGATGCCAAAAGATTCGACGAAAACGGACTCAGACCCTATGTCGATTGGGTAAAAGCACGTCTCGGAGACGAGCTTCTTGACTATGGCTGCGGTCATGCCGATTTTGTAGACACCCAACCCATCTTCGGTACGAACTTCAGAGGACTTGCTTACTTTGATTTCAGCGACCGTATAAGCGGCTTTGACTGCCTCAACAGAAACAATTTTGTTGAGATACTCGACAAGCAGCTTGATTTCACCGATACGCCGCCGATTATCCAAGGCGTATTCGTAGACTAAGGAGAAAATGTATGAATATTCTTGAAAAATATGTTGACCGCATGAATGCTCACGATGCACAGGGCATAGCCGATTGCTGGGTAGACGAAGACTGCGTCTTTGACGACGAGGCAGCAAAGCTTCTCACCGGTACCCCTGCGTATCTTGAAGGCAAGGACGCAATCCTTGCAACCTTCACCGCCATGTGTGCCGCCGCTCCTAAGGCCACCATAATCGAGATGGCAGCGGACGGAAAGAGCATGGCATACAACATCGAGCTTGTCGGTCATGTCCTCGAGTGCAGAGGCACTGTCGAGGAGGAGCAGGACGGTAAGTTCAAGGTTTACTCCTGCCGTCCCAGAGTCTAAGCTTATGCGCTTGACTTAAACTAAGATAAGAGAGGAAATAATCATGAACCCTAAAGCCAAAAAAGCCGCTATTGGCGCGTGCATAGCACTGTTCGCCAACATGGGCATGAACTCCACCTTTACGGTCTTCCTTACAAGCTTTATCGCCACATGGCCCGAATCCGACGTTGCGACCATAGCACTTGCTGCGACCTTCGGCTGCGCAATGGCATTTTTGTGGTCAACCTTCCTTGTAGGTCCCATGCTCAAGAAGGTAGCACCACGTACTCTGTTTATAGTCTGTGCGATCCTTTCTGCAGGCTACTGCTTAATCCACTACTTCTCCAGTGCGGTATGGATGCTTATCGTCGCAGGACTCCTCGGCGGCTCCACTTTGGGTCTTGGCACTCATGCAATGGGCGTTGCCGCAGTAACACCGTACTTCGGGGATTACGGAAAAAAGGCACCGACTATCATCGCCGTCGTTTTGGCATCCGCAGCACTCGGCGCAGCGGCATTCTCCTTCATCCCCGGCATACTGATTCCCATAATGGGTTGGCGTAATGTTTACCTCGTCATGGGCGTTGTCATCGTACTGTGCAATCTACTCGCCGTGGCACTCATCCCCAAGACCGAGAAGCCTAAGGCATCCGCAGCAGCGGCGGCAAGTGCGGAGAGCACCGAGAACGTCCCCGGACTCACTCTTTCCCAGGCACTCAAGACCCCTGCATTCTGGCTTGTATTCCTCGGTATCCTGTTCCTCACCATCATGTATCAGGGTCTTTCCACCTACATGGTAACCTACCTCGTCGTATGCGGAATGTCCCAGTCCGTCGCATCCTCGATGCAGGGAATTATGCATCTCGTGGGTATAGTATTCATTATCGCAGGCGGAGCTTTGGTCAACAAGATAGGCATCAAGGGACTCATCCTCTTTGCCGGTGTTCCCCTCGTAGCGGGTATTCTCCTCTACGCCTTCGTATTCCCAAGCAACGTTACCGTACTTATGGCTATAATCTGCTCCGTCCTCTGCGTATCGGGTGGCGTTATCACCAATATCTGCCCGACCATCACTCCCATTTTGTTCGGCAACAAGAACCTCAACCAGATCAATCCCATCTATTCCGGCGGCGCATTTTGGGGCGGTGCGGCACTTGCATCTCAGGTCGTCGGTCGAGTCATCACCGGTACAGGCAGCTATGCAAGCGGCTTCACCGTAGCGGCGATCATCGGTGCCGCAGGTATGCTGGTGCTTTTCCTCGCACTTGCCATGAACCCCATGAAGAAGCTCGGCAAATAATGCCGCACACGGTATACCGTGCTGTTTAGTGCGGTATACCGAAACATAATTAACAGGAGGTAAAATCCATGTGTAAATACTGCGTTGAATACGGCAACGGAACAAAGTGGTACTTGAATCCCGCAAACTTTGATCCCGAGCTTGTGAAAAAGCCGGGTCATGCCGTAGGTTACATGAATCTCACCGGTGCATCCCGAAACTCCTTCGAGTGGGGCGGTAAGGACCCTCAGGGTCCGGTGGATATGGGCAATGAGGGTTATCTGAATATGGCGATCGATACCATGCTCCAACAGGCAGGTCAGGTCATTCCGCTTGAGGATGCACTGAGGATAATCGACATCGCACCAGGTGATCGCTTCATTCTTCAGCATTGCGGCTGCCGTCGCTATTTCGGCTTCGGTGATTTTTACGGCTGTATGTTCTTTGACAGAGACGTAGACCGAACGAGAGCCGAACGCCCCTGGGAGACCGACTCTAAGGTTATAAATAAAGAAGAAGCCAGAAAGCTTTGCCGCGAACGCTATGCTCAGGGTCTTGTCATATCCATCTTCGATGCAGGCACCGATTCCGACGGTAAACCGCCTCTTTGCTTCTGCTTCTGCAATGCCTTCGATTGCCAGGCATATAAAGCCCGCGCATATCGCGGAGCCACCGTTGAGTTTAACAAGGCTGAATATGTAGCCGTCGTCGATCCCAAGAAGTGTGCGGCGGGCTGCAAAAACGAAGCACCCTGCATCGTGAAATGCCAATATGGCGGCATACAGTACAGCCCGCTCAAGGATATCGTCACCGTTAATCAGTTCAAATGCTTCGGCTGCGGTCTTTGCCGTACCGCTTGCAAGCACGGTGCACTTTCACTCGTTTCGAGAGATACCTTCCCTGCACTGGTAGACGTATGGTGAACGATTAGCGATAAGGCTAAAATAATTAGGAGGAAAAATTATGGATTATACTACTCCGATGCACAATCTTGTGATCGATACGGAAGTATGCGGAAACGCACTTGAGTGCCTCAACTGCGTCCATGCCTGTATCGACCACGGTCATAACTGCATCATGTTTATAAACACCGATACGCCCGTTGTGACCGAAAATTGGCCCAAGTCGTTGCAGGACATTCCTCACATGGTTAAGCCCATGCGTATGTGGGAATGTGACGGCTGCATGGAATGTGTCAATGCCTGCCCGAAAAAGGCGATAACCTTCGTTCCCGCAAAGCGTCATCTGCCAAGAGCGAAGATAGAGCGTCCCTCGTACCTCCTCAACTGCACCGTCTTGAAGGACGGAAGCAAGTGTTGGGAGCCCGATTACGAGGAAAAGATAATCTGGGTCGACAACTGAGACTGCCATGAAAGAAAGCCAAGCATATAAAACGATAATCTCCGCCTTCTTTTCCGGAAGAGGCTACTTCACCAACATAGATCAAAAGCTTTACGGTACGGATTATTACGCCGATGTCGTAGCGGTGCTCCCGATATTCAAGGAGCTGCAATGGCGTACTCAGATAGGTTATGCCCCCTGCGGCATTTTGCAGTATCTGCCTGCCGATGAATGGGTACCGGTAAATACGATAGTCGAAAAGACCGGCTATGCCTTGGCATTCGTCGGCTCGGTGCTCGAGGAAGCGGAGCAGCGAGGATGGATAGAGCTTGATCTTACGGGTTCGGAGCCGCTTTGCAGGAATCTCAGATACAAAAGCTCCGTCCGTGAATGTATCGCCGCATTCTACGGTGTCGAGGATTTTCAAAAGAAGATAGATATGCTTGAGGAATACAAAGGCGTATTTACTCAGGTGTACTTCATCTTTCCGTATCCCGTCGACGACGAGACGACGCAGCTTTTGGTGTCTAAAGGTTACGGGATAATCAGGTATTACGAAAAGCGAGGCTCCTTCCTTGAAATGATCCCCGCCGATATGGAGGATGTCGAGGACTGGCCGAGATTTTCGGTACTTGCCGAGAACATACTTTTTGACAATATGTGGTTTCGAAAGGACGAGATAATATGAAAAAGCAAACGAGGATAATATCCTTTTCGGGCAAGGGCGGTACAGGCAAGACGACCACCGCATCATTGTTTGTAAAGGCGGTAAGGGACTTGGGGCTGTGCGATCAGATCCTTGTCATAGATGCCGATCCCGATGCGAACCTTGCAACGACGCTCAACGTACAGTACGAGACCACAATCGGAGAAGCCGTCGATAAGCGTAAGAAAACTCTGGATGAGGGCATTGCCGGAGAGAAGCTCAGAGCCGATATGTACGATGCGGTATGCCATGGCGATCACTTCGACTTCGTTGTAATGGGAAGACGCAAGGGAGCAGGATGCTATTGCACGATAAACAGTGTGCTCAATTCGATATTCTCCGAGACGATGAATATGTACGATCTTGTTATCATCGACTTTGACGCAGGTCTCGAACATTTTTCGAGAGGTACCGGCAGCAATTCCGATACGCTTATCATAGTCTGCGATCAGTCCAAGCTCAGCTTTGAAACTGCCGAGCGCATAACTGACATGGTCGATGAGCTGAAGCTGCCGTATTCAAATAAGTATATGATAGGCTGCAGGTACGACGAGGAAAACAAGCCCATACTCGGTGAGCTTGCGGAAAGACTCGATACCCATATGCTCGGCTTTGTCGGCTATGACGGCGAGATAGCCTCACTCAATTTGTCCGGCAAGGGACTTGAAAACATCAGCGATGACAATAAAGCACTTGCCGCCGTAAAGGAAATGGTCAAGAAGATCCTTTCCGAGCCCGCATAAATGGCGGTGTCAGGAAAAACCGTATAGCTGTATTTGCCGACACCGTTCTTTCACAAATAAAATATTCATGTGTTACCCTCCCATTTAAAGAGTATGCCGTCGCAGGTTTTGCGGCGGCATATTTGACCTTGAATATTTTTCTCAGTAGGGTATAATAAGTAAGACAGATCCGAAGGAGGAAATATAAATACACATGAAGAATTTGAGATTTTACTTTGCACTCTGGGTGAGTAAGACCGTAATGGTGCTGATGCATTTGCTCGGCAGAAATGCAAGCTACCTTCCCGGAAAGTTGGCAATAAAGCTGTGCCCCGATTTCTTGGGACGTATAGATAAGCCCGAGAAGGTCATCACCGTTACGGGTACAAACGGCAAGACGACCTGCTGCAACATGATACTTGATGTCCTCAGTGACAACGGATACAGCGTACTGAACAACAAAGCAGGGTCAAATATCGATGCGGGTATTGCAAGCTCTCTGATAGAATCCGCGAACCTCGGAGGTCATGTCAAGGAAGACATAGCCCTGTTTGAGGTAGATGAACGCAGCTCACTGCGTATTTATCCTTATGTGCATCCGACATACACGGTTTGCACAAATCTGTTCCGCGACTCGATTCAGCGTAATGCCCATGCTGAATTTATCTTTTCGATAATCGACAAGGCACTGCCCGATGACACATATATGATACTCAATGCGGACGATCCCATCAGCAGCAGACTGAAAAAATCGAATCCTCGCAGCTACTTCTCCATTGACCGTCTGCCGACCGACCGTGACGAGTGCATAAACATCATAAACGATGTAAGAGTGTGCCCCGATTGCGGGCACATACCGGAGTATGAATATGTACGCTATCACCATATCGGAAAGATGCACTGTCCCAACTGCGGTCTCAGCTCACCGAAGGCGGACTATTCGGCAATGCCGGATTTTGAGGGTCGCAGTATAGCCGTTTGCTTTGACGGCAAGACCGAGACCTATCCCATGATCAGCGACAGCATTTTCAATATCTACAATCAGGTGACCACCGTATCGCTTTTGCGTACTTTCGGACTTTCGGCAGACAGCATAGCAAAGAGCTTTGCCCATATGAGCATAGTAAAGAGCCG
Organism: uncultured Oscillospiraceae bacterium; assembly: GCA_964634065.1. Taxonomy (GTDB): domain Bacteria; phylum Bacillota; class Clostridia; order Oscillospirales; family Oscillospiraceae; genus F23-B02. The sequence continues at coordinate 5,415 of CAZWID010000010.1, read as the reverse complement.
CTATACTCATACGGAGAAGAACGGTATCGAGGTAGTCACGAACATGACCAAGGGACAAAATCCCGTTGCCTGCTCCATAGTTTTCGATTATATGCGTACCGAAAAGGGCAATAAGGAGATCATTCTTATGCTTGACGACGCGACCTATAAAAAGACGACCGAGATCATGACATGGATATATGATGCAGACCTTGAGCTTTTAAATGATGACAGCATCAAGCGTATCATTGCCTGCGGAGTCAGAATACATGATTATAAGCTCCGGCTGCTTCTTGCCGGTGTTCCCGAAGAAAAGATACACTGTGTAAAGAATGAACTCGATGCGCCAAAGGAGCTTGAACTCAAGGATACGGACAAGGTATTCATACTCCATGACTTGACGACTCCCAAGCTAACGGCGGAGGTCAAAAAGGGAGTGCTTGAGGAGATAGAAAAGAGAGGAGCGGTGAGAGCATGAAAATAGAAATACTGTTTCCCGAGGCGGCAAATCTTTTCGGTGATTCATGGAACTACCGCTATCTTAAAGAATGTATGCCGGAAGCCGAGTTTTTCGAGACAAAGCTCACCGATGAACCCGCGTTCGTGTCGCAGGATGTCGACATGATATACATGGGTGCTATGACCGAAAGAGCACAGGAGTGGGCAATAGAACGTCTTATGCCGCATAAGGAGCGTCTCCGTGAGCTCATTGACGGCGGTAAGGTATTACTCATGACAGCAAACGCCGGTGAGGTGTTTTACGAATATATCGAAAACGATGACGGAAGCCGAGTTGACGCTTTGGGACTTGTGCCGTTTTATGCAAAGCGCGACATGATGCACAGACACAGCGCAACGGTGCTTTGCGATTTTGACGGGATGAAGCTTGTCGGCTTCAAAGCCGAATTTTCGCAGACATTCGGTGAAACGAAAAACGCATTGGCAAAGATGCTCTACGGTACGGGCAGAAGCAAGACCGATAAGCTCGAGGGCGTTAGAATCAATAATTTCATTTCGACCTCCATTGTCGGACCCTTCCTCATGATGAATCCGCAGTTTGTGAAATACATTATGACGCTTCTCGGGATAGATGAGCCCAAGCTCAAGTACGAGAACGAGATCACGGCAGCGTACGAAAGCCGCCTTGCGGATATTGAACGCATGATGAACGACAAAAAATAAGTACGGTGATTGACAAACCCTCCGTGTTAGACTAAACTGATTTTGTCTGACATGGAGGGGTATTTTATATGACATTGGATAAGCTTCAGATAGGTAAGAAAGCGATAATAACAAGTGTGGGCGGGGAGGGCAATCTCCGCAATCATCTGCTTGATATGGGCATAATCCCAAAAACGGAGATCACGGTACGGAAGATGGCACCTTTGGGCGACCCGATAGAGATCAGCCTCAGAGGCTATACCATGACACTGCGTAAGGATGATGCCGCAAAAATCGAAGTCGTTCCCTGTGAGGAGGCATGAGCATGGTAATAGCTTTAGTCGGAAATCAAAACTGCGGCAAGACGACGCTTTTTAATCAGCTCACGGGCTCCAATCAGCACGTCGGCAATTTCCCGGGAGTGACGGTTGAGCATAAGATGGGCGAAATCAAAGGTCAGAAGAACTGCACCTTAGTCGACCTTCCCGGCATATATTCCATACGTCCGTACTCCGGTGAGGAGATCGTTACACGAGATTTTATTATCGACAGTGCACCCGATGCGATAATAAACATCGTCGATGCGACGAATATAGAGCGCAATCTTTATCTTACGCTTCAGCTTGCCGAGATGGGCAAGCCCATGGTGCTTGCGCTGAACATGATGGATGAGCTTTTGGGAAATCACGGCTCCGTTGACGTTGATGCACTCTCGAAGAAGCTCGGCATACCGGTATTGCCTATAGCGGCGGCTAAAAACGACGGTGTCGAGGAGCTTTTGGAGCTGACGGTGGAGACGGCGAAGAAAAAGCAAAAGCCGCAAAAGGTCGACTTTTGCAGCGCAGGACCCGTTCACCGCTGTATACATACGGTGAGCCACGTTGTCGAAGACCATGCCGATGCCATGGGCGTACCGTCAAGATTTGCGGCAACAAGAGTCATAGAACAGGACGAGGGCATAATCAAGCGTTTGGGTCTCAGCGAAAACGAACTTGAACTTGTGGAGCACGCTTCGCTTGAGATGGAGAGTGAGAGCGGACTTGACCGCAATGCCGCCCTTGCGGATATGCGATACCGCTTTATAGAGAAGCTATGTGCGGAGACCGTTGTCAAAGCAAAAGAGAGCAAGGAGCAGCAGCGCAGTATTAAGATAGACAGGATACTGACTCATAAGTACCTTGCGATACCGACTTTTCTTGCGATAATGGCGTTCATATTCTGGATGACCTTCGACGTAATAGGTCAGAATCTTTCCGACCTTTTGGCGGAGGGTATAGACGCACTCACGGTATGGGTCGATGCGGTACTCACGGAATACGGATTAAACCCTGTTGTACAAAGCCTTGTCATTGACGGTGTGTTTGCGGGCGTAGGCAGTATGCTGAGCTTTCTGCCTATAATCGTCGTGCTGTTTTTCTTCCTCTCGATACTTGAGGATACGGGCTATATGTCGAGAGTTGCGTTTGTTATGGATAAGCTCTTACGAAAGATAGGACTTTCTGGACGCAGCTTTGTCCCCATGCTCATAGGCTTCGGCTGCTCCGTGCCTGCGATCATGGCAACAAGAACGCTGTCGTCCGACAGAGACAGGAAAATGACGATGCTGCTTGTGCCGTTTATGAGCTGCTCCGCTAAGATACCGATTTACGCAATGTTCACTGCGGCGTTTTTCCCGGGACAGGGACTTTTGGTGATGACGCTTCTTTACATAGGCGGCATGGTGACGGGTGTTATCGCAGCAAAAATACTCAGCAAAACAAGCTTCACGGGAAAGCCCGTGCCGTTTGTCATGGAGCTTCCGAATTACCGTATGCCCTCGCTCAAAAGTGTACTGCTCCTTATGTGGGAAAAAGCAAGCGACTTTATCCGCAGAGCATTTACGATAATATTTGCGGCGACCATCGCCATATGGTTCTTGCAGCATTTCGACGCTCACCTGAACATCGTCGATGCCGGAGACGGGGACAGTTTGCTATCGCTCATAGGTAGCTTCATAGCACCCATATTCGCACCTTTGGGCTTTGACGATTGGCGTATAGCGACAAGTCTCATAACCGGACTCATGGCAAAAGAAGCGGTAGTCAGCACCATGGGCGTACTCATGAACGTCGGTGCGGATCAGCTTGCGGTGGCACTCACGGGAGTGTTTACGACTCAGAGTGCAATAAGCTTTTTGACCTTCGCACTGCTGTATACACCTTGCGTTGCGGCAATATCCGCAATAAAGCGTGAGATCGGCGGAGGACTCAAGGCATTCGGCGTAGTTGTGGCACAGTGCTGTGTGGCATGGATAGTAGCCTACATCGTGTACCTTGCGGCAGGACTGATATTGTGATGGAAATAGTTATAATACTGGGTCTTTGCGTTTGGGGATTCTTCGCTATACGCAGTATAAGACGAGACGGGCACTGCGGTGACTGTAAGAACTGTTCCGCAAACTGTAAAAAACGGAAAGATTGAATATGTCAAAGAAACTTTTATGTCTGCTTCTGTGCGTTGCGCTCTTGCTGTCGGCGTGCTCCGCAGTGAGAACTTCTCCATCCGATCCGCCGACTTCGGAGAATACTAAGAAGATTGCATACCTCCCACTTGACGACAGACCGAATAATTACGAGTGCATGGTCTATATGGCACAGTCACTTGATTATGAGCTCATAATGCCCTCACTCGACGCTTTTTCAACGAGGCTTGACGGTCAGCCGGGTACTCAAATGGGCGACAGAGCGGCGATCTACGATTGGCTTGTCTCCTGTGAAAACGACGGCTGCGACCGTTATATAATCTTCGTAGATCAGCTTGTGTCCGGCGGCCTGTGTGCATCGAGATCGGGGGACATAAACGGAACGGTTACGCTCTCCGACGGTAGTGTGGTCAGCGAGACGGAGCTTCTCGATATGACGCTGACCTTGCTTTCCGAGGATGAGAATAACCGCGTTTGGCTGCTTGACAGCGTAATGCGTCTTGCCCCGACTATAGGATATAACGGATATACTGCCGATGACTACAGTGAAATAAGAGAGTATTTTTCACTGCCGAGACTAAAGCTGTCATCAAGTGAGCTGAGCCTTGAAAACGTCATAGCGACTTATGGCACCGACGAAAACGGCAATGCCATACCGATACCGGAAGGCTACACCGCAGCGGACATTGCCGACTTCACAAGGGCGAGGGAGCGCAAGCTCTTTTTGTCCGACGAGCTGCTGCGCATTGTTGCGGATGACGATGGCATATTCACGGTGCTGTACGGTATCGACGATTCCTCTGTTTCAAATTGTGCCCAAACAAATGAGATAGCGTATATCGAAAGTCTCCTGCGTGACGGCGATGAGCTGCTTTCGGGCGTCGACGATATGGGCTTTAAGGCTTTGTGCTCAATGTATCTTGAGGAAACAGGCTGGCAGGGAGCCGATGCCGAGGTCAGATACTTCGGCGGTTCCGAGAACGAAAACGCCTGCCAATTCGATTATCGCCCGTTGAAGCTTTTGGTCAGCGAGCATATGGAGTACTTCGGACTGACCGAAAAAACGGGCGCGGAGCTTAAAATATGCGTGCTGACAAAGCCCAAGGATGCCGATAAAGGCACAGATTATTGCGATGAGCTCATAGATTATCTGAACGCTTGCCTTGACGACGGCAAGCCGGTCATATTGCTTGACGGCTCAAACGCCGCATACGGAGATTATTTCAGAACGCGACTTGTAGAGGATACCGAGCTCGGTAAGCTAATAGCCTATGCGGGACTTCTGGATCTTGCGAACCTGACCGGAACGGGACTCAGCCACGGTGTCGCACGCTATGCATACCTCCAAAACGGAGAGGGGAGTGAGCTTTCCGAGTACGGGCATATGTGTTCGCTTGCGGATGTCCTCATTCGCGATATTTGCTACCGTGACGATGTTCGACCGCTCCTTGCTTCATATGTAAAGGATGAGCTCGGCGGCGATCCGAATAATCTGTACGCCACCGAAACAGACCCCGATACGGTGAATGATGAGCTCAAAAAGCTTATGGATGAGCGTGTGCCAAAGCTTATCGAGAGACTTGAAAGCAGTAATTTCATAAGCTCACTGTCGCCGTATGCGGAACGCGGTTGGGGCGGTGTGGAAATGAGCGGCTTAAGGCTCCCGTGGTACAGAACCTTTGAGATAACGTTTGAGCTGAAAGTAGGCAAAAGTACAGACCCACACGAGAGTGTCTTGGGCGTGTATTACAAATAATTTTCTTTACTTTGAGATAACACTTTGCTATAATGTACGGGCAAATTGATATGCGCCC
>CAZWID010000009.1:0-20323 GCA_964634065.1 uncultured Oscillospiraceae bacterium | reverse complement strand
TCGGGCTTATCGCCGGTCATATCGAGTATCCATGCTACGAAATCTGCAATACCGCTAAACATAATGTTTGCTCCTTTCATAATAAAAAACTGTGTTTTATGTGACCGCTACATGGGTGGAAATAGTCATGTATTTTTATGTTTCGACACGGTCACTTTGTCGTCTCAATCATAAAGACGGGAAAATTTCGACTATATTGCACAAGCTTTGCAAATTATTTTTTGTTTTCAAAAATTTTTTTGAATCGCCTGCAAGGTCACGGCGTTGCCCGCTAAATCGCTTGATGCGGCACACGGATTTCGTTGAATATCCGGAAATATTATGATATTATCATATCATTCCCTATTCGATCTGCTTTCCCGAAGTCGAAAAAAAATTCGAGTAAAATAATTTGCACAGCAAAGGAGAACGGTTATGAGCAAAAAGGTTTTGATTTTATCCGGCAGTCCCAGAAGGGGCGGTAATTCCGACACTCTTTGCGATCAGTTCGCAAAGGGCGCAATTGACGCGGGTCATAAGGTAGAGAAAATTCGTGTTGCCGAAAAGAACATCGGCTATTGCCGCGCCTGCTATGCCTGCGCCGAAAACGGCGAATGTGTGATAAAGGACGATATGGCGGAGATATTGCAGAAGATGATCGACGCAGACGTTCTGGTGCTGGCAAGCCCCGTATACTTTTACTCCATCGCCGCTCAGCTCAAGGCAGTCATCGACCGCAGTGTGGCGCGTTGGACGGAGGTCAAGAACAAAGAGCTGTACTACATCGTTACCGCCGCGGAGCCGGAAACGGCAGCAGTCGAAACCACCGTCGCCTGTTTGCGCGGCTATGCCGATTGCATTGAAGGCGCGAAGGAAATGGGTGTTATCCGCGGCATCGGCGCATACGAGATCGGTGAGATCCTCTCCTCTCCGGCAATGGAAGAAGCCTACGAGATGGGCTATCATATCTGAAAAAGTACATATTTAAATATAGCAAAGTCCGACAACCGCGGTTGTCGGACTTTGCTGTTTATACATTTATATATACAATGGGTTTGACGAGGTCGGCAGGTTTTTCGTGCATCAGCTCGAATGCCTCGGCGCAGCTTTGGAGCCCGTGGTATTTATGAGTTATCATGAGCGACGGATCAACGCGACCGTACTTCACGAGATCAAGCAGTCTTTCCGCTCTGCGCCGCCCGCCCGGGCACAGTCCGCCCGACAGCTTATGATGCGCAACGAATCTGCAAAACGCGGCAGTGTCCGCCTCGAGTTTCGGCGGCGTATCGGCGGCTACGAGATCGCCTATTCCGCCCGCGGGACGCGTTAGCATATATGCGGTCACAAGCTGCTCCGTTCCGCCTCCGGCGATTATCGTGCGATCCGCCTTTTTGCCTCCGGTGAGACTCAAAATTTGTTCAACCACATCGCCTTCCTTGTAGTTTACGACATCACTCGCCCCGTAGTGATACGCAAGCTCGACGCATTTCGGTCTTGATCCGACCGCAATTATTCTTCCCGCTCCCCTGAGCTTTGCGGCGGCTATCGCCATAAGTCCGACCGGTCCCGTGCCTATGACGACGACAAGATCACCGAATCGCACATCCGCAAGCTCCGCACCGTGGAAGCCCGTCGTCATCATGTCGCTGACCATGAGCGCGCTTTCGAGCGAAACGCCCTCCGGAATCTTCGCCGTGTTCATCTCAACGTCGTTGACGAGATAGTACTCCGCCATTACACCGTCTCTGCTTGTGCCTATTCTCATGCCCTGGCACAAGCCGCCCGAGTGTTGGAATGCTCCGTCCTGAACCTCGAGAGTTCTCCATTCGGGCGTCGTACACGGAACCACCACGACATCTCCGACCTTATATTCGCGGCAGCCCTCACCGAGCTTCACTATGCGTCCGACGGATTCGTGCCCAAGAATACGCTTGTTTCTTGCGGGATTGTGCCCCTGTTCGAACGCTATGTGAACATCCGAAGTGCACGGTGCTATAACTACCGGTTCCAAAAGTGCCTCAAACGGAGCGGGTTCGGGGATGTCCTTCTCCATGAATCCGACGGTCTGCCCGTGTATTATTGTACCGAAGCCTTTCATTTTTTCACCTCATTTAATTTATGACTGTGAAAAAATGATAGTCGAACTTTTAACGAATATCCATGTTTGTTCGTCAAAATCTTCGCTCGTCTTTTTGTGAAATCTCACAAGCGGGCATTCTTTCGCGGAAGTCGCATATCATGTGCGACAGCATAAGATCCTTCACAAATGCTTCGTCCGCAAAGCTGCAATCATAATTCTCCTCTATGCGGTTTATCCTGTACAGCAGCGTATTTCGGTGTATAAACAGCTTCTTTGCCGCCTTCGCACTGTCGCATATGCAGTCAAGATAGCTTATGAGTGTAGCGTAATACTGCGTTCCGTTTTCCTCATCCTCTGCCATAAGTGCGGTAAACAGCGGGTGGACATAGTTTTTATAATCCATGCTTTCGCAGACATAGGAAAGAATAATGTCCGTTCTGAGCTTTCCGTAGGCATGAAGCAGCTCGGTTTCATTCAATATCTGCCCTATTTTCAGTGCCTTGCGGCTTTGATACATATGGAAGCGTATATTGTCGATGCTGTCGAAAAGCTCACTCACACCGCAGTGGAGCTTATAGCCGTGAAGGTAATCGCGCAATCTCGACATTATACTTTGAAAATAGCCGTCGGAGCCTATATTGTAAAAAAGAATGTAGCCGTATTTGTCTATCTCGGCATAGGCAAAATATCTGTGGATATTGCCGAGTCTTGCGGATATGAGATCGAGTATGCTCTTGTGCAGCTTCTGCTGCGAAACGGTCACAACGGCAAAGCCGCCCTTAAGCTCCTCGCCGCAGAGATTTCTCCATTCGTCCGAAAATTCTCTGTTTATGTGCTGTCCCGCGAATATACGCGAAACAAGAGCACTCATGACCGTCGTACTTGCGGTTGAAAGATGATTGTTGTTCAGAAAAAATATCTTGAGTACGCGCTCAAGACATGAGCACGCCGTCTGAAGCTCGTCCTCCTTCATTTTATCGCTGTCCGTATGATAAATACTGACATGACCGAGCAACAGTCCGTTATGGATTATGGATGCGGCACTTCTCGGATAAACCACGTCGTTCCAATCTATATACGCAGGACCTTTAAATGTCGCATCGGGGCACTTGCTCTCGAATATCTTGCGAAGATTTTCCTCCGGCACATAACCGTATTCCTGTTGGGCGTCCCAATATGGGTCGCCTATTTTTTTATGCGGCCACGATGCAAGCACCTTATAGCCCGAGTCAAGCAGAACAACGCTCTGCCCCGTAAATTCCGCTGCTGTGCGTATCAGCTCGTCCAAGGAGTCACTTGTCAGCTTATCCAAAAGCACACCGTAAAACGCGCTTATATCCATATTTGCCGCCTCTTTTCCTCTTTAGCTTAACTTTGTTATTTTATTATCTCACAGCAAACGTACATTTTCAAGCATTCGATTTGCGTATCATTTGTGCATTTTCACAAACATCCGTTTTCGAATTTAAAAAATCGCCTATGTTAATTTTTTAGCATAGCAGTTATACTCACTTCGTGAAGTGACAGACAATCATTTGTCAAAGGAGATTAACAATGGATATTCTGAGTCTTGTAGGCTGCCTGCTCGGTTTTATCGTAATGGGATATCTGACCTACATAGGTTGGAACATTATGATAAGCTCGGTAGCCGGTGCATTCGTTGTCGTTTTGTTTAACGGGCTGAACCCCGCAACCGCATATGTCGATTATTACTTGGTCGGTATGGGCGGATTCATGGCGCAATATTTCGGAATGATGTTCTTCTGTGCGATCCTTGCCGTTTTGTATTCCGAAAGCGGTGCCGGTCTCACCGTCGCGCTCGGTATCTCAAAGATATGTCTGCGCGATTCCTACAGTCCCAAAAAGAAGCGTCACATTGTCATCGTCGCTCTTATTCTGATGTCCGCATTGCTTGAGTTTGCCGGAGTCGGAGCGTCTCAGGTGGTGTTCGTTCTCTATCCCGTTGCTCTGTCACTTTTCAAAATAGCCGATATTCCGAAGAAGTTTATCGTTGCGGGGATACTAGGCGGCTGCTTGGGCTTTGCAAACGATCTGCCCGGCAGTCCCATGCCGGGCAATGTCATCCCCATGCAGATACTCGGCACAAGCTCCACAGCAGCGGCAATCCCCGGCATCATCGGCGCGATAGTCGAGATAATCGCGATGACCTTCCTGGTAAACATACTTATTACAAAGGATATAAACAGAGGCAATCACTTTGAATACGGTCCGAAGGACAAGGAATTTGAGGACATGGAGTCGCGTCCGAACATGGTAATCACTCTTATCCCCATGTTCGTTTTGGTGACCATGTTCAACGTCGTAAAGCTCGACATAAACATTTCGCTTATCATAACCTGCATCGTCGCATCGCTTTTGTTCTTTAAATATCTCCCGAACAGAGACATTAAGCAAAGCATCTCAAACGGCTGCACCACAGCACTTCCCGCGGTAGTCAGCATTTGTTCGGTCATCGGCTTTGCGACCGTTGTGCAAAGCACTCCCGCCTTCGATCAGATAGTCAATGCTCTTTCCGCCATGGAGATCAATCCCTATATCCTTCTCATTCTGACGGTCGCTCTCATGTGTATGCTTTGCGGCGGCAGCGCAACGGGTCAGGCTATAGCCGTGCCCATCATCGCACCGATAGTGCAGAAGGCGGGACTGTCACTCGAAGCGATACACCGCATTTCGTCCTTTGCCGGTGCAACACTTGACACAATGCCCTATGCGGGCACCGTCGTCATGGCACACTCCTTCTGCGACGTAAAGATAAAGGACGGCTATCCAAGCGTATTTATTATTTCCGTCGTTGCGACGACTATAAGCACCTGCACGGTCGCATTGATATGTGCGTTGTTCCCCGCTCTTGCGGTTTGAAAGATAAAGAAACGGAAAACAGGAGAAGCAATTATGAGTAAGTACGACATTCTTTTCACGCCGTTTAAAATCGGCAAAATGGAGGTCAAAAACCGAATCGTCGAGTCTCCGCACGGAACAAATGCCGCGAACTCCGACGGCACGGTAAACGATGATAAGATAGCGTTTTACGAAAGACGCGCCAAAGGCGGTGTGGGTCTCGTCATAGTAGGCTGCACCTTCATAAGTCAGGAATGGGCATCGGGCTGCATAGAAGGCGCGATCGAGGAAAAATACTCCGTGCCCAAGCACTCGATCATGGTCGAGGCAATACACAAGCACGGCGCAAAGGTCGCGATTCAGCTTAGCTGCGGTGTCGGAAGAAATGCCTTCCCCAACCGTTTCCGCAATCCCGTAAGCGCATCCGCAATTCCTGCGACGCTCGATCCCTCGATCATGTGCAAGGCAATGGATGAGGATGACATCAAAAAGATGATGTCCCAGTTTACAAACGCCGCCGCAAATGCGGCAAAGGCGGGCTACGACGCCATCGAGATCCATGCGCACGCAGGCTATCTCATTGACCAATTCCTCTCGCCGCTTTGGAATCGCAGAACCGATAAGTACGGCGGAAGCGTCGAAAATCGCTGCCGCTTTGCGGTCGAAGCTATCGAGGCGGTCAGAAAGGGCTGCCGTCCCGATATGGCTGTCATTTTCCGTATATCTCTCGACCATCACTTCGAGGGCGGGCGCACCCTCGAGGAAAGTGCGGAGATTCTCCGTTATCTCGAAAGAAACTCCAGTGTCGACGCATTCGACGTCGATGCAGGTTCATACGAAACCATCGACTACATATTCCCGCCCGCCTATCTCGGTGACGCTTGCATGGCATACGTTACCGAAACCGCGCGCAAGGCAACGTCGCTCCCGATACTTAACGCGGGAAATCATACGCCGGAGACGGCAGTGAAACTTGTAGAGAGCGGCAATGCGGACTTTGTCATGTTTGCCCGCGGACTCATCGCAGACCCCGACCTTCCCAAGAAGCTGCGCGAGGGCAGACGTGAGGACGTGCGTCCATGCATCCGCTGCAATGAGGACTGTATAGGCAGAACCGGTGCCTTCAAAATGGCAAACCTGAGCTGCGCCGTGAATACCGAAGCCTGTCAGGAGCGTTGGATGAAGATAGAAAAGACCTCAACGCCCATGAAGGTCGCCGTCATCGGTGCGGGTCCCGCAGGGCTTGAGGCTGCCCGTGTCGCAACGCTTGCGGGGCATAAGGTCACACTCTTTGAAAAGGACTGCTGCGTCGGCGGAACGGTCACCGCCGCTCGAACTCCGTCCTTTAAAGGTCAGCTGAAGTCACTCATCGGCTATTACGAGGTACAGCTTTTAAAGCTCGGCATCGACCTTCGACTGAACACCGAGGTAAAGGCGGACGACCCGATACTCGACGGATACGACAGGATACTTGTCGCAGCGGGCTCCGTGCCGTTTACTCCGCCCATTAAAGGCATCGACGGCGACAATGTCATAAGCGTTCATGACGCGCACCGTCACAAGGAGCGCATCAAAGGCAAGAAAGTTGTTATCTGCGGCGGCGGGCAATCGGGCTGCGACTGCGCAATCGAGCTTGCCGAGGACTTCGGTCTCGACCCTGTCATCGTTGAAATGGCACCGAGACTTTCGCCCGACCTCAACATGATGAGCTATGCCGGACTCATGCGAAAGATCGGTGAGAAAAAGATCGGAGTCATGACCGAGACCCGTGTCAAGGAGATAAACGCCGACGGCGTTACCGTTATTCTAAAGGACGGCTCCGAGGAACACATTCCCGCCGACACCGTCATAAGCGCGTTCGGTCTCAGACCTCTGACCGAATATGCCGAGGCACTCAAAAAGCGTTTCGGTTGGAGGGTTAGAGTCATCGGTGACAACGAAAAGGTCGGGCGCATCGGAACCGCGGTCAGAGCGGGATATTTTGCGGGCTGCACGATAGACGATTGATAACTAAGGAGAAAAGATATGTTCGATTTAACAAACAGAGTAGCCGTTGTTACCGGTGCCTCAGCCGGTCTCGGCAGAGGTGAGGCACTTGCTCTTGCACGTCAGGGTGCCGACGTTGCGATACTTGCAAGGCGTGAGGAAAAGCTTTGCGAGGTAGCCGAGGAAATACGAAGCTTGGGAAGCCGCTGCCTTCCGATAGTCTGCGACGTGACCGACAAAGATCAGCTATACTCGGCGGTAGATCAAATCATCGGCACCTTCGGAAAGATCGACATTCTGGTGAACAACACGGGCGGCGGTCCCTCCGCGCCCCTTGAGAACATGAACGACGAAACCTTCCTGTTCCATGTCGAGTTGGAGCTGATGTCATATTTCAGACTTACCAGAGAGATAGGCAAGCATATGTTAAAGCGCGGCTACGGCAGGATCATCAATATTGCCTCCATTCTCGGTTTGGGCGGCATCGGGATACACGGTGAAGCCAAAACAGCCGCATATTCCGCCTGCAAGGGAGCCGTCTTGAACTTTACGAGAGCCGCTGCGGTCGAATGGGCAAGACGCGGCGTCACGGTCAATTCCGTATGCCCTGGCTTTTTTGAATCTCAGGCAGTCAGCGGCGACAGGCTCGAATTTCTCATGCCGATGATCGACAGAAAAACTCCCATGGGCAGACCCGGCAAGGGCTGCACCGACCCCGATGTCGGCGGAGAGCTTGATTCCGCGATAGTTTTTCTCGCGGCGGAGGAATCCTCCTATGTCACCGGCGCAAACATTTGCGTCGACGGCGGCTGGAGCTGTTATTAAATCCTAAAAAACATTAAAATATAAGGAGATCAAACCATGGAAACCAAAAGGAAAACCACGCTGTTTGCCGGTATAGCTCTGCTCACCGTCATCATCATACAGATGATATTCACCGGCATGATCTACAATCCCCTCAGCCTTTACACCGCACCCATACTCGAAGCCTTCCCCCAATTCACAAGAGCGCAGTATGCTCTTTCGCTTACCCTTATGAGTGCGATATGTGCCGTCGCGAATATGTTCATCGGTAAGCTCAAGAGTCTCATAAACCTTCGCGGCATAGTGACACTCGGCGGCGTACTCATGACCGCGGGTATGTTCATTTACTCCCGCGCAAGCTCCCTTGCGATGTTCTATATAGCCGCGCTAATCGTCGGTATCGCCTTCGCGTTTTTGGCATCCGCCATCTGCGGCACCATTATAAATACTTGGTTTGCGAAGCACACCGGCTTTCTCGTCGGTCTCACCGTTTCCCTTGCGGGACTCGGCGGAACTGTATTCAGCCCCATCGTCGGTGAATGGATCGCCGCCTACGGTTGGCGTCACTCCTTTGTTATCGCCACGGCAGTTTCTCTCGTATGCACCGTTATCATGGCTGTCTGCTTCCGTTCCGAGCCTCAGTCCATGGGTCTTAAGCCCTTGTTCTTCGACGAAAAGTCAGACGGCGAAAAGACTGCCGATCCTCTTTTCGGTATCACCTTAAAGGAGGGCGTCAAGACAGTCAACTTCTGGGCAACCGTGATAATCTGGCTCATCATCGGCATAGTCGTCTACTCCATCATGGGCATAATCTCCGTTTACATACAGGACCTCGGCTACAGTGCCGCGGATGCCGGTGCCGCCATCGCGCCCATGTTCACCGTCAACATGATAATGCCCTTCATAATCGGTTGGCTCTCCGACCGCATACACATTAAGTGGCTCGTTGCTCTCGGTCTCACAATGTTCACGGTCGCCTGCATCATCCTGCTCACCTCTCCTGCTCTCGGTCTTGTGTATGTCGTCTCCTGTCTCACCGGTGTCGGTATCGCAACGGGACGCAGCACGCTCCCCATGCTCACCCGCTCGGTATTCGGAACCAGAGAATACGCAGGCTTCATAGGCATCTTTGTGGGCGTGTTCTCCGGTGGTATCGCAATCGGCAACTATGTAATCGCGGCGATCTACGACGCCTTCGGCTCGTATGCAAGCGCGATGTACATTTACCTTCCTCTCATGGTCGTTGCCATAGCAGCCGTAGTGCTTCTTGCCTGCCGCAAGATCAAGACGACGGAGACCGATGAGGTGAAGTGATGGCAGGATCACTTCTTCTGAAAAAGGGTCGTATCGGCAATATGGAGCTCAAAAACCGTGTTGTCATGGCTCCGATGGGTACGACCGCAGACGGTGACGGCGGTTATTCAGCTCGCAGCATCAGATATTTTGCCGAACGTGCCAAGGGCGGCACCGGTCTTATAATCACCGGACGCAACGCCTCCGTTCTCGAATACGAAGGCTACTCCTGTTCCGCACTTTCAAACTATCACCACGTCAACCGCCTTTCCGCACTTGCCGATCAGGTTCACGCATACGGCGCAAAGCTCTGTGTGCAGATAGGTCCCGGACTCGGTCGCATAATGTACACCTCGGCTACGGTGCCTCCCTATTCATGCAGTCCGATACCGACCTTTTGGTTCCCCGACATGAAGTGTAAGGAGCTCAGCGTTGAGGACATACACTTCATCACCGATAAGGTGGGCTACTCCGCAAAGCTTGCAAAGGACGCGGGAGCGGATGCAATCGAAATGCACGCATACGGCAGCTATCTTGCCGACCAGTTCATGACCGAGGCATTCAATCACCGTAGCGATATGTACGGCGGCTCACTCGAAAACAGAGTGCGCTTTTTAGGTGAATGCATGGATGCGGTTCGTCGCTACTGCGGAGACGATTTCCCGCAAATAATCAAATTTACTCCCGCACACTGTCTTGACGTCCCCGGCTACAGGAAGCTTGACGAGGGTGTCGAGATAGCGAAGCTGCTCGAAAAGTGGGGTGCGGCGGCACTTCATGTGGATACCGGCTGCTATGAGGTCTGGTACCGTCAAATCCCCACCGTCTATCAGGACGAAGGCTGTCAGCTCTTTGCCGCGGAAGCGGTCAAAAAGGCGGTGAGCATACCCGTGATTACACAAGGTAAGCTCAACCGTCCGGAATATGCGGAGGAAGTCCTGCAGAGTGGCAAGGCGGACTTTATCGCCTTGGGGCATCAGCACATTGCCGACCCGATGTTTGTCAAAAAGATAAAGGAGGGTCGCGTCGAGGACATAAGACCCTGCATCGGCTGTAACGAATGTCTGAGGCTCGGGCATCTCGGCAGAAACTACTCCTGCTCCGTCAATCCCGTTGCCCACCATGAGGACGATTTTCCGCTCACCCCCGCAAAGCCCGATCAATCGGTACTCATTATCGGTGCGGGCTGCGGCGGTATCGAGGCGGCACTAACCGCCGCAAAGCGCGGTATGAGAGCCGAGATTTGGGAAAAGTCCGCCAGGATAGGCGGTATGCTGCTTGCCGCGGGAGCTCCGTCCTTCAAAAAAGACGTCATGAAATACGTCGAGTATCTCAAAACGCAGCTCGAAAAGAGCGGTGTGCCGATTGTCTTCAACAAGACCGCTACCGCAAAGGATATTGCGAATGCGGGCTTTGAAAGAGTCATCATCGCAACGGGTGCCGAAGCCAATATTCCCGATATCGACGGCGTTCACTATGCGCATGAAGCCGTGCCCGTTTTGCTCGGTGAATGTCCCGTCGGTGACGAATGTGTCATAATCGGCGGAGGTGTCGTCGGCGTCGAGACCGCACTGCATCTCGACGGTCTCGCCAAAAAGGTCACGGTGCTTGTGAGAAGCAAGCTCAAGTACGCCGAGGAATCCGTCAACAACGTTCAGTGTCTTTCGGATATGCTCAAAGCATCTGATGTCACTGTCATTGAAGGAGCAATGCCCCAAAGCATCTCCGCCGACTGCGTTACATATAAATGCGACGACGAAATTAAGAGCCTGCATTGCGATACGGCGGTGCTTGCAACAGGCTATCACCCCCTCCGTGAGCTTGCGGATGAGCTTGACGAGCTCGGCTTCGAGTATGACATTATCGGCAACGCCGTCAAAGCGCGCAAGATAATAAACGCAACCGGCGAAGCCTATCAGGCGGTTCGCAGAATGTAACACGCCTTTTCAAATACAAATACTCGCACGGTTTTCCCCCCTCCTTAGCGGTGCTCCGTTTGATTACGGAGCACCGCTTTTCCGCATTTTTCGCAGTGGCTTTGTTATATATTAAATCAGTATAAAATCGAAGCATTTTGGTGTGTTCCCAAATTGTAACTATTTTGTAATTTTCGTAATCCACAAGATGTTGTGTAACAATCTTTTTCGGACACAATTCCATTAAAAATTTGTAGAATAATGTACTTATGTCTACTTGACAATTATTTTATTTCCTTGTACAATGACACTGTATCCAAATCGTAACTTTTTTGATATTTCTTATTGTCATAAGCTGCGACTTGTTATTTTGATTTTTTACTACTCTTTAGCGACAGGAGTATCGCCCGATATGCGTAATGTTTTCAAAATCTTCAGACATGATCTGTATGCACTGAGCAAGAACTTTCTTGCTTTGGTCATCATCATTGCCATATGTATTCTCCCCGCGCTGTATGCGTGGTTTAATATCTACGCCTTCGGGGATCCCTACGGCAAGACGAACAACATAAAGATCGCAGTCGTTTCCGACGATCAGGATTATATCGACGCCGAGGGCAACATTGTCAACATGGGTAAGGAGCTTGTCGCAGAGCTCAAGGAGAGCGACAGTATCGGTTACGTGTTCCTGAATGACGCCGATAAAGCAGTCGAAGGCGTTTACGACGGCACCTACTATGCAGCCGTTATCATTGAGGATGACTTTACATATAATATGTACAACTTCCTCACTACCGATATGTTCAAGCCGACCATAAAGTTCTACCAGAACGAAAAGGCCAATGCCATCGCGGTCAAGGTTGTCGAAGCCGCGGCGGATGACGTTAAGGCAAAGGTAAACGCAAAGTACATTGAGGCGATAGTCGAAACTCTGTTCTCCAAGCTCAACACCTTCTCAGAAGGCGTTCAGGGTGAAACCTCCACAGACTACCTTAAAAATACACTAATCAAGCTTCGTGACAATCTGAACAGCTACAACGGAACCATCGATCAGTTCATCGAGGCAAATAACGCACTTATCAATACCCTGCGAGACACAAACAATACGCTCAGCTATTCGATCTACCTCATCGGAAACGAGCGTGTGAACATCTCCGATCAGATATACTACATTGAGCAGATACAGGGTGACCTTGCTCTGTTCAACGAGGAAATGAACAATATGCTTCTCAGCTTGCAGGATGCGGTTCAGGAAGCTATCTATAAGTTGGACAGACTCTATGACGGTACCATTGACGATGCGGAAGCCGCAAAAGAGGCTCTTGCGGAGCTTGAGCGTCAGTATCAGGAGCTTATCGATTACATAGAGCACTCCGGTCTCACCGGTGATGAGCTTGAGGATGCGCTCAGCGCACTGAACAAGCTTGTCGACAAAATCAGTGAGCTGCGTAAAAAGCTCGGTCTTGACGATTCTCTCACCGATCCCAATTCCGCAAGACAGATTCGCGTCCTTGCTCAGCACAATCAGGATGCCATCGAGGACCTTGGCAACGACTTCAACGACATTGCCGTCCCCGCTCTCTACAAGGCGATAACCGGCTATGAGTACTCCGATCTCACAGATCCCGAGGCAAGCTCACAGAACATTGAAAGTCTTGTCGACTTCATGGCTCAGGATTCCGCCGAAAGAATAGATAATATTCAGGCAAATCTTGCTATCGCCGCTTCCACTACCGACGACGAAGAACGCACCGCCGCACTCGAAGCCGCTAAAGCGGATGCCGACATCGTTGCACAGGAGATTGCCGCTCTTGAGGTCGCATACGAGGCAATCGGTGCCTCCGACGCTTCGGCAGCCGACGCATCCGTATCCGATGCTTTGGCAAGTGCCGCAAGCGACACAAAAGACGCACAGGATATTATCGACGATATACTGAACGGCAACCGCGACATCGATCTTGTCCGCGACCTTCAGCTTGTGAGTGATGCGCTCGGTACGACAAGAACGACTCTCACCGAGATCGTGTATCCCGCAATCGATACGCTGCTCGACAATTTGCAGGACACTTTGGGCGACCTTTCCTCTCTCCTGCTTGAGCTCAACGGTATACTCGGTAAGACCCAACCCATCATCGATGAACTGAGTAACACCTTCGGCACGGTCAACAACGCACTAATTCAGGTGAAAGATCTGCTCACCTCCTACATAAGCAGACTTTCCGACCTCATCGATATACTCAACGGTGACACCGATGACGACAAGATTCAAGCGGTGCTCGACTTCTTCAACGTTGATCCCGCATCCATAGGCAGCTTCCTTGCAAGCCCCGTCAAAGTCGATTCCGAGGTGGTCTACCCCGTTGAATCCTACGGTGCGGCAATGACTCCGTTCTATTCGATGCTTGCCATTTGGATGGGCTGCATAATTCTCAACGCAATACTAAAAGCCGATCAGAACACAATCGAGCTTGCGGGTGCAAGCGGAACGCAAAAGTTCTTCGGCAGATATCTTATATTCTTCCTTCTCGGTCAGATACAGACCCTCATCATTCTGCTCGGTGACCTTTATTTAATGGGCATCGACTGTGTGCACCCGGGACTTCTTCTGCTGACAGGCTTCTTCACCTCGATGACCTGTACAATGCTTGCCTACTCTTTTGCCGTCGTACTCGGCAATATCGGCAAGGCACTGTTCGTCGTCATCATGATAATGCAAATCGCAGGCTCCGGCGGCTCCTACCCCATCGAGCTGCTGCCCGACTTCTTCCAACAGGCGTATCTGTTCTTCCCCTTCCCCTATGCCATCAATGCAATGCGTGAAGCAATAGCGGGACTTTACGAAAACAACTACCTTATCTACACCTTGGAGCTGCTTATATTCTTTGTCGCGGGACTCTGCATCGGTCTGTTCCTGCGCCGTCCCATGTCCGGTATCAACAACTACATGGAAGAACAGCTCGAAAAGACCGAGATGATGTAATTAAGCATTTGAGGAGCTGACAGCATGAGCACAGAATCGGCATACAAAAAATTGTATAAGGAGCTGATCGAGGATCTCGAGGAGATGCACCGCAACAATGTACGCAGAACAAGTGCGGCATTAAAGAGTCTGCTCATCATTCCGACGATATTCCTCATCCTCCTGTTTCTCACACACAGTAACAAGACCATTTTCCTCGTACTGTGGATAGTTTCGATGTTCATCATCGCTTCCGTCCTTATACTCATAGAATATCAGGACTATAAGCTGCAAAAGATGTTCAAAAAGACTTCGGACAACGAACAATCGCTGACCGAAGACATAAAGAATGACGCGGAGGCTCCCGCAAATGAGCGTGTCGAGGAGATTCGCCGCTCCATCCGCAGCAGACTTTCCGATACTCCCGAGCAGTCGCAAGAGGAAGAAAAGAACGAAGCCACGGTAGGCTGAAACAAGACGAAAGAAACGATGTATGCTTATGAAGAATTTTAAAGGTTCAATTTCAAATATCTTCGCCGTTATAAAATCGGACGTAAGGCGTCTGAGCAAAAGCGTCGTCGCGGTCGTTTGCGTGTTCGGTCTTGCTCTTGTCCCCTGCCTTTACGCATGGTTTAATATCATGTCCAACTGGGATCCCTATGCCGAAGATGCGACGAAGAATCTGAAGATCGCGGTAGCAAGCGAAGACCAGGGCACAACCTTCCTCGGTATTGATTTCAACGTCGGTAATTTAATTATCGAAAAGCTTGAAGCAAACGAGCAGATCAATTGGCAGTTCCCCGAGTCCTCTCAGGCTCTTATGGACGGTCTGAACAGCGGCGAATACTATGCGGGACTCGTTATCCCCGCAGACTTCAGTGAAAAACTGCTTAGCTTTACGGAGGGCAATGTCGAGAAAGCAAGCATAACCTTCTACGACAATCAGAAGCTCAACGCCGTCGCATCCCGTGTTACCGACAGAGCAAGAGGTATCGTCGAGGACGAAATCAACGGCATCTTCCTTGCGACCATCGTCGATGAAATGTCGACCTTCACCTCCCTGTTCTCCGGTGTCGGCGTTGATGCGAACGGCACCTTGGATGAGCTCAATGAGCAGCTTGAGAATATAAAGACCGACCTGCGTACATATGTCTCGATAATGGATTCAATGGCATCCGTTACCCAGTCTGCCGCATCGGTCACAAGCATGACCAACAATCTGCTGCCCGACATACTGAACCTTCTCTCCGAAAGCCGTGAGACGGTCGCAAATATGCAGGACAGACTCACCACTACCAAAGAGGACGTCATTTACGCGGCAGACGCGATACGCAACACCTCCGAGGAAATCCGCAACACCATCGAGCGTCTCGACGAGGCAACGGGCGGCGATCCCGCGGCATCCGGCGGCAGCTATGTCGATTGGGATGCCATATACGGCGAAGGCGGCATAACCGATTATGAAGGCGAAATACTCGACGATCTGTACTACGACGTCAACAATCAGCTCCACGAAAGCGCGATTCGCTTCGACGAGATACTTCAGCAAACCAATATTGACGGCAACCTCATAGCATCGATCTCGACGCTTCAGGATTCTCTTGCCAATCTCGATTCCCTGCTTGCCACCATTGAGAACGATATCGGCGGTCAGTCGATGACCCTCTCACAGTTTACTCAGGCACTCAACGCCTGCACCGTAAGTATCAACGGCACAAAGGATGTCATGAACTATATGCTTGATATGGTCACGACGCTCCAGACCAATGTCAACGATCTTCGCTCCAGTGAAAGCCTCAGTGAGCTCATGGATCTCATGAGCAACGACGTAAACGGTCTTGTCGACTACCTCTCCTCCCCCGCAAACCTCGAGGTCGTCAGAGTCTACCCCGTCGACCACACCGGCTCCGGCATGACTCCGTACTACACGATGCTTGCCATTTACGCAAGCGCGCTGCTGTCCGTTTCTCTTATGCACACGCACATCAAGCGTAAGGATGAATTTCCCGGTCTCAGCAGAACACAGGCATTCTTCGGACGCTACTTCACCTTCTTTGTCATCGGTCAGTTTACCGCGCTCATCACCGTTCTCGGCAATCTGTACTATATAGGCGTTCAATGCTATGAGCCCTTCCTGTTCTGGCTTGTTGCCGCCATCACAAGTATGCTGTTTACGCTGATAAACTACGGTCTTGTATATGCTTTCGGCAACATCGGTGAAGCACTCAGCATCATCATTCTCGTCGTTCAGGTCGCAGGCTCCGGCGGAACCTATCCCATGGAAATGCTGCCCGGTCTCTTCCGCTCGCTGTACAAGTTTATGCCATTCAACTATGCTATGACCGCAATGCGTGAGACTATCGCGGGAAGCTACGATCACGTTTATGTCAAGTGCATACTTGTTCTGCTGCTCATGTGTATCGTCTTTATGCTCATCGGCATCTTCGGCGGCAAGCTCTTTGAGCCGATTCGTGTGCGCTTTGACCGAAGCAAGGAAAAAACCAAGATCATGCACGGCGGTTGATGCCTCGAAAAATCAAGTTAATAATTTTAAAATCACCGGAGATACTAACTCCGGTGATTCTTTTTTATGAAAAAACAGGGTAAACAAACCGTGATGTTCTCTGCTCCTCCGAAGGTCTGCGCATTTGCTTCGGCAGTCGGCGTAAAGGAGGGGCAGGGTCCTTTGCATGAGTATTTCGACTACGTCTCCGACGACGACTATTTCGGTGAAAAAAGCTGGGAAAAAGCAGAGAGTGCGATGCTCTCACGCAGCTTTTCAATGTGCTGCAAGAAAGCCGACATTGCAACGAACACCATCGAATATATATTTGCCGGCGATCTTCTGAATCAGTGCATGGGCTCCGCTTACGCCTTCAAAGACAGCTCCGTTCCCTACTTCGGGCTTTACGGTGCCTGCTCGACTATGGGCGAAGCTCTGTCGCTTGCCGCAATGAGCATTGACGGCGGCTTTGCCGACTGCGTTGCCGCCGCAACAAGCTCACACTTTTGCTCAAGTGAAAGGCAGTTCCGCTTCCCTCTCGAATACGGCGGTCAGCGTCCGCCGACCTCGCAGTGGACGGTTACGGGCGCGGGAACGGTCATTTTACGCTCCGACGGTGACGGTGTCGGCATAAGCTGCGTAACAACGGGTATCATCGTCGATGCAGGAATCGACGATGCAAACAACATGGGAGCGGCAATGGCTCCCGCTGCCTTCGAAACCTTGAGCACTCATTTTTCAGATACAGGACGGGAGCCCTCCTACTACGATCTCATCGTAACGGGTGATCTCGGCGCATACGGTCATGACAATCTGGAGGAGCTGTTCCGACGCGAGGGAAAAAGTCTCGGTGTCCATTACACGGACTGCGGTCTGCTCATCTTCGACAAAGAGCGTCAGGACGTTCACGCAGGAGGCAGCGGTTGCGGATGCTCGGCTTCGGTGCTTTGTTCATATATTTTAGGCGGTATGCAAAGCGGTAAATGGCGCAGGGTGCTTTTTGCGCCGACGGGTGCACTCATGTCACCCACCAGTACGCAGCAGGGTTGCAGCATAGCAGGCATTTGTCACGCCGTCGCATTGGAGGTGTGAAATGGACGCTTTGATGTACCTCAAAGTCTTTGTCGTAGGCGGTGCTCTATGCGCTCTTGCGCAGCTTCTTATCGACAAAACAAAGCTCACTCCCGCAAGGATACTGACTGCATACGTCGTCGCAGGTGTCATACTCGGTGCACTGGGTATCTACCGTCCTCTTGCCGATTGGGCAGGTGCGGGAGCCACCGTTCCGCTGACGGGCTTCGGTAATCTGCTTGCGGAAGGCGTGAAAAAAGCCGTCGAAAAAGACGGCTTTTTGGGAGTATTCACCGGCGGTCTCACTGCTTCCGCCGCAGGAATATGCGCTGCGATATTCTTCGGCGTGATTGTTGCGACGTTATGTAAACCAAAGTCAAAGTAATAGGCACTCAATCCTCAAAGAGCTCCGGTAGGTGCTTTTTGAGGTATTTTGTATTATAGCGGCGACATTCTTCGGCGTAATGCTTCAGAATATTCATGCTGCCGCCCTGCAATATATTTCTTGCGACAAATGCGGAGCGCACCTGCCACACCTTCCAATAGTCTCGCTGCGGTCTTGCCGGCGGCGTATCCTCGGAATACAAAGCGGGATCAAGCCGAGCCGCATTGAGAAGTGCTCTTTGCAGCAGCTCATGATTTCCCGAGGCATAGTGCAGACAAATGCGCTTGGGCTCCAGTCTCTCATTCGGGTCAAGAAAAATTATATCCTTCGGGAACTTTACGTCATTAAGTGCGTCTATAACCATGTCAAGATGCTTATGAAGCTCCGAAATCTTCTCCGGAAGCTGCGCCGCTCCCGCACCGAAAACGTCCTTCAGCGCATAAACATCCTCTCCGAAGCGTTTGCGGACGTTGCAGTAATCCGTACCGACGACCTTGTCCATATGCCTGTGATCACGGTAGCCTATCCACAAAAACTCCGACATATGCTCCGAATAGAAAAACACCTCAAGCCAATAATGGTACTCGTAAAAAAGCACGATCTGAACAATCTCGCCGTTTACAAGCCTTACCCACTCGGTGTTGTCCTTGTACGGTCGGAAACCGTTCCGTCTCAGCTTGTCTGCAAATTCGCGCCCGACAAGTTCATCGATAAGCGGTATGTTTTTCCTTCTCATATCTCCTCCGTTCTCCGTTTGCGAAAATACTTCCCCAATATAATAGACGTATTTTAAATGCAGTTACGTCAAAGAATTGGCAATGTGCTGCAATTTTCGTATCAATGCACAAATCGCAGCGGCGAATTTTGTAAAAAACACCGAGCGACTTTTTAAACAGATATTGGTTTTAACATATTATAGCATATGAGAAAATATTATACAATGCATAGAATGCACAGTCAAAACAGCAAAAAACAAGGAGGATTTGTAATGAAAACCAAAAAACGCATCTTGGCTCTCGCACTCACCGTGCTGCTTCTTGCTGCCGCGGCTCCCGCCGTCTTTGCCGATTCGGGATTTTCTGACGTTCCAAGCGGCGCATGGTATCTCGATGCCGTAACCTACTGCAAGGACAACGGACTCATGATGGGTACAACCGCAGGTGAGTTCTCCCCTTCCGACATTGTCACAAGAGGTATGGCGGTCACGGTACTTTACCGCATTGCGGGCGAGCCTGTGGTCTCGGGCGATATGCCCTTTACCGATGTCGGCGTTTATTCCTACAGTGCAAATGCGGTGATCTGGGCATCCGAAAACGGTATTGCTCTCGGCTATGAGGACAAGACCTTCCGTCCCGATGAGCCTATAAACCGTGAGCAGTTTGCCTGCTTCATCGGCAGATTTGCCATCGCCGTCGACGCTCCCTTCCTCTATTTCCCGCAGGCAGAACAGGCA
Organism: uncultured Oscillospiraceae bacterium; assembly: GCA_964634065.1. GTDB lineage: Bacteria > Bacillota > Clostridia > Oscillospirales > Oscillospiraceae > F23-B02. The sequence goes on along the minus strand of CAZWID010000009.1, from coordinate 1,035 downwards.
TACACCGACATTGGCTCTGTCTCCGATTTTGCCAAGGACGGTGTCGAGGTCGTTCGCGCAGCCGCGATATTCCGCGGCTACAGTGACGGAGAGTTCCGCCCCATGAGTCTCACCGACCGTGCTCAGGCTTCCGTCGTTTTCATGAGACTGCATAAGCTGCTTGCAATCGAAATGCCCGATCACATCACCGTTTACGGCACAGGCGGTGGCACGGCTCACAGCTATATACTCATGAAAGACGATGCAGCTGCACTAAAGGACATTTTCGACAGCATGGAGAAGACAAATCTCTATCCCGAATACGTTTCGACGCATGACATTGTTTTGGGCGATACGACTTACCGCTTTGAAATCACCGACAGTGTTGAGCTCCCCGACCTCTGCGGCTTTATGGTTTCCGGCGACAATGAAGCCTACGGCGGCATTTTCGATGACGGCAGCGGTAAATTTGTCGAGGTCTTTGATATCATGGAAAAGTATATTGAGCTGTAAGTTCAGGCGCACATAAAAATCTCCCGACTAAAATCAAGTCGGGAGATTTTTATGTTGTACTATGTGCGCTTCCAGTTTAAAAGAAATGCGGAGTTTATTATGACTGCAACCGAGCCCGCATTATGTACCAATGCACCGATAACGGGACCGAGTGCTCCGGTTATCGCAAGCACGACCGCAACGAAGTTTAAGAGCATCGGAAAGGAAAGATTGAAGCGTATCTTCCGCATCATTTTTTTCGACAGTGCAAAGAGATGCGGAAGCTCCTTTATCTCGTCATCGACAAATGCGATATCCGCAGCGTCTACCGCTATATCGCTTCCGACACCGCCCATCACTATGCCGAATGCCCTGCGATATTTGCCGTAGCATTGCACTATAGCTTTGCCAACAGGATGCTCACTCAGCTTGTTTTTCGTTTATGGCGGCGGACGCGGTTTATATGTCGCTCAAAATCGCCGTTTTCGATTATTCTCGCCAGAACGAGCTGCTCAAAGGTCGGAACGGAGCAGGAATAAAAGCCGAGACGCTCATCGAAGCTCT
>CAZWID010000008.1:0-20762 GCA_964634065.1 uncultured Oscillospiraceae bacterium | reverse complement strand
AGGAGCAGGCAAGAGAGCTCGGCTTCCACTTCATCTTCATCGAGCATGACCTTGAGGACAGCCGTACCATCTCCCGTCAGGATATGAGAAAGTGCGTCAACAACTACATGTCCGTCGTCCTCGGTGAGACACCTCTTGATCCCACCATCGTCGAGTTTGACGACTCTGCGGCATACTAATAGGAGGAAATGAAATGAATACTTTTCTTAAGATAGGCGGCAAGGTCGGCATGATCGCCCTGCTTGCATTTGTAGGCACCTTCGGCATTTATATGTTCAACCTTGAGAACAAGCTCATCTATTATGTAGTCCGTCCGCTGCTGAACAAGCATTACGACAGCCAGGTTCGTGACCGCAGAATAGTCTGATCTGAGTTTATATGAAAAAGTGCCTGCACTTAAAGTGCAGGCACTTTTTCATATTCAAATCATTTGACAATAGCGTTATTTTTAATCCATTCTGTCCACTGCTTGTAGTAATCGACACGGAAGTGAATACCGTCACCGGAATACTCGTCACCGAGCTTTCCCTCATTATCGTCGAAAACGGGATTGACGTCGAGATAGAAAATGCGTTCACCGTCGCAGAACTCAAAAAGCAACTCATTGAGACCGTTGATGTTATCATTATTCACGGTCGAAGCGGCTGACGGATGCGCACCGACATGGATGTTGGCTTCGACGTAGATCACGGCATCGGGGCAGTATTCTTTGATAAGGTCAAGAAGTGTCGCGTAGCTTTTTATGATCGACTCAGGCTTCGTAAGGTCATCATTGATGCCGAGCATAATATATATCTTTCCGAAGCTTTTCGATTGCAGCAGAGTGCGGAGCGTAACCGTTCCCAAGCCGTCGATCTCGACCTTTTCGTACGGTACACCGTATGCGCTCATTCCGACAGAACAGAAGTATGTTGCCTCCTGAATCGAACCGTAAAGCTGAATACCGACCGTTCTCGAATCACCGATAAACAGTGCGTCGTCAAAATAACCGTCAGGTGCCGGAACAAAGCTCAGCTCCTCCGGCTCATCGGACGGATACGGAGACGGCGATTCACTTTGCGGCGGCTTGAGACCGTTGTCGGGCGACTGATTCGGTGCGGCTGCACCGTCGCGGTAATCCCATATCGCAACGACAAGCAGAGCGATGAATATTACCAAAAGGACTACGATAAAAATTTTCTTTCCCATATGTACTGCGCCTCCTGCGGCGCAATGCGCCGTTATTTCAAAGTGATTGCAAGCTTAACGGGATTATGGTCGGAGTTCTCAAAGCCGAGATCAAGCGTTTCGACCGACACAAGCTCAACATTCGGAGAGAGAATAAAGCCGTCGATAACGTAATGCTGCGTATTATCGGTGTCGTCGGGATCATAAGGCTGATTGAGCAGACGGCAGCTCGGCGTGCTAAGATCGTAAGCCAAGGTCCAACCTTCGGGCAAAATGTCATCCTCAATGATACCCGGCTGCCAAAGCTCGGGATGCGTATTGGGATATGCCTCGAGACCGTCGGGGAATATCTGATTGAAATCTCCGCCCGCGATGACGTAATTGCCCTTTTCGTATTCGGCTTCGATAAACTCACGAAGCTGCTTGGTCTGGGCGATCTTTCCCTCACCGTCATCATATGCTTCAAGGTGGAGATTTACGACAACAAGCATTTTGTCGGAATTGGCGATGGGGATATAGTCGACCAAGAGACAGCGTTTGAGATTTGCGGTGCTGACAGGCCAAGAGAAGGGGCAGGGCAGGGAAATGCGCTCGGCACTCGAGACGTCATATATAGTCGTTGTCATCAGTCCGCTGTTGACTCTGCCGATAGGCGGCAGTGGATATGGAACATATGGACATGAGTAATTGAGTGCATATGTGGTATTGAACAGTCCGAGATAGTCGCACTCATCGATGCCGTAGGTACGTGACGAATCTGTGTCGACCTCCTGAAGCATATAGATATCCGAAAGATTTTCTTCGGAATAGAGAGTCTCATAAATGTTGAGCAGGTATGAGGAGACCTGATCTCTGTCTGCCGCCGAGACTTCCTCGCCGCCGTCCATAAAGAAATCGGAGTACTGACCGAGCCCGGCGTAACCGATATTCCAACTTATGACTTCGACTGTCTGACCGACGACGGGACTAATACCCGAAAGCCTGTCGGAACTGTCTACGCTGACACTTGTGACGGGTTCGGGATTATATTCGTTAACACTCAGATAGATGACAAATGCAGCGACAAACGCAAGTATTATTGCCAAAACTATCAAAGCACCCTTCAAAACTTTCTTCATCATTCATTGCTCACCTCTTTTTGTATGATACCATAAATACTATTTATCTTCAAGCCGCAACGCAAAAAACGTTATAAACGCTTGATATAAGTATGAAAATATCATATACTTTGGAATACCATTATAATTCGGATGTGTATGATGAATAAAGATACCTTCAGCGTGTTGGGCTGCTACATACTTTGGGGACTGCTTCCGGTGTTCTGGAAGCTGCTTTCGGGCGTTAACTCGGCATATGTGCTTGCACAGAGAATAGTGTTCTCGTGCATATTCTGCCTTGCGGTTATATTTATAAAGAGAAACGGCTCCGCAATAGGGACCGTGCTTCGAGATAAGCGGCAGCGCAGACTCTATCTTGCCTGCGGTATACTTATCTCTATAAACTGGGGTGTTTATATACTCACAGTTGCAATGGGCAGAATACTTGAGGCAAGCCTTGCTTATTACATGAATCCGCTGTTCTCGATTGTGATCGGAGCCGTAGTGTTCAAGGAACGGCTAAGCGCAGTGCAGTGGGTTTCCGTAGGACTTGCATTTGTAGGCGTTATGTACTCCGTTATACTGTACGGCAGTGTGCCGTACCTTGCAATCGTCATCGGCTTGAGCTTTGCACTGTACGGTGCGATAAAGAAAGGAGTCAAGACGCAAAGCGAGGTGTCGATATGCATGGAGACCATGTCGGTACTGCCGATTGCTTTGATATTCATCTTGTATGCGCAGTTTTCAGGTTTCACAAGCTATGCTTCGCTGTCGGGCACGGAAATTTTACTTTTGGTGCTTAGCGGCGCAGTCACCTCCGTACCGCTCATGCTCTTTGCAAGCGGCATCAAAAACACGAGCATAACCGTCTCGGGAATACTTATGTATGTCAATCCGACCCTGCAGCTTCTTCTCGGTGTATTTGTTTACAACGAAGAATTTACGAAGGCAAATGCCGTAACCTTTGCCTTCGTTTGGCTTGCGGTCATTTTATTTGTGGCAGACGGCATAAAGAAAAGAAGCTCTGTCAAATAATAGTAAAAACGCTGTGAAAATCACAGCGTTTTTTCATTGCTCCTTTGTGCTTTTGACAGAGCATTGCATACCGGTGTTGTCAATGGTGTAATCACCCTGAAGCAGTATTTCCGATACCGGAACTATTGTATAGCCGTCTGCAATAAGCGATTCTATTATAGTAGGCAGAGCTTCGGGGGTGTTTTCGGCGGCATTGTGAAACAGTATGATGCTGCCTGATTTTACGTTTTTCAGTACCCTTGCCGCAATGTCGTCGGCAGAAAGTCCTTTCCAATCGAGGCTGTCTACGTCCCACTGTATTGCGGTCATGCCCATTTTATTAACCGTGGAGATGACAGTATCGTTGTATTCTCCGTAAGGACAGCGAAAGAGCGTCGGTCTGACAGCGGTGACGGCTTCGATCTTGTCATTCGAGCTGTTTATGTTGCTCTCTATTTCATCGCTGCTAAGTGCTGCAAAGTGAGCATGATCATCGGAATGACTCATGACCTCGTTACCCGCATCGTGCAGTGCCTTGACGGAATCGGGGTACTTATCCACCCATGAGCCGACAACGAAAAATGTGGCGTGGATATTATACTTTGCGAGAATATCTATAAGCGTTTGCGTGTCCTCATTGCCCCATGCGGCATCAAAGGACAGAGCGACGACCTTATCCTGACGCTCAACACAGTAGATAGGCAGCTCTCTGTCCGATGCGGATACTCCGACGATTGTCGGACTGTTCACAGCCCAAAATATAAGTGCGATAAGAAGCACAAGAGCGACGCCTGAAACAATCGCCTTTCGGGACTTTATCTTTTTCATAATGCCATTCATATTATCCCTCCGATATTAGATTTGCAATTACGGAAGCAAGCCGTTTAGCTAATCCTATTCCCGAGGAGGGGAGATAATACCGCAATTCGTTGACATTCGTGCGCCGAGGCGGTATTATACTGATACAGAGAAAAAACGGAAACGGGGCGATATCATGCTTTTAATTAGCAGTGCGGTTGTGACCGACATCGGCAAAAAGAGAGAAAAGAATGAGGACGATTTTTACCTCTGCGGAAAAACCAAGCATGACCTTGACGAAGAATGTCGCATATGCAAAGATTCGGAGTACAGAGACAGCTATATGTATGCCGTATGCGACGGTATGGGCGGTGAGCTTTGCGGCGATTTGGCATCTCGGATTGCCGTCAGTTGCCTTGACAGATATGCATTGGACTTCGACCTGTATGCGGAGGACTATTTTGAAGCCGCAAATGACAAAATATGCGCCGAGATACGCAAGCTCGGCGGCAGAATGGGAACGACCTTTGCGGGGCTGTGGATTAGAAAGGAGACAGCAAGAGCATATAATGCGGGAGACAGCAGGGTGTATATGCTACGAGACGGCAAGCTGATACAGCTGAGCGATGACCATACTCAAGCAGAAATGATGCATAAGCAGGGACTTATAAGCAAAGAGGAGGTCAGAAATCATCCGTTCAGAAACAGACTCACTCAGCATATTGGAATATTTCCGCAGGAGCGTGAGCTGAACCCACACGCAGTTGTGAATATCGGGCTCAAGGACGGCGACCGATTTATAATATGCAGTGACGGACTCACAGATATGCTAAATGACGACGAGATTCGCAGACTTATGCTTGACGGCGAAACCGCTGCGGCTATCTCAAGCTCACTTCTTAGAACGGCACTGGAAAACGGCGGAGACGATAATATCACGGTAATTTCCGTATGCGTTGACAAAGCGGGAGCGGAGGAAGAAGAACTGTACGATTTTATGAAAGACTTCTCCGAATGGAAAGACGAATAAAGAAAGAGGGCACATATGTGTCCTCTTTCTTTATAATAATAGTTTTATCAATGCTTTCCGTGGTCGGGATAATGAACATGAAGCAGCTCATGGACTCGCTTGCCGAGTAGCTTATACACATCATCAAGAGCGGGATTGAGCTCTGAGGAACGGAGTTCACATTCTTCGTCGGCTGCAAAGAGACCGTCATTTCGTTCTGCCTTGCGTGCATTGCAGGCAGGGGGCTGACCGCCGCCGCCGATACAGCCGTTGGGACAAGCCATGACTTCGACGAAGTGGAAGGATTCTTCGCCGCTTTCAATCTTTTCAATGAGCTTATCCGCATTGGCAAGACCGTTGACAACGGCTATGCGCAGCGTCACTTCACCTGCCGTGACCTCAAAGGTCTTGATCCCTTCGAGACCTCTGACACCGCATTCCGCTACTGCAGCCATCGTAGCAGTGGACTTATCCTCCAATACTCTGCGAATGACGGCTTCGGTAACACCGCCGGTGACACCGAAGATTACGCCTGCACCGGTGTAGGGAGCAAAGGGAGAGTCGGGCTTCATATCGGGGAGATTTGCAAAATCGATACCGGCTTCCTTGATCATGCGCGCAAGCTCCTGTGTCGTAAGAACGAGATCAATGAGTCTTTCACCGTCCTTAACAAGCTCGGGACGTGCAGCCTCGGCTTTCTTTGCGGTACAGGGCATGATGGCAACGGAAAAAACGTCCTCATCGCTGTAATACTGTCTTATCAGTGCACCGAACATTTCCATCGGTGAGCCACAGGTGGATACCTGAGGCATGAGATGCGGATGTTTATTTTCAACGTGCTTTATCCAAGCGGGGCAGCAGGAGGTAAACAAAGGCAGTTTTTCGCCGTTTTCGAGCTTTCTTAAGAACTCTGCGGATTCCTCCATGATGGTGAGGTCTGCAGTGAGCGAGGTATCGAAAACGTAGTCGACGCCCAAACGCTTGAGAGCGGAAACTATCTTGCCCATTACGGGGACATAGGCGGGAATGCCAAATTCCTCACCGATACCGACGCGAACAGCTGGAGCAACCTGAACGGCAACCTTTCTGCCTGTTTCGTGTATCGCCTTCCACATGGCAGAAACCTCGTTTCTGACCGTGAGAGCACCGGTGGGGCAGACTGCCGCACACTGACCGCAGCCTACACAATCTGTTTCGGAAAGTCCCTTGCCGAAACCGCAGGAGATAAAGGTCTCACTGCCACGGTTGGCAAAGTCAATAGCACCGATATTTTGGATTTCCTTGCACATTCTGACGCATTTACCGCAAAGGATGCACTTTGAGGGATCACGGATAATCGAAGGCGAGGAGAGATCAATGGGCTCTTTGCAATACTCAACATTGAAGCGCGGCTCCTTAACTCCGTATCTGAGACAGTATTCCTGAAGCTTGCACTTACCGGATTTGTCACAGGAGGTGCAGTCGGAGCGATGGTTCGCAAGAAGCAGCTCAAGTATCATCTGACGGTGCTTTCTGAGCCTTGATGTGTTAGTGCGAATGCTCATACCGTCTTTGGGTATCATCGTGCAGGCAGCTTCGATACCTCCGCGTTCGTTTTCAACAACACAAAGGCGGCAACCGCCGTAAATTGAGAGGTTTTCGCAATAGCAGAGGTTGGGAATGTCAAAATGATTCTGCTGCGCGACCTCAAGAACATTTCGGGCTTTGTCAAATTCACATTCGATGCCGTCGATAAACATAGTTTTCATGGCTTAAACCTCCTTTATCGCATTCTTGGGACAGCCGGTCTTACAGGCACGGCACATGATGCACTTGGTGTTGTCGATGCTATGCGGCTTTCTGAGCTCACCGCTTATAGCACCTACGGGGCAGTTACGGGCACACTTGGTACAGCCTATGCATTTCTCGGGATCGATCCACATACTGCACAGTGAGCGGCAGGCACCTGCAGGGCACTTCTTATCTACGATATGGGCAACATATTCGTCCTTAAAATATTTCAAGGTACTCAAAACGGGATTGGTAGCTGTTTTGCCGAGACCGCAGAGTGAGCAGCTCTTAACAACGGTCGCAAGCTCCTGAAGCATATCAAGATCCTCGAGAGTGCCGTTGCCGTGAGTGATGCGTTCGAGTATTGCCTGAATCTTGGGGACACCTTCACGACAGGGGGCACACTTACCGCAGGACTCCTTCTTCGTGAAGTTCATGAAGAAGCGCGCTATCTCGACCATGCAGGTATCGTCTCCCATAACGACAAGACCGCCGGAGCCGATTATTGCGCCGATGCGTTTGGTGGACTCGAAGTCGAGGGGAAGATCAAGATGCTCGGAGGTCAGACAGCCGCCGGAGGGCCCGCCTATCTGAACAGCCTTGAACTCACCGTTTTTAACACCGCCGCCGATGTCAAAGACTATCTCACGAAGCGTAGTACCCATAGGTACCTCGATAAGTCCGGTATTCTTGATGTTACCTGTCAGCGCGAATGCCTTGGTGCCGGTGCTTGCTTCGGTGCCGATGCTCTTATACCACTGTGCGCCTTTTTCGATGATGGGCGGAACATTTGCAAAGGTTTCGACGTTATTCAGTGAGGTAGGTGCATCGAAAAGGCCCTGATCGACACTTCTGGGCGGCTTAGTTCTGGGCATACCTCTTTCACCTTCAATGGAAGCGGTCAGAGCTGAGCCTTCGCCACAGACGAATGCACCTGCACCCTTATTTATATGGAGCCTGAAATTTTTGCCGGAGCCGAGAATATTTTCACCGAGTATGCCGTGAGCCTCATCGTCCGCTATGGCAAGCTTCAAACGTTCGACCGCAAGAGGATATTCGGCACGAACGTAAATATAGCCTTCCTCGGAGCCGGTTGCGATACCGGCGATTATCATGCCTTCGATCATGCGGTGCGGGTCGCCTTCCATGATGGAGCGATCCATGAACGCACCGGGGTCACCTTCGTCGCCGTTGCAGACTATGTACTTGACGGGGGCATCCTTATGTGCCGCAACCTGCGCCCACTTCTTGCCGGTGGGGAAGCCTGCACCGCCTCTGCCGCGGAGACCGGAGTCGGATACTTCTGCGATTATCTCGTCGGGAGTCATATCGAAAAGTGCCTTTTCGAGAGCGGAGTATCCGCCGACTGCAATATATTCCTCGACGCTTTCGGCATTGATATGACCGCAGTGCTCAAGTGCTATACGGGTCTGCTTCTTGTAGAAGGGGATATCCTCCTGACGGACGTAAGAGGTGCCGTCATCGTGATATACAAGGCGGTCAATGACCTCGTCGTTCAGTATCGTCTTTTCTATGATCTCCTCACAGTCGTCGACCGTTACTTTAATATAAAGGAGACCCATGGGCTCAATACGCATCAAAGGGCCCATCTGACAGAAGCCGTGGCATCCGCTGCGCTTTAAGCCGACGGATTCGTCGTGCGACTCATGCTGCAAAACGACGTCAACACGAAGACCGCGCTGCTCCATGAGCTCTTTCATTCTTGCGTAAACATTCAGCGATCCGCCTGCGACACAGCCGGAACCGCCGCAAATAACAACCTGCTTATACTGACAGTCAAGAGCCTTTTTGTACTCACTGCGGCAGGCGTTAAGCTGTTCTCTGCTTTCGATTCTCATCCGTTCTCAGCCTCCCTCAATTCTTTTATAAGTGCGTGAACCTTCTCGGGGGTCATGGACGCATGAACGACATCATTCACGGTGCAGACCGGAGCAAGACCGCAGGCACCGAGACAGGAAACACGTTCGATAGTGAAAAGTCCGTCGGCAGACATATGCTCCTCGGGCTTCATTCCGGTCGCCTCGTAAAGCGCGGCTTGAATGTCGTCGGACTTGCGAACGTGGCAGGCAGTGCCGTTGCAGCACTTAATGACATACTTGCCCTTTTCGTTCATGGAAAAGTTCTCGTAGAAGGTCGCGACTCCGTAAAGATGCGCTTCACTGACGTTCATCTTATCCGCGATATAGATAAGAGTTTCTTTGGGGAGGAAGGAGTATTCTCCCTGAATGTCCTGCAATATTGCTATTGCGTTTGTTTTGTCGTACCCGTATTTTTCGAGAACGGAATCGACAAAGCCGTAATCAACAGTAACCATTCGCTTCATCCTTTCATACTACATTTTATCACTTTACACTTTAACTGTATAAATTAAATCACTAAATTGCGACGATGTAAAGATAAGTTATTTTTTTGTTAATTACGGCTTAATCGATCGGCGTTTTGCTTGTTATCGACTTAACGATGATTGTTAAAGCTTTATCCGCAAAAGCCGAAAATGTGAGCTAAAAATGCGAAAAATGTACCAAAACTATGGAGAATTTGTAACAATACAGACGAACGCTACCGCCTGCCGTTCAGATTGACAAAATGAAGATTTGCACATTTGCTATTGACTTTTTACGTTTTTAGCGTAAACTGCAAATAAGAAATGTCTCACGTGAGACAAAAACGAGGTGAAAGTATGCAGCCTACTAAATCGGATATCGAAACGATGCTTGGCACGAGACTGTTTAAATGCGCTGCCGAATCACTTGTGACTAAAATTGCGGTCTCGGAGGACTGTGAGGAGCGACACTATGTAAAGGGCGATATCGTTTACGACAGGCACAGCTTCAAAAGAAGCCTCGGAATAATACTCGAAGGCAGCATAAGAGTCACAAAAGAAAACGCCGATTCAAAGCTCATGCTCATGAGTACGCTGTACAAAGGCGCGATATTCGGTGCCGCCGCGATATTCAACGATGCGGGCGAGTATGCGACGAAGCTTACGGTACTTGAGGATTGCAGAGTGGCTTTTTTCCCGCAGAGGCTCATTGAGCGAACGGTAGAGAGAGAGCCGGAGATTGCGCAGAACTATATACGGTATCTCTCGGAGAGGATACTCTTTTTAAATAGGAAGATATTTTTCCTGACTGCGGGAACGGCTGAGCAACGTCTTGCAAACTTTGCTTCGGAGAATCTTTCAACAACGACGGCGACCGCACTGCCCATGTCGATGACGGAGCTTGCGGCGGCACTCAATACGTCGAGAGCCTCGCTTTACCGCGCACTCGATGCTTTGACGGAAAGCGGAGCTCTCTCAAAGGAAGGTAAAATGCTCAGAATAGCCGATGCGGAGGTTCTGGGAAAATATATACGGCAAAAATAAGGAGGAATTACTATGAGCAAGAAAATAATTTCCGTGGTACTGGTGCTTTGCATGGCACTGTGCCTTATGGTCGGCTGCGATGTCGCGGAGGAACAGAAGGACCCCGACGCACAGGGCGGAAAGACGCTTGAAGACGTTACCGTCAGAGTCGGTGCGATGAACGGTCCAACGGCAATGGGCATGGTAAAGCTCATGAGCGACAGCGAAGCCGGAAGTACCTCAAACGAATATGAGTTCAGTCTCGAGACGGGTTCGGATGTTTTCGTTCCCGCACTTGCAAAGGGCGAAATAGATATAGCGGCGGTACCCGCAAATCTGGCATCCGTAATTTATAACAATACCGACGGCGGAGTTCAGGTCATCGCGGTCAACACTCTCGGAGTCCTGTATATTGTCGAACGCGGAAACTCGATAAACAGCCTTGAGGATCTCAAGGGCAAGACCCTTTATGCCACGGGAGAGGGTGCGACACCGGAGTTCGGTCTGCGCTACATTCTTTCGGAAAACGGCATAGATGCGGATAACGATCTCACTATCCGTTGGTGCGCCGATACCACCGAGGCACTCTCACTCATAGCGGCGGACGAAAATGCGGTCGCAATGCTTCCGCAGCCTTTTGTAACGGCGGCACAAAGCAAGGTTACGGGATTGCGCATAGCTCTCGACCTCAATTCCGAGTGGGCGGCACTCGATAACGGTTCGGCTATGGTTACGGGCGTTGTTGTTGTCCGCAGCGAATTTGCACAGCAGCATCCCGATCAGGTCAAGAGATTCCTCGAGGAATATGCGGCATCGGTAGATTACGTTATCAACAATAACGAGGAAGCTGCCGCACTTATCGGCGGCTACGAGATAGTGGCGGAGCCCGTTGCACTTATGGCACTGCCGTACTGCAACATAACCTGCCTTACCGGTGCGGATATGAAGTCGGCACTTGAAGGCTACCTCAAGGCATTGTTCGATATGAAGCCCGCTTCGATCGGAGAAAGTTTGCCTGCCGACGATTTCTACTATGGAGCATGATAAGGGCAAACTGAAAAATATACTCGGCAAGACTCTTGCCGTGCTGTTTGCACTGCTCATATGGCAAATAGCGGCGATGATAGTCGATCTTAGGATCGTTCTCGTAACGCCTATCGAGGTCATCGAGCGCATGGGTAGCATATGGCAAGAGGAGAGCTTCTTTGCGTCACTGTGGTTCACGTTTTATCACATAGCGGCGGGATTCTTCATCGCACTCATACTCGGTACGGTATTTGCCGTGCTTGCGGGACACCACCATTGGATAGAAACGCTCCTGTGGCCTTTTATGGTGACGGTCAAGACCGTTCCCGTTGCGTCCTTTGTGGTAATATGTCTCATATGGCTCAAAACCGAGAGCCTTTCGGTCTTTATATCCTTTCTCATTGTCCTTCCCGTGATTTACGGAAATATTCTCGAAGGTATCAAAAGCGAGGACAAAGCGATGAAAGAGCTTGCAAAGGTGTACGGAATGTCGCCTTTAAGACGCACGGCATATGTGCACCTGCCGCAGCTCAAGCCCTTTATAATGTCCGCCTGCTCCACCTCACTGGGAATGGCATGGAAAGCGGGAGTCGCCGCGGAGATAATAGGAACACCGGCAGGCTCCGTCGGAAAGCAGCTATATTACGCGAAGATATATCTCGACACCGACGATCTTTTGTGTTGGACTCTTGTGATTGTTATCGTGAGCGTCGTATTTGAAAAGCTGTTTATGCTGCTGCTTCGCAAGGCATATGTCGGATTGGAGCGTTCATGATGGAGCTTTGTAATGTATGTAAAAGCTACGGCGAAAAAGTCGTACTGTCGAATTTCTCTTTGAGCATAGCAGAGGGAGATGCCGTTATGATATCCGGTGCATCCGGCAGAGGAAAGACGACGCTTACCTATCTGCTTATGGGGCTGACAAAACCCGACAGCGGCAAAATAGTCGCTGCGCCGAAAAGAATATCTGCCGTTTTTCAGGAGGACAGGCTTCCTCTGGAGTTCACGGCGTATAACTGCGTAAGATATGCATTACCGAAGTCGGTGAGCAGGGAGAGAATACTGCAAAGCTTTAAAGAGCTCGGACTTTGCGGCGAAGAAAATAAGCTTGCAAGTGAGCTCTCCGGCGGAATGAGACGCAGAGTTGCAATCATCCGAGCAATGCTGCATCCTTCCGAAGCCGTCTTTTTGGACGAACCATTCACGGGACTTGACCCCGAAACGAAGATGGCTGCGATACGCTATATTCTTGATAATGCCGACGGAAGGACGCTTGTGGCGGTAAGTCATGCAGCGGAGGACGCAAAGCTCCTAAATGCAAAAGAAATCAAAATGTAAAAAATCCGACCTATGTTTATACATGGGTCGGATTATTTTTTGTGGAGCTAAATTATATGTCTGTTGAATTTATTCCTATTGAATATTGAACTTATCTCGGATTTTTTGCCTACCGAGTGCGGCGACTGCCTTATCGAGTATTCGTATTGCATTGTAAGTGCCCTCAAGGTTTGCCTCGATTTCGGCGTATGACCTGTACGGATCCGAGGTCAAAAGGGCATGGGTAAGCTGATTTCGCATATCTCTCCAGTTATCGTTGAGATAACGCACTGCGCCTTCAAAATCGTCGGTTTCGCCAAGCTTCAAAACCGCTGTCTTAACGGCGAGCTTGTACTTGTTGTCGGCATCGCCGTTTTTTGCCCAGTCCAAAAGCTCAAGCATTCTTCCGAGCTTCCCGCCGAGGTTGTTGAAGCCGTACTTCGGATTTTTGCCCGAAATGCCGAATATTTCTTTAAGCGCGTTTTTTGCGACTTTGGTACCCGTGACCTTGCTGCGATTGTTCTTACCCACAAAGCCGAGATGATAAAAGAAAGCCGATGACCTATCCTCGAGTAATGCGTACAGTATCCACATACATTCGAGATAGAAGCCCTGATTGTAAGCCTTCTTATACCGTGCCATATTTACCGCAAAAGCCCGCTGCTTCTCCTTGTTGTTCCGCACGGTTGGAATAGGGTAATTCATAGACATAATTATTGCTCCTCATCAGTATCCAAGTCGTAACAGCTATGACCGGAACACAAACTACGAGATCCGTCATCATTTTCTTTTATTATGCCGGAAATATCGATGCTATATTTTGTTTCCCTATCAGGGGTGGTATCAAAAACGCTTTCATCAATATAGTCATATTTGCTATAGTGATAATCGCTCAAGTCAACTTCCTCGTCAATCTTCCCATGAATCTTCTCATCCCAACTTTGACACAAACCATCATGAAATTCTATAGTTACATTGCCGAATAAATCTATGTGTACACTGAATGAATCATATGTATACTTACAATAAGATACACCTCCGGTTGGATGCTGTATTGTGTTTCCTATGGTTGGATTGTATACATATTTGGTACAAACTATTATGCTATACTCGTATACACTTCCGTCTTCTAAAAAAACTATACGATCTATGCCATCATCAGCATAATAACTTTCGCTAAATGTTTTACCTAACAGACTTTCGTATATTTCATCAGCTTGGATCTGATGCACGATAGTTATTACTAACAACACCAATGCAATGAGCGTAATTCCGATTATGCCGAAAGTGATTTTCTTTTTGCGCTTTGTTTTCTTCTCGATAGCAAGTCGCTCCGCTTTTGCGGTCTCAAGCTCTGCCATGTCGAGTTTTCGCAGTTCATCGAGTTTGTTGCCGCAACGACGACATTCGGCTTCGCCGCTATAGTTCATACAGCCGCAAGTGCAGAACCATATGTCCTTCTGCTCGGATAGCATATTCTTAGATTCCGCACCGTATTTGAGCTTAAACTGCTTTATAAGCTCCGCATCTCCCAATTCATCGAGACTTTTCGGAGACTCGATAGCTTCCCATATTTTGCCGCTGCCGTTCCATACGCTGTTATCGGCAAATATAACTTCCTCAACTGTAACGGAAAATGCACGAGTGGACGCATCGGGCAGAACGACAGGCGACTTCTGAGCAAAATTATCGCCACGCTGTGCGTTAAGATCCAAATACTGATAAGAAACCGGATTGCCCAAGGGTCTACCGGCGGTATCAAGCGGCACAATAGAGACGGTCACTGCTTTGATCGCCTTGTCGCTTACATTCTGCAACTTTAATTGAACAAGCACTTTTCCGCTCTGATTGTCTTTAAGCAGTGTTCCTGTAGTTATGATAACGGGGGAGGACTCGGAATAAAGGCATTGTTGTAGATTAAATAATCTCGAATACTTTTCGTCCATTTTATACCTCCGTTAAAGCTCAGGCAGACTGCCTCCGGAGACGGCAGAGCGAACATTGCCACCGCGGTCGGGAAGTGCGATAACGAGAAAGTAACCGACTGTAGAGAGTAAAAAGCATATCCAGAAATACTTTTTGTCGTGCCAATCCTTTGCCTCCGCTGCCTCATAAAACCACTTTGCGGCAAACCATGCGATTACAAGGTATGCGATTGCGATGAGAATAACAACTATTGCGTCTACTTCCATAAGAATCTCTCTCTTTCAATAAAATATTAACTGTAAGCACAGATAAATGCCTATACAGTTTATGTAATTCTATCATTTGCGCCTATATAATTCAAGTATATTTTTACTGTATAGGCGGTTGATTCCATGGATTATTACAAAATAGGACAGCAGATACGCAAAATTCGCAAGGCACAAGGGCTTTCGCAGGAGGAGCTTGCCGAGAAAATAGACATTTCAACGACCCACATGAGCCATATCGAAACGGGTAATACGAAGCTCAGCCTACAGGTGTTTGTCGACATTGCCGCAGCATTGGATGTCCGAACGGACGACCTTTTGGATAACTGCAATGCAGCAGCTGCAAGTGCCGCCATGGAACAGATATCAACCGTTTTGAGCGGATGCACGCCAAACGAGGCAAGAGTCATAGCCGATATTGCAAAAACCGCCAAGCTTTCAATGGATAAAAACCTGTAAAAATATGAAAAAAGTCCGAAGTCAGATGACTTCGGACAAAATTTTTATTAAGTAAATTAAACTTATGAGTTCCAGCTTACGCCGCCGAGATTGTCAAGATCCGCAACCGCGACAAAGGTCTTGCCCACGCCGAGACAAAGCTTTGTACCGTCGTTGAGCGTGTAGTGGAAGGAATCGTTGAGGGAGCTGCGGCTCCACTTGATGGGAACGTATTTGCCGCCGCAGCAGAAGTAGCCCGTGCCGCTGCCTGTCATATCCATTGCAACGTGACCCTTGTAGTCTCCGGTCTGAGACAGGGGAACATTCAGAACGATGACATTGGTGAAGCTCAAATGCGTTCCGTTTTCGTCAACATAGTCATGCTGAGTAGTGCCGCTGCTGTTCATGCTGAGGAAGTAAGCACCTGCGGCAGCGTCGTATGTAAAGCCGGTTGCAAAGGAGCCTGTACCGTAGTTAACGACAAAGGAGCTTGCGGAATTTGTGCACTGCGAAGCGGCATCCTTGCCGAACATAAGACCGTAGCTCGTGTCATATCCGGTGACATGGCTTGTGTATCCGAGCTTTTCGGCGTTGGACATAACGTCGGAGCCCTTGAGATATGCGGTGTGTTCAATATTTCTGCCTTCGTTTATACGGTCCTGATTTCTGTAGGGACTGTAGTCGCCGTCAAGAGCGTCCATGTCGGGAATATCGTTATCTCTGACGTATGCGATGGTGTTTTCTCTCGAATCCTCACTGCGTCCCCAATGAACATATATCGCATCATATGCCTTGCAAATGCTTGCAAAATAGGTTCTCGCACTTCTGACATAGCCGATATTAAGACCTTCAATATCGGTGTATATCGCCATAAGCCTTGTTGCACCCTCGACGGAAACCTCATATACTATATCGGCTTCGGAGAGGTTCTTTGCATAGCGTGCCGCGGGAACGTTATTTATCATAACACAGTAGGGACGTAAGCTCGTATCCCAACTGTCGACCGATTCACCGGTAAGAGGATTGATGGGACCGCTGACGGTGCTGTCGTCATCATCGGTTCCGACTGACGGCGATGCCGATACCTCGGGATCGTCCTTAGTGCTTCTTTGTGCCTCACCGCAAGCGGTAAACAATGTGCAAACGAAAAGAACGGCTAAAAACAGTGAAATAGCTCTTTTCATGTAAAATCACCTCAAAATTTAGAATTGCCTATACATAATACTACTCATCGACTCTATTGTCAAATCAATAAAATAGTGATAATATAGATTTCTATAGGAGATGATTTATAATGTATGATACGATAAAAGCGCAAACCGAAGCGGCGATAAATGAGCTTGCGGAAAAAGCGCAGCTAAAATCGGGCGATCTCGTCGTCGTGGGCTGTTCCTCAAGCGAAGTACTCGGTCAGCATATCGGCAAGGGTTCATCGCCGGAAACAGGAAAGGTGATAGCCGAGACAATCCTAAATGTGCTGACGGAAAAGGGAATATACCTTGCGGCACAGTGCTGTGAGCATTTGAACAGAGCACTTATAATCGAACGCTCCGCTGCCGAAAAGTTTATGTACGATGAGGTGTGCGTTCGTCCCATGCCTAAAGCCGGCGGTTCTTTTGCGACGGCGGTTTACGATTCGATGTCCGATCCCGTTGCCGTTGAGCACGTGAAAGCCAAGGCGGGACTCGACATCGGAAACACGCTTATCGGTATGCACCTTAAAGATGTTGCCGTTCCGCTGCGTCTTTCGGTCAAAAAGATCGGTGAGGCTCATGTGAATGCGGCATACACAAGACCCAAGCTCATAGGCGGTATCAGAGCACAGTATCCCGAAAAGTGAGAAGCAAAAAGTAAGGGCGGGGAACCGCCCTTACTTTATTATAATTATATAAGCTTACACTCTTTCAGCTCATCGGTAAGTATACCGAGATTCTTTTCTGTCATTTCCGTCAGCGGAAGACGCAGCTTTCCGACATCGAATCCGCAAAGCTTCATTGCGGTTTTGATGGGTATCGGATTCGTTTCGATAAAAAAGGCGTTGAACAGTTTTGCGTACTCGAGATAAAGAGCCGTAGCCTCTGCAAATCTTCCGTCGAGACACAATGTGCAGATCTTTGCCACAACATTGGGAAGAAGATTCGACGCAACGGATATTACACCCAATGCACCCATTGACATCATCGCGACCGTATTGTCGTCGTTTCCGCTCCAAATGTTAAGCGCGTCGCCGCACATTGCTCTTGTTTTTGTGAACAGTGTCAGATCACCCGACGCCTCTTTTACGCCGTTTATGTTCGGATGGTGAGAGAGGTGCTCATATGTTTCCGCCGATATCCCGATACCGGTTCTGCTCGGTACGTTATATAGGATCATCGGTATTTCAACACGGTCGGCAACATAGGAAAAGTGCTCGATAAGTCCCTTTTGGGTGCTCTTGTTGTAGTAGGGTGTGACCATTAAGATGCCGTCGGCACCGAAATGCTTTGCGCTTTTGGCAAATTTCAATGCCTTTTGAGTGTTGTTGCTTCCCACTCCGGCGATGATCTTCATTCTTCCGTCGTTGTACTTACAGGCAAAATCAATCAGCTCATCGTGCTCATATTCACTCATTGTTGCGTTTTCTCCCGTTGTTCCGCATACGACAAGTGCCGCAGTACCGCCCTCGTATTGAGCGTCGATCAGCTCACCGAAGTGGTCAAAATCAATACCGTTTTCACAAAACGGCGTGACGATTGCGGTACATGAGCCTTTGAATATAGGCGTTTTTTGCATGATATACCTCCATATAACAGGTCATAGGAAATTCTATTCGGCAACTGCTGTGCTTATGCTGATATAAAACTTGAATTTAACGACGTGTTATATTATAATATCAGAACGATTTCAGTCGAAAGGCATAGAAATGACTATCGGGATAAAGAGATTTTTTTCAATATTTATATTGACAGCTTTGATTATATCGCTCGTTCCGCTTGCGTATGCGGATGAAACCGAAGAACCCGAGATCCCGTACTTTGACCTGCCATGTACCGTAACATCGATCAAGGTCGGATTATACTCGGGCTCGGAATCGCTGTACAGTGCACGGCTATGCAACGATAGCGGTAACGGCTATGAGCTCGGATACTACGACTTTTCAAGGCAGTTTCGCAAGATCGCCACTGTTGGAAATTGCAACATAAGCATTGCCGAGGATACGAAATGGCACATTTTGTATGATGACAATTACGACTCTTTTGCTGCCGCATCCTCTGCCGCGGCGGCTTTGAGTGCTTGCCCTGCGTATATCGACGGTGCTTTCAAAGTGATTTACGGCGAGTTTGACAGCGAAGGAGCTGCAAGAGCGGCACTGAAAAGCGGCACTACGGTCTTTTACGGCGGTATTTCGGTTACGGATACTGAGAACGAAAATGCAATGTTCATCTTTAAAAGTGAGCGAATCCATTTTGCCGCAATGCCGAAAAACGATGTTTCTGTGGCACAGGCCGAGCTCAACGGCTATATTTACAGAGGCGGCTTTGAGTTTTTACCTAACGACAACGGAAGATTGACGGTCATAAATTACGTTGGCATTGAAGACTATGTCAAGGGAGTTTTGCCATATGAGGTAGGTGGCAATTGGCCAAGTGCCTCACTTATGGCACAGGCTGTTTGCGCAAGAACATATGCGATAAACAACATAAACACATATGTGGATGATGGATTTGACGTGAGAAGCGATACATATAGTCAGGTGTATTACGGCGTCAGCGGAACGACGGAGAATACAAATGTAGCCGCAGACCAGACAGCCGGTAAATTTGTCCGATACGACGGTGCCGTTTGCAGAGTATATTATATGTCCTCAAGCGGAGGAGCTACCGAAAGCGGAGCAAATGTTTTCGGAGAACGCAGAGAGTATCTTTCCGGAGTAACGGATCCATATGAAGGCACCGAAGATTTTTACAACAAGACTTGGAGCGAGTCAAAAAGCGAAGCCGCGCTTTTGTCGAGACTGTCGAGATACGGATACGAGCTTTCGGACATTGCCGATATCAAAGCAAGCTATTCCGAAACCGGTAATGTCATAGCACTCGAGTTTATATCCGAGAATGGTGCTTCCGTAACGGTAAGGCTGACCGAGTGCTACATGGTGCCGGGACTTAACAGTATGCGGTATACAGTCAGCGTTTCGGAGGATGACAATGACCAATTTGTTTTTACCGGAAACGGTTGGGGGCATAATTGCGGTATGAGCCAATGGGGAGCATACTCACTGGCGAAGAATTATGACTTCGGCTGCGATGAGATCATAGATTTTTATTTTAGCGGAGCATATATAGGATGAATAAAAGCGATTTTAATTTTGAACTGCCTACGGAGCTTATAGCTCAAACACCGCTTGAAAAGCGTGATGCTTCGAGGCTTCTGCATCTTGATAAGCACAGCGGTGAGATAACACACGGTCATTTTACCGATATAAAAAAGTATCTCAAATCGGGCGATTGCCTTGTCATGAATGATTCAAGAGTGCTTCCGGCAAGGCTCCTCGGCTCAAGACCGAGCGGAGGAAGCATAGAGCTTGTGCTCCTTCGTGACCTCGGCAATAAAAAGTGGGAGTGTTTGAGCAGACCGGGAAGAAAAACGAAACCGGGGCAGGAAATAGTCTTCGGCGATGGCGTACTCAAAGCAAGAGTCGAGAGTGTGACCGAGGGTGGCAACAGAATAGTTGAGTTTGACTATGACGGTGTTTTCATCGAAATACTCGAACAACTCGGAAAAATGCCGCTGCCTCCGTATATAAAGGAGGAGCTCAGCGATTCCGAACGCTATCAGACCGTGTATTCAAAAGAGCTCGGCAGTGCCGCCGCACCGACTGCGGGGCTTCATTTTACAAATGAGCTTTTGGCGGAGCTTGAGAAAATGGGCGTTAAGCTTTGCTATGTAACGCTCCATGTCGGACTCGGAACCTTCAGACCCGTTAAAGCCGAAAATATAGAGGATCACGAAATGCATTCGGAGTTTTGCATGGTGTCGAAAGAAACTGCCGATACGATAACGGAGACCAAAAAACAAGGCGGTAGAGTGGTTGCGGTGGGTACGACCTCATGCAGAACGCTCGAAAGCTTTACGGACGAAAACGGCTGCATTGAAGAACGCTCGGGTTGGACAAATATTTTCATATATCCGGGCTACAAATTCAAGTGTATTGATGCGCTGATAACCAATTTTCATCTTCCCGAAAGCACTCTGATAATGCTTGTGTCCGCGCTTGCCGGCAGAGAAAACGTCCTAAATGCCTATAACGAAGCCGTAAGAGAACGCTACAGGTTCTTCTCATTCGGTGATGCAATGATGATAGAATAAGGAGATATAATGTATAAGCTGCTGAAAACAGAAGGAAAAGCACGTCGCGGCGAATTTTCAACGCCTCACGGTACGGTGCAGACTCCCGTATTTATGAATGTCGGAACTCAAGGCGCGATAAAAGGAGCTTTAAGTGCCGAGGATCTGAAAAACATAGGCTGTCAGGTCGAACTCTCCAATACCTATCATCTCCATCTCAGACCGGGTGATGAGCTTGTAAA
>CAZWID010000007.1:0-21241 GCA_964634065.1 uncultured Oscillospiraceae bacterium | reverse complement strand
CTGCCATAGTGTCTGTTTTTGTACTGTCCGCACAAATTGGAGCAGTTCACATTTTGCAGACTGCTTTTTACGCTACAATGTTACTTAATCTTCGTAATCGATATCGCTGTCACCGAAAACGTTTTCGTAGGTAAAATCGTCACCGAGCTCCTCGGAGAGCATACCGCCGTACATGGCATCCAAAAGCTCCAGAAGGAAATTCTGATAATCGGCTTCGGTAAATTCAAGCACATCGATATAGTTTGCATCGAGCATTTCGATATCGTCGTCAACGGCTTTCAGCGACATGGACAGCTTCATGTCGGCAAAGTCGGAGGCATCAAGCTCAACCGACACACCGTCACCGTCGGCAATTATATCGTAATAAAGAGGTATTGCGAACTCATCGAGCTCCTCCGTTGTGATTTTGAAGGTGAGCTTGCCGGACTTATCATTGCAGGCGATAACGACACCGTAATCCTCGGGATTGCAGATGCGAAGCTCAAAGCCGCTCTTTGTCTGTTTGAATCCGCCTGTGAGCACATCCTTTGAGTCGTTATAGAGCGTAAAGCTCTCCCAAATATTGTTCTTGCCGTGCAAAACAAGGCTCAAATACTCGTCGTCATCGACACTGTAGAGCGATACTGCCGTGAGACGGTCATTGTCGTCAATGCCGACATAGATTTCGAGCTCGGCATCCTCAAAAGAATCAATGATCTCGTAAGCGGTATCAAGAGTGTCGTCGTCGGAGAAGGAGCCGCTCATTTCACCGTACTCGACAAAGAGATCCATGACCTCGACCAGAGAATCCTTGTCGTGGTTGACCTTGTAAATGTCGAGAGACTTGAGCTTGGGGATGCTCATATCGCTGCTTTCGTATTCCAAAGACTCGATAAACTTATCCCATGTATTCTCCATTGCCTTAAGCTTGGAGACCATGTCGTTGCCGCGCTCCTCGGAGCTTTCCAACTCCGCTTCGAGCATTCTAAGCGTTTCGGGTGAAAGACCTTCATCCAACCCCAAAGCTTCGTATATATAGGAATCAAGCAGACGGTCGACAAAATTGTCATCAAACTTCATACCGTATGCTTTATCGGAGTATTCGGGCATACCGAAAACAAAATCGTTATCGCTGAGCGAATATGCAAGCGGAATTGATATTTCCATGCCGTAATACGATACGGTCAGCTCGAAATCACCCGCTACGATACCGGATGAAGCATCGACATTTGCGGAAAGATATATCCCGTATTCCATACCTATTTCGTCGTAATCGAACTGAGCATCAACGGAAATTTTGTCCTCACCGTCAAAGCTCTGCAAAACGCCTATCGCGTCGGTGAGGTTGGGGACGTTGGCAAATACATCGTCAAGCTGCTCCATGGTATTTGCGTATGCTTCCTCAACGGCTTCCTGCGGCGTTTGCTTAAAAATAAGCAGGCAGGCGATGACCGCACCGATTATAAGCAGAACGGCAGCGGCAATTATGGCGATCTTCTTAACGCTGCCCTTCTTTTTAGGCGGCTGAGCTTCAAACGTCTCTATGGGCGGTACGGCGTTGGGGGCTGTCGCGGAAGCGCAATCGGGACATACGGTCATATCGTCATCGATCAACCTTCCGCATTTTGAACAATAATTCATAGTTTTCTCCCTTCTGTTTTATCCGAAAAAGTTTTCATAAGTAAAATCATCACCGTATTGCTCCGACAGTTGCCCGTCATATGCTCCGTCGAGCAGATCAAGCATATACTGCTTATATTCATCCTCGGTGAAATTCAGTATATCGGTAAAGTGGTCATCGACCATATAGACATCGCCGTCAAAGGGATAATAGGACAACGAGAAATCCGCAGCATCTATACCGAAATACAAAAACTCGAGCGTAACACCGGAACGCCTGTCCGTAAGCTCATAGGCAAGACCAAAGCAATCCTCACCGTCAACGGCAAGCGTTAAAGTACCGTTTTTGTCATCACAAGTATAGGTTTGAACGGTACCGTCGAAATCAAACACCAGTTCAAAGCCTCTATCGGTCTGCTTAAAGCTGCCGTCAAACGAAACATACAGACTTGAGTAAAGATGGAAGCTGTCCCAAATATTATCCTCACCGTCAAGTACAAGGGTAACATATTTATATCCGTCGAACATCGAGAAAAGACTGAGATAACCGTTGCCGTCGATACCGACGAAGAACTCCGTGTCCTTGCCTTCGAACATCCTCTGAAAATATACCTGCTGCATACCGAAGTACAAAGCGATGTACTCCGAGGTATAGGAGTTGGCGGCTAACTGACTGACAAAGGCACTGTAAGCATCCTCATCGTATTTGACGGAATAGAAGTCGAAGTCGCCTTCGACCATTGGAATATCACGTTTTTCCGTCGGCTCAAATGTGCAGGTGTCGGCAAAATCGGCGAGACTCCTGAGAATAAGGTAAGGTCCGTTAATGAGATCATTGACATAATCCTCATCGACCATAAACGAGACCGTTGCGGACACCGGCATGAACTGAGAGATCAGGTGATTGCTAAAAATATAGGATGAATCAATGCGGCTTTCAAGATCGCTACCGAGTGAAAAGCCGTAGCTTCCGTCCATATACTGATGCATTTGGTAAATGAAGCATTCGTCATTGACGGAGAAGTCCATATCGGAGCTGATCTTTTGAACACCGAAGACTGCGGCAACATCGACGTTTCCTGTGGTGATACCGGATGAAAGATCCTTGTCGGCGTTGATTTCGAGTTCGACTCCGCCCTCACCGGACGAGACGTCGGATAAAGCATATGTGAGGGAATATTTGTCGCCGCCCTTGATATCAATAAGACGTGAGAGTGCGGACTTTAAATTGTCGGAATTTGCAAGCACGGCATCGAGATCGTCACCGGTTTTCGCAAGAGCTGCGGCAACGGGATCCTCGGACTCACCGTCATTACCCAAAAGCAATACACAGGTAACCGCGGCGGCGATGACAAGTATAAGCACCGCAATTATAAGAAAGGGCTTAAGCTTTGATTTTTTCGGTTTTTCCGGCTCAAAAAGTATAGGCGAGGGAAGCTCATTGTCAGAACTTTGTGCCGGAACTTCGTCCGAAGCCGACAAAAGCTCATCCTGCTCTACGGGTGCAGAGCTTTGAGCATCGGAAGAAGAAAGAGCGTCATTCTCAAGCTCCCGCTTTTCCTCGGTAAAATCATTCATACAATCACCGCTTTCCACAGTAATAATTTAAATATATCACTTATTTAAAACTACGTCAATAAATGATAAAAGCTGCACCGCTTTCACGGTGCAGCTTCGATTCAATGTTGCATTAAGTGTCAAACACGGGGACGGTGTTTATGAATTTGTTACAGTAGCGGGAGAGTATCGCCGCGACCTGAGCCCTGTTCGTCACCTGCTTGGGACTGAGGGTGGTGTCGGAGGTACCGTTTACTATGCCTGCGCCGATAGCCCACTGGAAGGGCTGAGTCATTCCCTTGGAAATATCGAGAACGTCGCTGTAACCCAAAATGTTCGTGTTATCATACAGCCCCACATTGTCGCCGGCATAATTCTTGGAGAAGCGGAACAGGAAGGTTACAAGCTGCTCACGCGTTATCTCCTTACCGTAACCGAAGGTGCCGTCGTTAAAGCCCTTTACGATGCCGAAGGCATTTGCCCACCGAACCGCATCATAAGCGTAATTTGTCTTGGGAACATCGGGGAATAGCTGACCTTCGTCGGGAAGCACGGGAGAGCCCGCAAGCCTCCACAGTACGACGACGACCATGTCTCTCGACATGGGCTTATTCGGCTCAAAGGTCGTTGCGGTAGTACCGTTAAAGAGACCTGCCGAGACGACATAGCGCACGTTATCATAGCACCAATCATCCTTTTTGATGTCGGTGAACGGATTCTTCCAATCGTAGTATTCCGAATTGGTCGTCGGAGCAAAAAGCGCGATGATGGTGTGCGGACCGCTTATGCTGATAAAATCGTAAGCACTGTTTTCATTGAGCTCAACGGAAACACCGTCAACGAGAACATTCTTTGTGTAGTATCCCCTGTCTGCGGTGACGGAGAAGCTGAGATTTTCGCCCTTAGCTGCCTTAAGGCTTTCGGGGGATATCGTACCGCCGTTAGACTGAATTACGGTTATGGGGATGTTATAGATCGGGTCACCGCCGTCGTCAAAGTAATCGTCACCGGGGTAGGGATCCGCACTGTCACCGATCTTCCACTCCGCCTTTAGGGTGACCGCCGTTTCGGCTTCGACGGTGCCGCCTGCGGGATAGAGCGTTGTGCCGTCGGACCAACCTCTCAGGGTGTAGCCGTCCTTATAAATGTAAGGAAGGGTAACGACGTTGCCGGAGTCCTCAAATATGCCCTTCATCTTGACGCCGCCGTTGCGATCCAAGGTGACGTTGCCTATCTTAACGGTGCCGGTGTTGTTTACTATCGCACCGCCTGTTGTGCGTATCCTTGCGTTTGCGGCTACCGTAAGGGTGGCGCGAGACTCGACGGTAATGGTGCTGTTGGCTGGTATCGAGTGAGGATTGCCGCTGTCGAGCGTGGAGTTTACGATGAACTCACCGTCTTGGAATGAGAGATTATATGCATAGAAATCGTCGGCTTTTACGGCGGAGGACTTGAAGGTAAGACTTGTCGTTCCGAAGAACTGACTGTTGCATGAGAGATCCGCCTTGAGCTTTGCAAATATAAAGAGGGAATAGTCACTCTTACCGCTGTCCCAAAGCATGATGCTGCCGCCGTCCTTGTTGACCGTAAAGTAACCGTCAAGCTGCTGCATTGAGTAGACATATATTGCGGACTTGATGTTGAGCGTGTAGTCACCGGTGAGAATACTGACATTGTCGTCAAGAACAAGATCCTGCTTCGACGAGAGAACGACGTTCGTAGCAAGCGTGACGTCGCCGCCGTCGGGAGCATCGTTTGCCGCATTGACAGCTTTTACAAGGGAGTTATATTCAACGCCGCCGAAGTATGCCTGAACCTCCTTGTAATCCTTATCGCCCATAGTACCGGAGGCGGAAAGAAGAACGGGGAAGAACTCAACGCCCTGGAGCAGATATTCCTCGGTGTTGCCGACAGCCCAGTAGCAGTAGTTGGTCTCGGGATGAGCGTCGACATAGAGCTTGAGAGCAGACAGAGCGTTTCTCGTCTCCGTACCCTCGACGCTGACCTTCTCATGGAGGATACAGGCGGCACTTGTGCCGTTGAAGTACTGGACTCCGGTAGCTACGGCGGTCGAAGCCTCACCGAAGGCTTTCTGACAGGTACCGTAAAGGTAATAGCAGTATTTAACATCCGTGCCGAAGGCATAGCCTGCGACGGCACCGTATGTGCCGGTACCGACGACTGCGCCGTAGCTGGTGCAGTTTACGATGGTGCCCATATTCGCTCCTCCGACGAGACCGCCTGCGTTTGCACCCGTTGTCGTTACATTGCAGGATGACCAACAGTTTGCGAGAGTCGAGAAGTTGAAGTCACCGACGATGGAGCCCGCATTGGTACCTGCGTTTACAAGTCCGCTGATGCCGAGATTTTTTATAACGGCACCTTTGTTGACATGACCGAACAGACCCTGATCGTCATCGGTCGTGTTAATGTAGAGATACTTCACAGTGTAGCCCTGACCGTCGAAAATGCCCTGGAAGGGATTGTCGACATTGCCTATCGGCTTCCATGATTTTTCGGCGCTTGCGGAGTAGCTGACGCTCATATCGATGTCGCGGGTCATAAAGAAGATGATCCCCGAAGTCTTGCGACCCGCATCGACATACTTTCTGAGAGCTTCGAGGTCATCAAGACCGTTGATGCTGTAGCAGCCGCCCTCGATACCGTCACTGCCGGATGCGTAAAGTGCGCTGACGGAGGAAATTGCCGTGTAATCGCCGCAGTAATCCTCATTATCGCTATCGGTGAGCTCTTTGGGATTTCTCAAAACGGGGAAGTGACCCGAGGTGCCGTTTTCGATGTTTATCATAACGGCGGAGTTTTCCCAAGAGCAGTATTGACCGTTGTCCTGAAGATAGACCCATGCATTGAGCGCATCGAGGAGACTGGTTGTGGTAACGTCGTCGATGATTACGGCCCGCTCGAGAGTGCAGTAATAGTCGTCGTTTTCAAAGCCGTATGTGAAGGAGAATACATCTGTTACCGTAGAGCCGCTGCTCACGGAGTAGCAGCCGGGATTAACGGAATTTTCCGTGTAGTAGCAGTTTTTAATGACCGATTTTCCGCGAACGTCACCTGCGATGCAGCCTGCGGTGCAGTCCTCACCGCCGACGCTCAAATATGCGCCGTAGGTCGCGCAGTTTTCGATCGTTGTGTTCAGCATTCTGCCGGCTATGCCGCCGGTCTCGGATTCGGACTGGATACAGACCGAAGACCAACAGTTGATTATGCTGCCGCCATCCATATCACCGACAATACCGCCACAGTTATATTCACCGACAATGCCGCCCATGACACCGAGATTTTTGATCTGACTGTCTCTTACTCTGCCGAATAGCCCGACGTTATCGCCCTTTTCATTATATATGTACAGACCGGTAACCGTGTAACCGCAGCCGTCGAAATTGCCTTTGAAGGTGCGCGTCAGTGTGCTGAGATCGGTAAAAGTGTAGTCACTGCCGATGGGCAACCAACCTTCGGCATCGTTGCCGAGGCACTGAACCGTTATGTCGACATCGTCGGTGAGATAGAAGGTCGCATCCTTCGTAGCATAACCGTCTCTGACATAGAAAGAAAGAAGCTGAAGCTCATCACCGCTTGAAATGCTGTAGTGCCCGCCGGCTATTACATCCTCTCCGCTTTCGTAAAGCTCTGTCATCGTTGCAGTCTCCGCATAGATGACGGAGTAAGGATTGTCGGTATTGTCGACGTCGACGCTCGGCTCGTTTACCGTCTTATAGCCCGCACTGTCGCCGGGGTAAAGCTGCGTCGGGTGATTGCCCTGTATTCTTGCGATACCGATTGCGCTGTCGTCGATTTTCCAATAACGGTAGCTGCTGTCGGTTGCAAGGTAGTTGACCCAGTGATTGAGAACGTTCAGAAGCTTAACGCCCGATGCGCTTCCGACGGTGACGGAGCGGTCAAGCGTATAATCCGAGCCGTCCTTCGAGAAGCCGACAACCGTGGTCAGAGTTCCGCTGCCGCCGCCGACGGCGGTTGCGATGTCGTTGTCGTAGTAGCAGTTTTTGACGCTTGCGCTGCTCTTTAAGGAGCCGACGACGGCACCGACATTGGTGTCACCGCTGACCTCGGCAAAGACGACGCAGTTGTTTATAACACCGCCCTCTGCGACACCGACGATACCGCCTATGTTGTCGTCGCCCTTAACATGACCGTCGTACCAACAGTTTGCAACGGAGCCGTTGAGGAGACAGGCGACTATGCCGCCGACCTTGTCATAGCAATTGAGATAGCCTATAACACCGACGTTCTTGATTTGAGCATTCGCACCGTCGACATAGCCGAACAAACCCTGATAAGATGAAGTTTCGGCACTGAACATATCGGTGATGACATAGCCCTGCGCATCGAAAACGCCTTTAAAGGGATAATTCTTATCGTTTGCTATAGGAGCCCAGTTGAGCTGCTGCAGCTCTCCGGAGAGAAGTGCGAGACTTATATCTGCGGTCAGATAGAAGGTTATGCCTTCGGTGGCATGACCGACGTTGACGTATGTCCTGAAGTAGTCAAGCTCCTCTGTGCTCGAAATGCTGTAGCAGCCGCCGACCGCACCGTCAAGCTCAGATTCGTAAAGAGCGGTCATCGTCGCGGTCTCGGTGTATATGCTCGGAACGGGTTCAACGTAATTGGGATAGCGGTGGGAAGGATAGCGACCGTCGGTACGTCTTGTGCTTTGCACCGAGGTGTCGAATATCCACTCTCTGTATACGTTGTCACTTACGTTCTGCTGCTCTATCCATGAGTTCAGCAGCGCGATAAGATCGTCGGTCTTTTCCTTGCCGACGGTTATGACCTTTTCGGTGAGCACCTCGGTGCTGCTGCTTGCGAAGCGGTAGACGTTTTCGGTGCAGCCGGTAGTCTTAACGCCGACTGCTTTATCCGCACTGTAATAGACATAGTAGGAGAAATCTATAACGGCTTTGTTCGACGCGCTGCCCGCTATTGCGGCAACGTAGGAACCGCCGGAAACATAGCCGTAGTTGCAGCAGTTGAGTATGCTGCCGCCTATGACCGTGCCTGCGATACCGCCGACAACGTCACCGCCGACAATGTCGACCGCCGACCAACTGTTTGCAACGGTACCGCCGTTTAAAACAGCGACGATTCCGCCTGCGTTATCGCCGCAGGTGACATTACCTTCGACACCGAGATTCTTTATCATCGCGTCGCTTGAAACGTAACCGAACAAAGCAAAGTTGTCTCCGCCGCTTACGGCGTCAAAGTTCAGAACGGCATAACCGCAGCCGTCGAAGGTACCGGCAAAGGAATAAACGGCAGAACCTATCGGAGTCCACAGTCTGTCGTCATCGTCCTCACCGGAGCAATCGTTCAGCTTTATGTCACCGCCGAGATAGAAGGTAACGCCGGTGCTCGGCTTACCCGAATTTATGTAATCGGCAAATTCATATAGCTCGTCCATGCTCGATATACTGTAAGCGGAGCCTGCGACCGCATCCGCACCGGAAGCGGTGAGCTCCGACATGGTCATTGCCGGAGTATATTCCCCGATTTCGGCATCCGCGACGGTAAGACCGAAGGTGCCGAAAAGACCGAGCATAAGAGCAAAGCATAAAAGCCAACTCAAGAGTCTCTTTGATCTTGTATACATTGTCATTCCTCCTATCGAAGATAACAGATAATCATACAAAGATAACATACCATAAAAGAATTTACAGGTCAAATGAAAAGACTGTTAATTCTATTCAGATAATTCGGTTGAAAACGACGGCAATATGTGATAAAATACACATACTAATAATTTAAGGATGTATTCAAATGGCAAAGCTGAGGTTTAAATTCATAGTGCTTTTGCTTGTGCTGCTTATTGTCGGCAGCGGGATATACATATATTTTGAACGTTTTGCACCCGTAACTATGGACGAAAAAGTGAACGTAGACATATGGTATGTTGACGCCGGTGTCGCATGGGATACACTTGAGGATATCGTTCGGGAGTATAATAAGGGAGAAGGCTTGGAGACGGGAGTCACGGTCACACTCAAAGCCTTCGAAACCGAGGCGGAGCTGCAAGATGCCCTACTTTCGGACGGCGATATGCCGAATATGGTGTTCTGCGAAACGGGTATGGCGGCAAGACTTTCCGAAGCGGACAGGCTTGCGGGCATAGACGATTATTTTGACGAGTGGCGGCTTTCGGAATTTCCCGAGAAATATGTGTCGGGCGCGAAGGTTAGCGGGTATCTTTTGGGCTTGCCCGTTTTGAGCGAGACGGATATAATGCTGCTGAACACGGATATGTTCGGTGATGTCGATTCTCTTGAAACGTATGAGCGAGTTTGTGCGGTGTCCGAGGAATACTATAAGCGCAACGGAAGCAGCTTCTATACGATTGAGGACTATTCCGATTTCTTCAGACTGATGATACTGCGTCTCGGCGGAGAGTTTGACGGGGTGACACCTCACGACAGTGACGACGATGATTGCAGATACCTGTATAACGAATTTCTTGCGCCGAGCGCATTGAGCCGAGGCTTTGACTTATCTGCGGGAGATGCCGCACAAAGCGTTGCAAAGGGCGATATACCGTGTGCCGTAGTGTCGTCGGCATCGGCTGCCGAGGCTCTTGACGGCAGTGACGGCATTGAGCTTTTGCCTGTTCCGTCGGTCAAAAAGGGAAATGATACAGCGGTTGAAAGACTGACACTGCTGTGCATTTTAAAGGGCAGTGAAAATGAGGAGCTTGCATCGTGCCTCTTTGCCGAATGGTTCAGCTCCGATGAGATAAACACACGCTTTGCAAGGGGGAGCGGCTGCCTTGCAATAAGCGGCGAAAGCACAGCGGGAAAGGGTAAGAACCAAACCGCACTTTATGAGCTCTTGGATGAGCTGACCTCGAATGACGATACGGTGATATATCCTCCCGATGCCGTGTATGAGGAAAACCGTATTGAGTTTAACCTGAACCTTGCCACCCTTATGGATGGGTTACGAAATAAATAAAAATACAAACAAATATTAAGAGGTGCAAAAAAATGGACGGATTCAGAGTTCTCGAAATCAAAAAAAGCGTATTTGAAAACAACGATCGTGAGGCGGACAAGCTCCGCGAGGAATTGAAGAAGGAAAAGACCTTCCTGCTCAATCTTATGTCATCTCCCGGATCGGGCAAAACCACTACCCTTATGGCAACCATCGCAGCACTTAAAGACGATCTGCGTATAGGCGTTATGGAAGCCGATATCGACTCGGATGTCGACGCCGCTACCATTGAAAAGTCAGGCGCAAAGGTCATTCAGCTCCACACGGGCGGAATGTGTCACCTTGACGCAGGCATGACAAAGCAGGGACTTGACGGTCTGGGTACCGACAATGTTGACCTTGCCATACTCGAAAACGTAGGCAATCTTGTTTGCCCTGCCGAATTTGATACCGGCGCAGTCAAAAACGCGATGATACTCTCGGTTCCCGAGGGTCACGACAAGCCCCTCAAGTACCCGCTTATGTTCTCCATCTGCGATGTACTGCTTATAAATAAGATAGACGTTATGCCGTACTTTGACTTTGATCTTGAAAAGTGCAGAGAATATGCATTGAAGCTCAATCCCAATATCAAGATCATTCCCATATCCGCTAAGTTCGGTACAGGGGTCGACGAATGGGCAAATTGGCTCCGTACCGAGGTCAAGAACTGGATAGAGTAATACTATTATATATGTATAAAAAGAGAGCTTCTTTTTGTTGAAGCTCTCTTTTAGCGCAAGTGCCGTAATCAGGTCGGCTCATATGCTTTGCTGACAAAATTGCCGTCAGCATCGAAATCGACACATTCCATAAGCTGAGGGTCGACACGGCTCTGACGCTTGATGGTCATACCGACGCCCTTGTTATTAAACACCCAAATGTAGTTGTTCCAGGTTGCGGGATCCTTTTTCCTGAAAACCGTTGTCTCATTGAGTCTGCAAAACTTTGCTCTGCCCTCTGCGGTATCGAGAAGATCACCCTCACCGGTGTAAAACAGCTCATCATTGTAGTGATAGCCGTCCTGTTCTTCGATTTCTCGTTTGATATCTTCTTTTGACATAACAGACCTCCGCCGTTTTTTAATTTTTAATATTGTACCACGGATGCCGTGCTCTTGCAAGCCGTTAATTTTTGACTTTTAAAAACTTTTTGTCCCGTGCTTATTGACATTATAAACTAAGACTTGGTAAAATACAAAGTAATGTTCAATTACGCTTGAGGTGATCGGAATGTACAAAGCAATAATAGTCGAAGACGACCTTATGGTTTCCGCAATACTCGAAAGGCAGCTCGGGAGATTTCCGCAGCTCAAGCTCGTAGGCAGCTTTCGCAGAGGCAGCGAAGCAATGGAATATCTGGCGAAGGATCCCGATGCGGCGGATCTCATCATACTCGATTACTATATGCCCAATATGACCGGAATCGAATTTTTGCATGAGCTCAGAAAGACCAACATAAAGGTTCAGGTCATAATGATAACCTCCGCAAACGATTACGATACGATAAGAGCGGCGATGTGCTGCGGTGTTTGCGATTATATACTGAAACCGTTTACCTCACTGCGACTGGAGAAGGCGTACGCCAAATTCGATACCGTCATGAAGCTCAGCCGTGATACTCATGTGTGGACGCAGGAAAAGGTGGACACGCTTATGTCGCCGCACCGTCATTACAATACCGAGACCGGTGAAGCGGACAGCGGCACAAAGGCAAGCAAGATAAATTCGACGACGCTTGCGAATATAAGAGATTATATGAAAGCCAATATGGGGCGCAAAATGCCGCTCACAGAGATAAGCCGCGGCATGGAGCTTTCTACGGTGACGGTGAGACGATACCTTAAATACATGAATCAGTTAAACGAGGTTTCGATAAGCCTCGACTGTAAGACAGGCGGCAGACCGTCGGAGATATTTGAATACAAAGGAGCGACGCACGATGAGCTTTGAGGCAAAATTCAAAGCCGCAGGCAACGATTATGATGCGGCACTTGAACGTACTGCGGGAGACAAAGAGCTTTTGTCACAGCTCATGACGATGTTTCTTGAGGACAAAAGCTTTACGGAGCTCAAAACGGCACTTGAAAATAACGACTGCAAGGCGGCATTCGCGGCGGCACATTCGCTCAAGGGCAGCTCCGGTATGCTTGGGATGGACAGGCTTTTTTCCGTCGTAAGCGAGATGACGGAGTACTTGAGAGGCGGGAGCATTGAACCTGCAAAGGCGATGTTTCCTCTTGCAAAACGTGAGTATCTTGCTCTCGCGGAGCTTATAAAGGGAGAAGCGTGAAATGTGCTTCACGCTTTTGGGAGCACTCGGCTTCCTGTCGTTCGCATTAAAGGAGCTTGCGGATTACGACGAAAAGCTGTTTAAGAGGATTTCAAAAAACAGCGTTATAAGAAGCGGTGCTCTTCATTATATCGGCGGCATGGCGATGATTGCCATAGGAACGGTGATGCAAATCGGAAAGGTCAAAAGCATCGGCTTTTGTGTTGCTGCGGCGGTGTTTCTGATTTTGCAGCTCTATGCACTGTTCGGCTGCTTTCCGAGCAAAAAGGCATACGGAAGCGGCGAAAAGCAGACTGTATTTGACAAAGGCGTATACGCAATGTGCCGTCATCCGGGACTTTTGTTTTTCACCGGAACGTATGTTTGCCTGTCTCTCGGCACAGAACATCCGTGGAGTGCATCGATTCTGTACATAATACTTGACCTAATACTTGTGACACTTGAGGATAAAGTGTTTTTCCCGAAGACCATTGAGGCGTATGCCGACTATAAAAGGACAACGCCTTTTCTGATACCGACGCCGAAAAGTATAAAAAGAATGTTCAAATGAACGGCGGATATTGAATATGACCTTTCAACAGCAGCTTGGCCGTATGTCTAAATCGGAGCTATGGCACGAATATTGCGGCTACCTCGATCTCGATATAAATGAATATATGTACATTCAGCGGCGGCTTATGAAGGAGCAGGTCGAGCTTTGGTGTAAAAGTGCTCTCGGGAGGAGCATATACGGCGATAAAATACCCGAAAGTCTTGACGAGTTTAGGCGTGATATGCCGCTGACGAAGTACGAGAACTATGCCGACATTCTTTTCAAAAAGGATTCCGAACTGTTGCCGGACATTCCGATGATATGGATAGAAACGACATGGGAGGGCGGATTGCGCCCCGTTAAGGTCGCACCTTATACGAGGAATATGCTCGATTCGTATAAGCATAACCTTATCGCAATGGCGATGCTTGTTTCGGGCAAGGAAAAGGGAGACTTCAATCTCAGACCGGGGCACAGGTTCCTCTACGGAGGCGCACCCCTTCCGTACGAAACGGGACTGATACCGTCGCTGCTCAACGAGGAAATGCGCTTTGAGTGGCTGCCGGACAGTGACGAATATGCGGATCTTTCGTTCAGCGAAAGAATGAAAAAAGGCTTTAAAATGGCATTTTCGGGCGGAATCGATTATTTTTTCGCCATGGGTAGTGTTGCAAATTACATAACCGAAAATTTTGAAAAGCAGCTTTCCGGCAGCGGCAGCGGAAAAACCAAGGTGTCGCTGTCGATAGCACTGAGGTATCTCAAAGCGAAAAAACGCTGCAAGCGCGAAAACAGAGGAATAAGACCCGCCGATCTGTTCACGATAACGGGCTTCGGCTGTACGGGAACAGACGGTAAGTGCTACAAGGATCGGCTTGCCGAGGCGTGGGGAGTAACACCCGTGGAGCTTGTAGCGGGAACGGAATCCACCTGTGTCGGCTGCGATACATGGGAGCAAAGGGGAATGGTCTTTTTCCCCGATTCCTGCTTTTACGAATTTATACCCGAGGCGGAAATGCTGAGGAGTCTCGACAATCCCGACTATACGCCGGAGACCTGCCTTATAAATGAGGTCAAGACCGGTGCCAAGTACGAGCTTGTTATAAGCGTATTTCACGGCGGTGCATTTATGCGGTACAGGATAGGCGACGTATATCGCTGCACCGAGGAGAGCGTGTCGGGCAGCCTGCCGCGATTCACATATGTCGACAGAATACCGACTGTCATAGACATAGCCGGCTTTACGAGGATCACGGAAAACTCAATAAACGAGGTAATACGTCTTTCAAAGCTCGGCATAGGCGATTTCATAGCCCGCAAGGAGTTTGACGAAAAAAATACGCCGTTTCTGCATATTTATCTCGAGATAACACCGGAAGCACAGCGAAGCGACATTGTGACAAAGCAGGTGCTCAGCGAGCATCTTGCGGTATACTTCAGATATTTCGACAGTGATTATAAAGATCTCAAGAAACTGCTTGACATAGAGCCGCTGCAACTCAGCGTCCTGCCGTACGGCTCAATAGCGGCGTTTGAGCAAAAGCGCGGTGCAAAACTCAGACGCATAAATACGGACGGCGTCACGATGAAGAATCTGCTTGCACTTGCTGAAACGATGGGAGAGGAGGAGCAATAATGGGAGTATCGTATATATATGTAAATATTTCGGCGGTCATTTGCTTTTCCATAATGTTCGTTGCGTTTTGCGCTGCGGAAAAGAGTAGGGAGATGAAAGCGTGGATCCTTTTGCTCGGAGATTTGGCAGTATGGGCAGGCGGCACCCTCTTTATGCGACTTGAGCTTTTCCCGAGCTATGAGGTTTGGTATTACGTTTCACTGCTTGCACTGTTTTCAACACCGTTTTTGGTGTATAATTACGTCTATCAGTTTGCAAACGCAAAGTATAAAACCATGCGCATTCTCTGGGCTGTCGTCACGCTTGCTCTGCTCGGAGTTTCGGCTACGGGCATAATACTTCCGCCACCGGAGATAAGCTGCGGTGAGGACGGCTTGAAGGTGTTCACCTACAACATGGATTGGCACGTCGCGATTCCCGTCGTGTTCTGCATCGTTATAGTCGGGTCGATAATCCCGCTTATAAAGCAGATATTCTCCGAAAGAGGAAAGCAGGCACCCGGTGTCAAAGAAATGATACTCGGACTTTTGCTGCTTGCGGTCGGTAACGTTATACAGGTATTGCCGGAGAACACTTTCCCGTTTGATACTCTTGCGGGCATATTCTTCTCCGTGCTCATGTGCATTTCCCTTTATAAAAGGCGAATGTTCAATACCGCACTGATGGTGTCCTCTCATGTAATAATGATTATCTCAGGCATAATCTTTATTTCGGCGGGAGCGGCACTGTTCCCGAGCCTGAGCGATTTTATAGAAAAGCACGGTGCCAATATTTTTTCGCCCGATATTGAGGCGTTTGCGGTCATGTCCGCCTTTGTGCTTACGGGCATAGTCATGTTCAAGGCACTGCTCGGTGCGGTGTTCTCGGAAAAAGAGCAGCAGCAGTATCGCATAAAGCGATACAGCGACATCGTCTCCAAAACACTCGACATCGACAATATTCTCCGAGAGACGGTCAAGGTCATAAGGTCGGAGATATCCGTTAACCAAATGTATATATGCATCAGAGAAAAGGACAGCTTTGTGCCTGCCTGCAGTGCGATGCCATTAAAGCCCGCAAGCTTTTCCATAGCCGTCGATCATCCATGTGTAAAATACTTTGAGCAGGGTGAAAATCAGCTTGTGCTGAAGGAGTTTTCCTCAAATCCGCTGTACAAATCAATGTGGCAAAGGGAAAAGGAGCTTTTCAGAAAGCACGACGTATCAAGCATTTGCGCCATTAAAGACGGCAACGAGGTTGTCGGACTGCTGCTTCTTGCGGAGAAGGAGCGCAATGCGGCATACACATATGCGGACTTTGCGTTTATAAATACGGTCAGCTCCATCGCGTCAATTGCGATAAAGAATGCCGCTCTCTATAAACAGGTTGCGGAGAGAGAGCATCTGTTCAGCAGTATGACGGAATTTATACCGTATGTAATATTGATCAAAAAGCGAGGAGAGGACGGTCTGTGCTTTGTGAGTGCGAACACCTCCAGAGTGTTGGGCGTACCCTCCGAGCATTTCACAAGGCATACGGCAATGCAGCTTTTGGCGGAAGGCTTCGGCAGTGAGCGTGCCGAGGAAATATGCCGTATGATGCACAATGAGCCGCAAAACGGCTTCCATTCCGACATACGCCTCACCATGCGCAAGGATTTCAGAGACATAACCGTAAGAACAACGATCCTGCCCATCATATCGGACGGCAGAGTGTCGCACTATGTCTGCGTCATAAACGATATTACGGACGATATCGAATCGCGTGAGCTGCTTAAAAATTCCGTTGAGCTTGCCAAAAGCTCAAATGAGGCAAAGAGCGATTTTCTGTCTCATATGTCGCATGAGATACGCACACCCATGAACTCCATTGCGGGGCTGACCTATCTTGCGCGGGAGCAGGTCGGTAAAAACAACGAAAAAGAGCTGCTGTATTACCTTAATCAGATCGACCAGTCATCGCAGTATCTTCTCAGCCTGCTGAACAACATCATGGACATGAGCAAGATCGAGAGCAACAGATTTGAGATACAGCAAAAGCCCTTTAATATTAAGAATATACTTGATGAGGAATATGCGATATACGGTGCGCAGATGTCCGCAAAGAAGGTCGAGCTCATATTCGGCGGCGGCAATATCCGTTACGAGAATCTTGTCGGTGACGAGATATCGCTCCAGAAGATACTCAACAATCTTCTGTCCAATGCCTGCAAGTTTACTCCTGCTGGAGGGCGTGTGACGCTTTCCGCAAGTCAAAGACGTTTAAGCGACAAATCCATCATTATGCACTTTGAGGTCAGCGATACCGGAGTCGGAATGAGTCCCGAGTTTAAAGAGCGCATCTTTGAGCCGTACACGCAGGAGATAGCGGCAAACGGAGCAAAAGCGTCCGGAAGCGGTCTCGGCATGGCGATCTGCAAGACCTTGGTCGAGCTTCAGGGTGGCAGCATAAGTCTTGAGAGCGCACAGGGCGAGGGAAGCACCTTCAGTGTCGATATCCCGTATGCACTGTCGGAGCCTGCCGAAAAAGAGAATCAAAGCGGCGAGCTTGACTGCTCCGTACTCAGAGACAGACGCATACTCGTCGTTGATGACGTGACCATAAATACGGTCATAACAAGAAAGCTCCTCGAAAAACAGGGAGTCAAGGTCGACTGTGCCGAAAACGGCAAGGCGGCACTCGAACTCTTTGAATCCAACAACGACTACTATTACGATTGCATACTCATGGATATTCAGATGCCCGTTATGGACGGCTTTGAAGCGGCGTCCCGCATAAGAGCGGTCAGAAAACGCTATGCGGCACTTGTGCCGATAATCGCGATGACTGCCGATGCTTTCATAAGCGATATCAAAAACGGCAATATCGCAGACTTCGACGATTATATTATTAAACCCGTCAAGCCTCAGGATCTATATTCCAAGCTTGTCGAACTGTTCGA
The DNA here is from genome assembly GCA_964634065.1 of uncultured Oscillospiraceae bacterium. Classification (GTDB taxonomy): domain Bacteria; phylum Bacillota; class Clostridia; order Oscillospirales; family Oscillospiraceae; genus F23-B02. The sequence goes on along the minus strand of CAZWID010000007.1, from coordinate 3,706 downwards.
GCGTATCGGCTGAAAGGCAGGTGTTCGGTATAAAAAACTTTTGGTCAAAAAGCACCGCGGCGGTTGATCGGTTTTGGAACGGCAGATACTTCATGCCGCTGATACTGCTTATAGCTTGCCTCGGCGTAATACTTGACGCCGAGCTTGCGGGAATGTTTGTGCTTGCCGTCATTGCGACGCTGCTGCTTGTTTTCTGCGACGATCTGCTGTCGATCGCCTGTCCGCTTATGGGTATATTCCTGTGCTCCATAGAGTTTTATGCGGATTATTCCGTGCTTGCGGACTATATGTGGTATGCGATAATTCCCTTTGCCGTCGCTCTTGTGTTCAATCTTATACACTACAGAGCACCCTTTGTCAGAGGAAGATTCTTCTTTCCCCAGCTTGCGGTATCGGTAGCCTTGAGCTTGGGCGGACTGTTCTGCATACCGTCGAACGAATACTTCGCTCCTGCGGCACTGTACTTTAATATCGGCTGCGGATTCTTCATGCTTTTCATATATTATCTTGCATCGTCGCGAATGGCGAAATACAGGAGATGTTATAACAGAACGGAAAGAGTCGCGAAGATAATATATGTAAGCGGTCTGATCGCCGGATTTATGATACTGAATTTTTACGCCGAGAATTTGGAAAAATTCATCGAAAAGGGAAGCCTCCTGTTTTTTAAACCGAGGAATTACATATCGAGCGTGCTGATGATGGCATTGCCGATGAGCTGTATATTTATAAAAAAGAACAACATACATATTCTGCCGATGCTCTTTATGTATGCGGCTATGATTATGACGGGCTCGAGAAGCGGACTGATATTCGGCACCGTTTCATTGGCGTTGAGCGTTGTTTATGTCTATATTACGAATACGAAAAGCAGAAGACTCTATACAGCACTTATCCTTGTAGCGATACCCGTAGTCTGCATTACTCTTTATTTCCTTCCGCAACTTTATTCGTCGAGATTTTTGAACGGCTTCTTCAACGAAGGCGACGAAACACGGTTGAAGTTCATCGAATTGGGGATCGAAGATTTCCTGCAATATCCGATATTCGGCATAGGCATGGGCAACCTTGCGCACTTTGAAATATTCAAAGCATATACACCGGGAAGCATAGTGTATTTTCACAATGTCGTGATTCAGGTGATGGCATCGATGGGCATTGTCGGCATTGCCGCGTATACATATAATTTCATAGAACGCATCAAGCTTTTATGGGAAAACCGAAAAAACAGAATAATGGTCTTTTCCATATCCTATTTTGCCATATTGCTGATGTCGCTGACCAATCCGGGCATATTTTGCCCGTTTCCGGAAGCCGCAATGCTGATAGTCATGTTTGCTACGGCGGAATACAACGGAGTTAAACAATAATTTGATATACAGGAGGAAAGGAAATGAAAAAACTGCTAAGCGTCGTCCTTGTGCTTGCAATGGTGCTTGCGCTCATGCCCTTTGCCGTGCTTGCCGAGGATACGGAGTATGAGACCGTAACGGGGACGATAATGTTCAATGCCGGACATGATGATTCGGAGACGGATCACCCCTGCCCCTTCACCTACAGTGACGGGTACTTCACCGACACTGCGTATAATTACAGGCAGGATCTTGCGACCGTCACGATGGCAATGTGCCTTGCCTCGGGCAATGTGGCAGACCCCGAACGCTTTACCGAAGGTCCCGCAAACCTGATTGACTTCTTTGATCAAATAGGTTTTGAGGACTTTGAGGCAAATGAAGATTTCGTCACAAGACCCGGCAGAAACACCTTCGGTGTCGGCATCGCCAATAAGGAGATCGTTGTCGACGGCGAAAAGTACACCGTCATCGCAATCGGACTTCGCGGTTGCGGCTACTATGCGGAGTGGGCAGGCGACCTCAATGTCGGTCTCTCCGGCGATCATGAGGGCTTTGCCATTTGCCGAGATACCGCGCTTGCATTTTTGAAGGAGTACCTTGCAAAGCATACCGAGATCGAGGGCAAAATCAAAATTTGGTGCACGGGCTACAGCAGAGGTGCGGCAGGTGCCAATATGCTCGGCGGTGCGATCGACGATATGATAGTCGGCGGAGAGCCTTTGGCAAAGAACGTCAGCCTTTCACTTGACGATGTCTATATCTATACTTTCGAAGCCCCCATGGGTGCACATATTTCCAAGATAAACAGCAATGTCTACAACAACATACACAACGTTGTCAACTACAATGACCTTGTTGTCAAGGTCGTACCCGAATCTCTCGACATCGGCAGATACGGAGTAGACCACTATATGCCGTGCTCCGATTTCGATGCGAATTACGATGAGCTCAAGAGCAATATGCTTGAGGTGTTTTCAACCTTTGAGAATGCAGGTGAGTACCGCATCGACAACTTCAAATACGTCACTGTGACCCCGGGAGCGACGATAGACAAGATCATTGCATCCGTTAAGGGCGACAAGATGACGCAGGGCGAATTTCTCGATCATCTTGTCGATGTCCTCTTTGAGGAGCTCGGCAGCCGTGAGGATATATATGCAATGCAGGGCGGACTTCAGGAACTTTTGGTCGTTCTGATCGGAACATATCCCGATCAGTGGGATACGGTTAAGGCAAGCCTTGCCGATAATGCCAAGGATAACTTCAAGGAGCTTGTGTATAATCTCATAAACGGAAACGAGAGCTCTGCCGTCGAAGTCGTCGCAAATATCATTCTCAAGTCCCTTTCCGAAGCGGGAATAACCGATGTCGATGCTGCACAGGTGAAGGATATAGCGGTGGATCTTGTTAAATTCGCAATGCCTCTTGCGATGAGCTACCCCGATGAGATAGCGACGTTGCTGTACAATGTTGTCGGCATTATGTCCGCACACTACGGTGAACTCGGTATGTCGTGGATGCTCACGCTTCCCGAGGACTACATGATAAATAAGCAGACAAAGAGTGCACTGCCCTTTGACGATTTAGACCGCAGCACATGGTGCTACGACGAGGTCAAGTACGTCTACGATAACGGCATTATGAACGGCAGGACACTCAATACCTTTATGCCGAACGGTATAGTCAACAGGGGTCAGGTAGTTACCGTGCTGTACCGTCTTGCCGGAAGTCCTTCGGTAGAAGGTATGAGCTGCGATCTTACGGACGTCAAGGGCTCATGGTGTGAGGATGCCATTGTGTGGGCATACAATAACGGCATAGCGAAGGGCTTTAACGACGGCTGCTTCCGTGCGGATGAGCAGGTCACAAGAGAGCAGCTTTCCGCATTCCTGTATAGGTATGCCGGCAGTGAAAGCGTAAGCGGAGACCTTTCCGGTAGCTTTGGCGATGCCGACACCGTAGGTGCATTTGCAAAGGACGCTATGATCTGGGCAGTGAGCAACGGCATTATAAACGGCACAAACAGCGGCAATCTCGACCCCAAGGGTAATGCAACGAGAGCACAGTTTGCCTGCATGATAGCTCGTTTCGTTCAGTCTCTCGACTGATAGCGGCAGACTTAACTCAATTGAATTGACAAGGCGGTTTTCCGCCTTGTCTTTTTGTATTTCATGTGGTAAAATATACTGAAAAATTATCGGGAGAGAGCCATGGACTTTAAGCTTGTTTCACCGTATAAGCCGACGGGAGATCAGCCTGCCGCAATAGACGCTTTGGTAAACGGTATCGAAAACGGAATAGACGAGCAGATCCTTCTCGGCGTGACCGGCTCCGGCAAGACCTTCACTATG
>CAZWID010000006.1:0-24161 GCA_964634065.1 uncultured Oscillospiraceae bacterium | reverse complement strand
GGTTTTCAAGACCGCCCCGTTATGACCGCTTCGGTAACTCTCCGTATTTGATTTTGAACATATTACTTATACCACATTCACGGCTTTGTGTCAATGATTCAAATTTTATATCTGCGCCATTGCAGCTACGTCATGTTCTATTCACTGTCCGTTTTATTGGACAGTGATTGTAATATATTCATGTTGAGCCAAAAAACGAAAGGAGCACAAACATGGAAAACAACATCATAGTAGAAAGTGACGCAAGAAAAATATTCGTCAAAGGTAAATCATCGGGGACATTTGTGTGCGACAAGGTGGAAATCCAACTCAGGTTCTTTGCCGAATCCCCAATAGCGGCAAAAGCCTCGGAGTCCGTTGCTAAGCAGTGCGAAAAATTCCTGCAGAGAGCAAGCAAGTCAGGTATCGACATTTCGATGATACGGCTCCTTGACGATTCGATTTCGCAAAACAGCTATCGAGACGATGATTATGTCAGGGCAACAAGGACGCTCAAATTCGATGCGGATGCCGCTGTATCCATCATAAACCTCATTTTAGCCATAATCCAAGAGGAGCATATCGATGCAACGGTAACAACGGATTACTATCTGTCAAACGAAAAAGAGATTCGACGAGAGCTCAAAGCAAAGGCACTTGAGGATTCAAGAGAAATTGCGGAGCTGCTTGCGGCATCGGCAGGTGAGCGGATAGACGGGATATACAGCGTCGATATGAACGAACGTGATTCAACATATTATATGTCAAAGAGTCTTGCCGTTTCCGCTGACGGTTTTAGCGATATAAATGAGCTTTTGTCAAGTCGGCTTTCTTTGCCTACGGAGCTTGTTGAGGAGGAGATCGAGGTCACTTGGCTGCTTGCAGATAAAGCACAAAACGCATAATAGTTTAAAAAATTATTAAGTTTTCGGCGGAATACTGGTAATTTGCGAACATATATGTTATGTTTGATTTATTCCGATTTGGGAGGCATAACCGTATGCGTAAATTCACTGCCGTTTTGACGGCATTGGCAATAATATTCGCTCTTTGCTCCTGCTCCGCAGAAGAACAGGAAAAGGAGCGTGACTGCGGTGTTTATATCACCGTCAAAGCCGACGATGTATACACCGTATCTTACGGAACTGATGATGACTCGGGCTCAGTAACGAATGCCGATGAATCCGAGCCCTTGCCCGTGGGTGACGTAGTTCACTTTGATTTTGCGGGTGATGCCGCGGAGAAAGATGCAGACTGTGTTATAGACTACAGTATTTGTGTCTACGATAAGGACATGGAGGTTTTGGCTGTCGCTTCCTTCTCCGACAACTTCGGCAATATGGCGAAGATAGAGCTTGTTGTCACCGAGGATCACCACATTCTCCACAGCGGTGAATCGGTAAGCTGCGGCGGTGATCTTATAGTCGATATCTCCTCCTCCGCTCCCGAAACCGGTGTAAGTCTCGAGACGCCCACCGTATCGCTTGCGGACCGTGAGGATGCCGAAGCCGTGATAAACGGGAGCATATCGGAGCTGAATGCTGCCTTTGTCGGCAGCGAAAAGGAAGCTTACAAAACCGCTTACGACACAAACTATGCCGCTGCCGAAGCCGGTGCGACCAAGTCCGATTTCTCGATGAGCCGCACCGTCAGAGCAATGAGAGGTGACAGTGTGCTGCTCTCATTCAGAATGGTCGACAGAGCATCACTTGCCACGGAAAGCGTTTTGAAAATATTCGGTGTTACCTACGACACCGAAACCGGCAACGAGGTAAAGTTCTCCGATCTTTCCGACGATGCCGAAGGTCTGCGCAGCTTCTGCGCCGAATACGTTCTCATCGCAACCACCGAGGAAGCCCGCTTCAAGGATGAAAACATGGTTTTTAATACGGGTTACACCGATACTCTGTCCTCTCTCGTTTCCGACGGACACTGGTATCTCAGCGACGAAGGTATGGTCATTGCCGCAAATCCCGGTGAAATCGCACCCGAGTCCTCGGGTCATATCGAGTTTGTGATCCCCTACTCCGAGCTTGACGGCAAGCTCTCCGACCGCTTTATGCCTCTTGAGCGAGACGGCGAATACGGAAGCGTCTCCGCCGTCACCGATGCTCAAGACGGAGCTTTTGTCACCGTCGGTGAAGCTCTCGACGAATCCACGCTTTCGCTCACCGTTGTCGGCAACGTATACGATCTTTCCGTATATACCGCAAAGTACAGTGCAAGCGGCAGTTACACTCTTGTTTCCCAACTCCGCTATTGCAGCGACATATGCCGCGGCGGTGCCTTCCCTCTCAATGTTGAGCTCGGCTCCTCTCCCAACGTCTATGTCGGGTACTCCACCGCCGACGGTGTGCGACACAACAGGCTCATCGCCATGGGCTCAAACGACCTGCCCATCGTTATCGATCCCGACGGCAATGACATGGGTCTCATCATAAACTCCGGTTACGTTTGCGATCTTACCGCCGATGGCAAGACCGCCTCCGTTGATTTTAAATCCGGTAAGCTGACCGTCAGCAGCGGTGACGATGTATTTGAAGTCGAGACTCCGGTCGTGATCGATGCGACCTTGATGCTTTACGATATTGACGGCGACTGTGAGTTTGAAATATTCATATTCGGCGGCGACAACTCCGGCAAGCCCAGCTCTTGCGGCTATAAGCTTAACGGTGAGCTGCATGAAATTCTGAACGCAAGCGGAAGCATTTGCAGATTCAACGGTAATCGCGCTACCGTATACAACAATTTCGAGTTTGTCGATACCTTGCCGCTGATACTCAACTACGGCTGTTCTTATGCGGAGGACGGCACACTCTCCCTCATTGCCGCTTCAAACTCCTATGCCTTTGACGGTGAGACAAAGCTTACTCTCAAAACCGACCTCACCGTCGGCGGAGTTCTGAGCAAGGCAGGCACCGAGCTCACTCTTGTCTCTACCGATGCCGAATCCTTCATCGACTGTGTAAATGCAGACGGTTCATCCTTTAGGCTGAACATCTCCAAAGCCGATGACGGTACTTGGATGATAGGTGATATTCTTGTTTCCACACTATTTTAAAGATGTATGCATCACTTAGCGGTGATGCATACTTTTTTATCGGTGGGAGAAAATAGCCGAGAGGTGAATTGAATGATATCAAAAAACGGCAGTGAGATCCCTGTCGGTCTCGGTATGGCACTTATTCAGAACACGGATGCGTTTTTCAGATTCTCGAAGTTAGATGCGGCTACTCAGCAGCGTATCATAGACGATGCGGCAACGCTCGGCAGTGCGGAGCAGATGGCGGCTTATGTCAGAGGAATAGCGGGTCTTGACTGAAATGTTTTACTGCGACGGCAAAATGTCCTCGCAGTAAAAACATTTTAATTTTTTGTTGTTCTCATACGGACATTTTACTTGATATTTAAATGCAAAGCATATAGAATAATATACAACAAAATTTTACGGGAGGGCAAAAACGTGGAACTAAAACTCAGCGATATTGAGCTTGCGGCGCAGAGGCTAAGCGGAACCATACACCGTACCGAGCTCGATCTGTCGTCTACCTTTTCCGCAGCGACAGGCGGGCAGGTCTATCTGAAGTGCGAAAACCGCCAAAAAACAGGCTCCTTCAAAATCAGAGGTGCGACAAACAAGATCGCCGTACTTTCCGAAAACGGCGGTGTAGACAGCGTTGTGGCTTCCTCTGCCGGCAATCATGCGCAGGGTGTCGCCTATGCCGCCGCAAAGCTCGGCATCCCCGCCACAATCGTTATGCCGGCAACCGCTCCCATCGCCAAGGTTCAGGCAACAAAAGGCTACGGAGCGAAAGTCGTCCTGTGCGGCGAATGTTTTGATGACGCATACGCAAAGGCGAGAGAAATATGCGAAAGCGAGGGATCGGTTTTTCTGCACGCATATAACGACATCGACGTTATAGCGGGTCAGGGCACACTGGGGCTCGAAATCATCGGTGAGCTTCCCACCGTCGATATGATAATCGTTCCCGCGGGCGGCGGCGGTCTGCTTGCCGGCGTTGCCGCCTGTGTCAAACAGATAAATCCGCGTATCAGCGTCATTGGTGTTCAGGCGGATGGCTGCAATCCCATTTACCGCTCATTTAAAGAGAAACGCTACATATGCGCCGAAACAACATCCACCATCGCTGACGGTATCGCCGTCAAGACTCCGGGTGACATCACCATGGAGCTTATTAACAAATACGTCGACGATATCGTCACCGTTGACGACAACGAGATTTCGGAAGCGATACTTCTGCTCATGGAACGCTGCAAGCAGATAGTCGAGCCCTCCGGTGCCACTCCCGTTGCCGCGATCCTCAAGAAGAAGATCGACGTTTGCGGCAAGAGAGTCGTTTGCGTACTCTCCGGCGGCAACATCGACGTCAGCTTTGTGCAGTGCATAATAGAGCAGGGTCTTGTTGCAAGAGGTCGCAGACTTCAATTCACGGTCACGCTGCTCGATAAGCCGGGCAGCCTTTCGACGCTGCTGAACGATTTGGCTTCCTTGGGAGCAAACATTCTTTCTCTTGAGCATGACCGCCTTTCCCCGGGCTTAAATCCCAATGAGACCAATGTTCACGTCTCCTGTGAGGTCGGCGGCAGAGAGCACGGTCAGCAGGTAGTCGATGAGCTTAAGAAAAACGGATTCAAAATAACCATAAATAACGGAGGAATTTAAAATGAAAGTTATAGCAACCGATAAAGCTCCCGCAGCTATAGGTCCCTACTCTCAGGGTCGCGTTGTCGGCAATCTCGTTTTCACCTCGGGTCAGATAGGTATCATTCCCGAAACAGGTGAAATCGCCGTCGGTGTCGAAGCACAGGCTCATCAGGTTTTCAAGAACGTTTCCGAAATACTCAAGGCTGCCGGAAGCGATATGTCAAAGGTCGTAAAGACCACCGTCTTCGTCAAGGACATGAACGATTTTGCCACCGTCAACGGCATTTATGCGCAGTATTTCACCGAGCCCTACCCCGCAAGAAGCTGTGTCGAGGTAGCCCGTCTGCCGAAGGATCTGCTTGTCGAGTGCGAGGCTATCGCGGAGCTTTGATGAGCGAAAAGGACAAAATGATTTCCGGCAAGCTGTATGACGCCTCCGATCCGGAGCTTGTCCGCATCAAAGTACGGGCACATGAGCTTTCTCAGGAGTTCAATGCCTTGCCGGAAAGCAGCGAAGCGGAGCGCAACGCGATTCTCTCAAAGCTCCTGCCCAATGCGAAAAGCGGGCTTTTCCTTCAGGGACCGATATTCTTCGATTACGGTGAATTTACAAGCTTCGGCAGTAATTGCTACGCAAACTTCAATTTCACCGTTTTAGACTGCTGTCCCGTTACGATCGGTGACGATGTCTTTTTCGGTCCGAACTGTGCACTGTACACGCCGGTGCATCCCATGCTTCCCGAGGAAAGGAAGATACGTTTTCATGACGACGGTACCCCGTACGATCTCGAATACGCACGACCCATCGTCATCGGAAACGGCTGTTGGTTCGGCGGAAACGTTACAGTATGCGGCGGTGTTACGGTAGGTGACGGCTGCGTCATAGGTGCAGGCAGCGTCGTAACTCGCGATATTCCCGAAAACTCCTTCGCAGCGGGTAACCCCTGCCGCGTTATCCGCACTCTAAGCGAGAGTGACAGCGTATATAAAAATCTCGAGCTGCATTAAGCGGCTCGGGATTTTCATTTGCTTAAACAACCTCAAAAAAGACCGCAAACGCGGTCTTTTTTCATATTTAATACCCAAACGGTTTTTTCTGCTGCTTGCACCATGTTTTTAGTACAAACCGTGTCGGCAGAAGCTTAACGCCGAGCACCTGCATTCTTTCGGGAAATCCGAGCACGGAGACTGCCTTGCCCTTGTGCATATCCTTAACAGCCTTTTTAATAACGTCCTCGGGTCCGTAATAGCGATTAAAGTAGTTGACCGTATCGTCATGTATAGCGTGGCTGAAAAACTCGGTTTTTATCCAACCCGGGCACACCGCCATAACCTTGATACCACGTTCGCACAGCTCAACGCGAAGTGCCTTCGAGAAGCTGAGCACATACGCCTTCGACGCACCGTATACGTTTATGTACGGTACGGGTTGGAACGATGACATCGAACCCATATTATATATCTGCGCACCGCTTTGCATATACGGCAGCGTGACATAGGTCATGCCGGTCAGGGCTCTGTCGTTCAGATCGATGATTTGGAGCTGCTTTTCCATGTCCATCTCCGTATACGTTCCGAACAGACCGAAGCCCGCCGCATTTACAAGCACCCTGACATTCGGCTTTTCGCTTTCAAGCAGCTCTTTAAAGCGATTCAGCGAATCATGCTCCAAAAGGTCGAGCCCTATTGGACGTATCTTCGCACGTACTTTGGATTGCAGCTCCTCAAGCCTCTCCGTTCTGCGTGCTATGACCCAAAGCTCGTCAAGCTCCATGTCCTTATCTATCGCATAGACAAATTCTCTGCCCATGCCGGACGAAGCACCGGATATAACGGCTATGTTCATTCACTGTCCTCCTCGGGTCTTACGACGCCTCTGAGTCCCGTCGTGAGAATGTCGGCAAGGTAGCGTGCCAAAGCTTCGGGAGCTATGGGGCAGTCCGCCAGCATCCACATATTGTAGCTGTGCATTACGCCGCCGGATATAAACCGTGCATAAACCGTTGCCTTTTCCTCTCCGCCCATGCGTTCTACAAGAGCTTCGTCGGAAAGAATGAATCTCGAGAGCCACTCCTTCAGATTGACACCGAGGTCATAGACGTTTATAAACTTAAAAACTCTCTTTGCCGGATCGCGGCTTGCCATCATATACTCCGCCGCAAGAAGCATTATCGGGTACACATCCTTCTCAAGCTCACTTGCCTTATAATCACCGAAAAGGAAATCCGCATGGTCATAGAGATCCGATATGAGCGTCTGTCTGACATCCTCGAGATTCTTGAAATGGGCATAGAAGGTGCCTCTGCTGATGTTGGCTTTCTTCAAAAGCTCATTAACCGTAATAGTTCCGAAGTCCTTTTCGTACATAAGCTCAAGGAGAGCATCTTTAATTGCTTTTCTTGACTTTTCAACCATTCTATTTGTTCCGGCCATAGTATCCTCCAAGTGTAATTGCTATATGATTATAAATTCTCTGTATAATTTTATACTATATCTCGTAATAATGCAACAATAAATTTTAAGTCGAAAAAACCGTATGTGATTATACATTTTCACCAAAAAATTTATATTTAAATTTATTTTGCAAAAAAGTTCAGTTTTGCTATTGACAAATCATATTTTAAAGTATATGATTGAACAAAAGTTGTTTAATCGTCCACTCGGATCCGTTCGGAGCTAATTTTCTCCCCCAAAGTACTATCCACCTCCAAAAAGGTCTTCCTTTCTCCTTCTCCGAACGTATTTGAAAAAGCCTGTCGGAATCATTTCGGCAGGCTTTTAGTTTCATATTCAGCTTATTTGTCTTGCGATGACAATGAAACGACCGCCGTCGGTATGGTAGGAGCAGGTGGAGAGTGTCAGTATCTTATCGCCTTCTTCGAGGCTTACTCCCGTATCGTAAGCACGGTTTTTCTCGATAAACTCACAGTATTGAGCAAATTTTTCGGGATCGTCGGCTTCGGTGTATTCGTAATACAAAAAGCCCGTATCTCTGTCTCCCTTAAGGTCGGTGTATATCGCCGCTACAAGCTCATACTCGTGCTTTTCGTATATCGTGTCGAAGCGGATTATACTGTGCTTCATTGCGAACTCATAATTCGAGTAATTCAAAAGGTCGGCAAACATCGTGCCGTTGCTCATGTTGTGCCCGTAAATGATGATATTGTCGGACTCGAAAATATCGCAAAACTCATCCACATACAGGCATCCGCCGGTCGACGGATTGCCGTAGAAATCCGTACGCAGATATTTTTCTATTTCATCGGGCGCATACATGACAACATAATCGATTGCCGTGTCTCCTATTCTCAGCCACCCGATGGTATCCTTGTTTTCCGCGTAGACTCCGGCGTACTCATCAAGAACCTCGGTTATGGATGTCCCGTTATTTTTAAGGCTGCTTACATCGTCGTTAACCGCCTGCTCCCGTGCATCCGATATGAAATAAAAGAGCAGCACGCACGCACATACGAAGAAAACGACAAATGACAGTATATTCAGTACTTTCTTTTTCATATTGTTCACCGAAATCAAAAATAGGAAACGGATTAACCGTTTCCTATTTTAATAAAAATTACTCCTAAAGTCAACCGATCACCCACATTTGATCAGTCTTTCTTCATTCGATCAGTTTTTCCTTTTACGGTAAGACGTTGCCGCAAAAATTATAAAGCTGACCAAAGCAACTGCGCCGAGGATCACATACGGTCTTTCAAAACCGGTCTTGGGAGGATCCTTGGAATTATCGCCGTCATTATCGCCGTTGGGATCCTTGGGATCGTTACCGTCATCGTCACCGTTGGGATCCTTGGGATCGGTCGGATCGGTGGGATCCTTGGGATCGTCGGGGTCACTGGGACCACTGGGATCACCGGGATCGGTGGGGTCCTTAGGATCGTCGGGGTCACTGGGACCGCTGGGATCACTGGGATCGGTGGGATCCTTAGGATCGTCGGGGTCACTGGGACCACTGGGATCACTGGGATCGGTCGGATCGGTGGGATCGCCGGAACCGCCGCCTACACGATCACCGAGACCTGCCCAAAGACCGACAATGTGTCCGCCGACGGGGCCGAACATGAAGATGTCACAGGAGTCGGCATAAACGGTATTGTCGACACCGGGAATGAGGGTTCCCGTGTAGAAAAGCTGAGAGCCTTCTACGGTGAGGTCAGCGGTGTGCCAATAGTTTCCGGTATAGGTGGCGGAAGAAATTGTCACTCTGACATCGGCGGGAAGACGAACATAGCCGAGTCTTCCGACAAGGTTCTGCTTGGTGAGCGTCTGATGATAACCCCAGACAGGGCAATCAAAGGTGATAGTCGCATCATCGGGCAGGAACATATAGTTTTCGATGAGCAGGTAGAAATGAGGACCGCCCTTGAAGTTGTGTCCTTCACTGGACATGAAATCGTCATCTACCGTTCCCCAATAGTCATCGGAAATGCCATCCGCATCCGCTGTAGAGCTCATTGAAAAAGCCGCAACGAGCATGACCGCAAGTACAATAACAAAGCCGAGAAGGAGCTTTGAGGACTTTGCAGTTTTTGCCATAATTCATTTTCTCCTTTCTCAAAGTATCACATCCGCTCATAACGATCTCCCGAATTGCCCTTTGAAGCACTCATGTTGCCCTTTGCACGTCCTCACTTCACCCCATAGGGGCTCGGAAAAAGACAGGGTAGAGCGCGAAGTATGCCGCGCAAGGCGCAGGGGTTCACTTTACTTACTGATGATCGAGCATATTTTATTACAAAACGGATGTAATTGCAACAAAAAATCGTTAGGCAAATCGAATAATTTATCTGAATTTATATGAAAATAACTATTTCTTCCATCCATGTGATAAAATCATACACCGAGTTTAATCCCGTGCTTGAAATCGTCGGTAATTTGTGTTATTCTTTAGTTTGCAGCTACTATGTATTTCATTTTACGGACGGTCCCACATCCGTCCTGCCAATTGAGATAGCTGCGGCAATACGGGAGACCGTGAAATACTGTGACGCTCCTTTGAGTGTCTGCTTCCCTTTATCGATCGTCCTGCCGTATGCCGTCCGGCACAGCTCCCACGGGTTAAGCGGTATCTGTGACGCAGAACGCATATGCCGTAACACCTTCGGGAAAATCACCGAACGGAGCAGACCGCATCGGGAAATTGAGCACTTCCCGCCGCATGACGCTCCGCATTACCGCAAAAAGACTCTCGGCAAACGCCGAGAGTCTTTTTGCGGTGATCGTATTATTGCGTTCAGTCCAACGCGATGGGCATATTCAGCTTTTCGGGCAAGGCGAAGTTTGCCGCAATAAAGCGTTCTCCCGCATGGAAGGGATAACGGACGATTGCTTTTTCGGCTCCGAGTCTTCGGCAAAGCTCCGGTATATACTCGTCACTGCCGAGACATTCCTTTACATAGAGCACACCGCCGTCAAGGTATCCGCAGGCTATCGAGCGACCGCAACGGAACATTCCGCCGCCGTATGTCCTGCACAGCTCACGCTCATACTCGTACCATGCAAGCGGAAACGCGGTACCGAGTCTAAACTCACCGCGCATGGCGGCGTATTCAGCCGATGACAGACTCTTTATCTCAAAGTCTCCCTCCGCTGCCGCAAGCTCCTCATATCTGCAGCGGCTTATCTTATCTGTGCCGAGACATTTTTCGTACCACTCATATAGCTCTGCCGAGGCAGGCAAGGTGCAAAGTCTCGGAAACCGCTCTCTGCAATAGCGCATCATTGCCGTACCGATGCCTTTGCCTCGGTATTTTTCATCCGTCGCAACGGCATAGACATAGCCGCAACGCAGTCCGTCTATCACCGCCGCAAGCACACTTGCCATTCCGACGATTCTGCCGCCGTACTCGGCAATATATGCCGTTCCCATCTCCGGAAGCAGCTCGAAAAAGCGTCCTATCAGTGCCCTGTCGTCACCGAAGGCAGCGACCCACAGCTCCGTAAGGCGCGGTATTTCTTCTTTTGAATACTGTCTTACTATCAGTCTTTCCATATTGCAATATACTTCATCAGCACATATTCCGGTTTATACGACAGCTTGGATTTACGAAGGCTCTCGTGTCCCATGTCGTCTTCTCGGTTTACATAACACACGTTCGGATAAGCGGTACGCACCGCTTTTGCAAGCTCGCGGCACACCATTGGGTAGGCTCCCGCTATGTCCGGATACGCCTTTTCAAAGTGAGTACAGAAGGTGTCGTCCGATATGACTTCACCGACGGAAAAGCCTATCAGTCTGTCCTCAGCGTACAATGCGCCGCCGAAAAGCTCCAACTCGTCATAATGCGCAAAGCCGCGCAAAACGGCATCGTGCTCGTAGGCTATATCGCCGGTAAGACGCTCGGCGGATTCGTCCGTCCATTCATCGAGCATTTTTATGCAATCTGGTATATTATCCGCACCGAGTATCTCGAAGTGCCAATCGTGCTCCTTTTCAAAACGGTTGCAGAAATTTTTCTTGCCGTGCATGGCTTTGCCGGAGTATGTTGAGAGCTTTTCGACGGAATAGATATAGTCCGAAAAGTCCCTGTCCTCAAGTATCTCAAAATGTCCCGCAAAGCTTTTTTCAAGCTCCGACCTGTGCTCCTCCGTTATTCCGCAGAGCTTAAAGGGTATCCCCTCCGCAGCGCAAATATCACGCATCGCCGCCACCGACGGTTCAAGCTCTCCGCTTCCGACCGGAAAAGCAAAAAAATCCTTACCGTTTCGGCGCAGGCGTGTTATAAGACGGTCGCCCATGGGGGCTGCCGTCTGCTCATAGCGTTTATCCCACATATAAATATTTCCGAAGCAGAAATCCGCACTGCGGGAGTTTTCCGTTCGGAAATAGGGTTCCATCATATTTTTCGAGTCAAGCCCGATATCATAAAGCTCCATGTTTTTTCCGATCAATATGTATTTTTGCAAAGTCTTTTAATCTCGCTGCGTATCTCGCGAAGGTCCGTAAACGTATCGGGTCTCTTGCTCGGATCACGCAACAAGGCGGCGGGGTGGTAGATTGCCATGGTCTGCACACCGTTTACGGTGAACCATCTTCCCCGCTCTTTCGTTATTCTGAAATCCTCGCGTATCACCGAGGTCGCCGCGATGCGTCCGAGGCAGATTATCACCTTGGGGCTTACTATCTCGAGTTGGCGATTGAGCCAATCTCTGCAAGCCGCCTTTTCCTCGGGCAACGGGTCACGGTTTTTCGGCGGACGGCATTTCACAACATTTGCAATGTACACCTTTTCGTCCGAAAGGTCAATCATTTTCAGCATATCGTCAAGCAGCTTCCCCGCTTTGCCTACAAAGGGAACACCGCTTAAATCCTCCTGTTCTCCGGGGCCTTCACCGATCAGCATCACCTCACTGTCGGGATTGCCTCTGTCGAACACGAGATTCGTTCTCGTTTCGCAAAGACCGCATTTACGGCAGTCTGCACATTCGTTTTTAAGTTTTGCTATTTCGATCGCGTTCATCAGCTTTCCTCCGAGCATTTTGCAAGCTCAAGAAGCAGCTCCCGTTTATTGTTCTCGGGAAACTCCATGACATAATCAAGCAGGAACTTGAGCATTTCACCGAGCTCATGACCGCGCAAGCCGATGTCCAAAAGATCGTCACCGCTGACGGCAAGATGCTTTAGCGAAAAGCATTCTCCGCTTTTCAGTACGGCTTTCAGCTCCTTTTCGCAATCGACGCCCAAAAGCACGTCATATGTATCTACGGCACAGGACACGGAATCGACGCCGTATCGGTTTAGCAGTCGCTTCCAACCTATCTTATCCGTAGGCGGTTCGGTTTTCAGCATTTCCTCCGCGCTCCTACAGCAGCGGATTGTTCTCCCGTCAAGCCTAAGCTCCTTCAAAAACACCTCCGCAGAGGGAATAAAGCCGTACTTTTGAAGTAAGATAGAAAAGGCGATCCATCTTTGCATGGGCTTTCTGGGCAGCTTTGAGAGATCCGCAAAATTCGGAGTCTCCCAACCGGAGCCCGATATATATCTTGAAAGCATACCGTATTCTATCGCAGCCGCAACCGTCTCCGGCTTCGGGCTCAAAAGTATTTTCTCAAGCTCATCCTTGACCCTTTCGGGTGCAAGAGCTGCACAGAGCGGTGCCTTTTCCTTTATGGCATTCAGCGTATTTTCCTCTATCTCAAAGTCGAGTCTCGACGAAAATCGCAGTGCCCTGAACATTCTGAGCGCGTCCTCCGAGAAACGCCGCATCGGATCACCGACACAGCGTATCAGCTTCTTCGAGATATCTCCGACACCGTCGAACGGGTCGGACAACATCCCGTCAGCCGAAAGTGCTATCGCATTCATGGTAAAATCACGTCTGCCGAGGTCGCTTATAAGGTCGGAAACAAAGGTCACGGAGTCGGGTCTGCGATGATCCCTGTAGTCTCCTTCGGTTCTGAAGGTCGTTACCTCGCAGCTTTTACTGCCGTGCTTAACCGTCACGGTACCGTGCTTTATTCCGGTCGGTCCGGAATCGGGGAAAATATCCATCACCTCATCGGGCAGGGCACTTGTGCATATATCCCAATCCTGAGGCGTAAGTCCCAATATGATGTCTCTGACGCAGCCGCCTACAAGGTAGGCAAGATGCCCTCTTGCCTGCAGAGCAAAGAGGGTCTGTCGGACATATTTGGGAGGGTTAACTCGGAGCATGGCTTCACCTTGAGTAAAAATTGTTGCCAGATTCGTTTTACGGTATTATAATAACATCCGTGAATACCAAACATCAATACGAAATTGTTAATTTTAAGGGTGTATATATGAAAGACTTTTCCAAATTCTTAAATGAGCATTGCAGGGGTCATCTGATCGGCATCGGCGGAGTTTCAATGTCTCCGCTTGCCGAGGTGCTTGCCGGCAGAGGCATGAAAATAAGCGGCTCCGATATTGCCGAAAGTGAGCGCACCTCTCGCCTTCGCACCTTCGGTATAGATATTTTCATAGGGCACGATGCCGCAAACATCTCCGAGGGCATAGACTTCGTTGTTCGCACCGCCGCGGCGCATGATGACAATCCCGAGATCATCCGTGCAAGAGAGCTCGGTATTCCCGTGTTTGAGCGCACCGAAGCATGGGGCGCAATCATGAAGCGTTACGAGAATGCCCTCTGCATTTCGGGCACTCACGGCAAGACCACGACCACCTCCATGTGCACGCATATCCTCATGGCTGCCGAAAAGGACCCGACAGTCATGATAGGCGGTACGCTGCCGCTGCTCAAGGCAAGTCACCGTGTCGGTAAGGGCAATACAATTATAATGGAAAGCTGCGAGTATTATAACTCCTTCCTCTCCTTCTTCCCCACCGTTGCGGTCATACTGAACGTCGAGGAGGATCATCTCGATTTCTTCAAGGATCTCGACGATATAAAGCACTCCTTCCGCGAATTTGCGCTTCATGTGCCGGAGAACGGTTATGTTGTTGCCAATTTAGACGACGATAACACCATGGATGCTCTGCGCGGTATAGATCGCAATGTCATCACCTTCGGGCTCAGTCCCAAGGCGGACGTATATGCAAAGAATATAAGTCATGTCGGCTCCGCGACCTATTTTGACATTATGTACAAGGGCAAGTGCATGGAATCCGTCTGTCTCCATGTCCCCGGTGAGCACAATATCAAAAACGCTCTTGCCGCCGCTGCCGCATCGCTCTGTCTCGGCATTAAGCCGACTGCGATAAAGTACGGGCTTGCGGGCTTTTCCGGTGCCGGACGTCGATTTGAGTTTAAGGGCAAGTTCAACGGTGCCGATGTTTACGACGATTACGCACATCATCCCGGTGAGCTCAAGGCTCTGCTCGATGCCGTCGAAACTCTCGGCTATAAGCGCACCGTAGTCGTCTTTCAGCCCCATACCTACACCCGCACAAAGGCACTGTTTGACGATTTCGTGAGGCAGCTCAGGAGACCCGATCTGCTTTATCTTGCGGAGATATTCGCAGCAAGAGAAAAGAACACCTGCAAAATCTCCTCTGCCGATCTTGCCGAGAAGATTGACGGTGCACTCTTTTTCCCGACCTTTGCGGAGATCGAAAGCGACCTTGCCGAAAACGCAAGCCCCGGTGACCTGATCCTCACGGTCGGTGCCGGAAACGTTTATCGCATAGGTGAGGACCTTTTGGGTCTGTAAGGAGGAAGCGCAATGGAAATAACTTGGTTGGGTCATGCCTGCTTCAAGATAAGTCACAAGGGTTACAGCGTGGTCATTGACCCGTATTACAGCCGCGAGCTTGCAGGCTATCCTCCGCTTTCCGCCGAGGCAAACGCCGTTTTGTGCAGTCATGAGCATCCCGGGCACAACAACAGAGATGCCGTAAGGCTCATTAACGCCGACGCTCCTTGTCCGTATGAGCTGTCGTATATTGACACATTTCATGATACAAGCTGGGGACTGCTGCGCGGTACCGACAGGATACATATTTTGAATTGGGACGGCTTAAAGCTCGTTCATATGGGTGACTTCGGCGGTCTTTTGACCGACAACGAAAAGTCGGAGCTTTTCGGTGCCGACGTTCTTATGATAGCCGCAGGCGGCTTTCGTGCAATGCCGAGTGACAAGACAAAGCCTCTTGCCGATGAGCTCTTTGCCAACGTTGTCATCCCAATGCATTACGCGCACGGCAAATACGGCAACCGCCGTCTCGAGCGCGTTAACGCGTTTACGGATCAGTATATGCCGCTGCCCGTCGTCAGGGAATACGACACCAACACGATAGTCATCGACAAATCGACGCCCGAACAGGTCGCGGTGCTGAAATTTATACCTTGATTTTAAGCTAAAAACCGACGCTTCGGCGTCGGTTTTTAATATCAAACTATCTCGCGGTACATTGCGGGTGCTTCGTCTTTTTTTGCCGTCTCGCTGATGCTGAGCACCTCGACCTTGAGGCTTCGCTGTCCGAAGGCGATCTCGATAATGTCGCCCACTTTGACCTGATAGCTTGCCTTAACCGGTCTCCCGTTTACGGAAACGCGTTCGCTTCCGCAGGCTTCTCCGGCAACCGTCCTGCGCTTAATAAGGCGGGACACCTTTAAATACTTATCGATTCTCATAATACTCTCCAATGTAAAAAACGCCGAGTGAATAACTCGGCGTTATATGCAATTACTCTGCAACTGCGTCCTTGAGAGCCTTACCTGCCTTGAAGAAAGGAACCTTGGATGCGGGGATGGCGATCTCCTCACGGGTCTTGGGGTTGCGACCCACACGCTCACCGCGCTCTTTAATGTCAAACACGCCGAAACCGACGAGCTGAACCTTCTCGCCGGAAACGAGAGTCTCAACGATGGTGTCAAAAGCGGCGTTGACTGCCTTTTCGGAGTCCTTCTTGGACATACCGGTCTTTTCCGCAACGGCTGTTATAAGCTCTGCCTTATTCATGTGTAATCCTCCTAAATATATGCGTCACTGCGCTGTTATATATTAACCCGCGTTTTAAAAAGGGCACGCAGGTTTTTCCACTTTAAAAAAGCAGCATTGAAAATCTAACACATTTCCTTAGCGTATGCAAGTCTTTTTTTACAAAATTGCCCGAAATGTTTAGTTCATGTGTAATAATTTCGCTATTTTCTCTCCTTTGGGGATGAGCGCCATGTCCTCGGCGGTTATCGCGCGGAGCTTTATCGCGAAAAACGCATACGCCACAACTGCAAGAGCTATCGCCACGCAGAGGTCTACGGCTATCGAAAGTCTGCCGACGGGAGTCAAAAACAGCGAACAAAGCGAATATGCCCCGTATGCCACGGCTGCCATTATAACCGTAGCTAAAATCGGACGTCCCATCACTCTGCCGAGTCTCGGTGCCTTGTCGAGACTTCTGCACATGAAGATATAGTTCATTGCGCACATTGCGAAGTAGCAGCAAAGAGTGCCTATGGGTGCTCCGTATATGTTTATGTCGGGATCACCGACCAAAACATAGTTGACTCCGATCTTAACAACACCGCCGACGATTATCGAAATAAGCGTCAGCTTTTCCTTGCCGGCCGCTTGGAGCACGGCGGTGC
Organism: uncultured Oscillospiraceae bacterium; assembly: GCA_964634065.1. GTDB lineage: Bacteria > Bacillota > Clostridia > Oscillospirales > Oscillospiraceae > F23-B02. Next base: position 7,490 of record CAZWID010000006.1, on the reverse strand, counting down.
TCATGAGGTAAAGGCAGACGAACACGGATGCAAAGCCGAGAGAAAACAGCAGCATAGGTCCCGACTCATGAAGCTCGGAATACAGCAGTCTTATGATAGGATCGCACAAAACGGACAAGCCTATACCCATCGGCAGGCAAATCGCAGCGGAAATACGCAGTGAATCCTCCGATATCTTCGACGCTTCCTCCCTGCTTCCGTTTGCAAGCTTCATCGCAATCGCGGGAATTACGGAAATGGTGAGCGGCGTTATGAACGATGCGGGCAGATTATACAGTGTTTGCGCGTAGCCGTAGGTGCCGTAAAGCTCCTTCGCCTGCTTATAGGTAAATCCGGCAGACTCCTGAAGTCTGCCCATGCACTGACTCGAATCGATAAGGTTGACAAGAGAAAGCACGATGGAGCCGAGAGCAATGGGGATGCCTATGCGAACAAGATTTTTGAGTATCTCCCCTCTTGAATCGGGCACATCGGGGTCGGATACGGCATCATAGTGATAGTCACGTCTTTTGCAAATTATCATATAAACAAGTGCGACGAGTGAGCCGACGGTCACACCGAATACCGCACCTGCCGAGGAAACCGATATGTCATATTCATTGCTTGTCAGATACCATGCAAGAGCAAGCCCGACGATGACCTTCGCAAGCACCTCAAGCACCTGGCCTATCGTCGTTGGTATCATGTTGCCGTGACCCTGAGTAAAGCCTCTGTAGGACGACAGGATGCAGCACATAAGCACCGACGGCGCAAGAACGAATATGCTCTTTGCGGCATCGGGATTATGCAGCACGCTGTCCGCCAACCAATCGGGGAAAAGCATCATGACCGCAGTGCACAATATGCCGAGGACGAAGAAGGCGCACTGCGCAACGCTGAAGGTTCGCCTGACCTGTAGCTGACGGTTTTGGGAATTTGCCTCGCTTATCATTCTCGACAGTGCGACGGGAAGTCCCGCCGTCGCCAAAGTCAGAAACACGCTGTAAACATTATACGACGAGAGGAACAGTGCATATCCCTCATTGCCGAGCATATTGCCCAGAGGTATCTTGTAGATAGCTCCGAGAATTTTCATTATAATAACGCCGGCTGTCAATATGACGGCACCGTGCAAATAATTCTGTTCCTTGGATTTTGCCAAGAGTTCTCGCTCCTTCTTGCGCAGTAGCCCGAATACTATATACTAATATGTAATAAAAATCAAGCGAATTGTGTTAAGGATTCTTTAATCGCAAGAGACCGCCGCTTCAGCTTCGATGTACGCAACGCAAAAATAAAAGCAGCCACTTTCGTGACTGCCTATTTTCTTGGTCCGAGTGACTGGAGTTGAACCAGCGGCCTCTTGAACCCCATTCAAGCGCGCTACCATCTGCGCTACACCCGGATTTGTTCAGCTCGATTATAATAGCACATCTTATTTGAAAATGCAATACCTATTTTGAAAAATTTCTGTTTAAACGAAAGACGCTGCGGAAAGCAGCGTCTTTCAACACGGTTTATCAGCCGACTTGCAGGCAGTATATCGTCTGTCCTCTGTGTCCGACAACGATATAGTCCTCAAACATTGCGGGGGATGCCTCGATATTGCCGCCGAGTCCGACAACGTCAAGCTCCTCACCCGTCAGACCGTCAAGCAGGTACATCTTATAGCCGAGTGATTCGCAGAACACAATATATCCTTTGCCGTTGGAGTCATAGAAATCGACCGGAGAGCTCCAACTGTACATACTCGTCTGCTTCTCCCAAACAACCTCGCCGGTCTCCTTCGACAGTGCGGCAAGTACACCGCTGCTTGCGTTCGGTGTTCTTGCGATAGGCACGAAGATCAGCCCGTCAAGCTCGTTCTTGCCGACCGCGATCGTGCCCTGTACACCGCCGGAAAGGTCGGACACCGTGTAGCAGGTATAGTCCGTCTGCCAAACTATCTCACCCGTTTCGGCATCGAGCTTCCAGATGGGCACCGCCGCAGTCGTATAGCTTCTCCAGCCGTAGTGGAAGGAGGTACTCATATAAATATAAGGATGACCGTCCTCGACGCTTACAACGGGAGTGCAGTTGGAGTCGTCTAAAATATCCTGTGCCCAAACAAGCTCGAGATTCAGAAGGTCGAGGCATATGAAATGACCGCCGTTGTCACCGATGAACAAATAGTGATTTATGATAACGGCACTGTCCTCCATACCGAGCCAATAGGTGTATCCGTTGGAGCGTTTACCGCTGAACTTCCACTTGACAACATTGTCGGGATCAACGGACAGCTCACCTGTCGCTTCGTTGTAATTGGTGTTCAAATGGATTATGTAGATAACGCCGTTTTCGCCCGGATATATGAGCTGATCGGTCTCGGCACATACAAGCGGAGATGAGTCGAATGCGCTGAAGCCTCTGTCCGCAAAGGAGTCGTTATGACCGAACTCGTACATCACCGTATTGTCCACAAGGTTTATGATAAACGATCTCGATCTTCCGCTTGTACTGTGAACACCGGAGCCTACATACATTATAGGATATCCTCTCGGGTCGAGGGCTCCCGCTCCCTTGAAGGTATAGCCGAGGTACATTGCGTCACGGGTGGTCTTTCCGCTTTGGAGCTCATAGAAATGTATGTAGCCGTCCATCGAGGCATATATGACTTCGACAAGTCCGTCCTGCTCTCTTGCCCATTCGTACATTGCGGTGAGATTTCTTCTTGTTTCGTCGGGCCATCTGACTATAAGCGGCTGACCTACCCAACCGTTGCCGCTCCAATAGTTGCCGTTGGCGTCACTGAGTCCACCGGTGGAGTTTGTCCAAACCGTTGTCAGAGTCCCGTTTGTGACCTCCGCAGTACCGTATGCGGCACCGCTGCGGTAGTTGTCGCCTCTGAAGGTGACTATGCCTTCGATCTCGGCATATTTGCTGCCGACGTTGAAAAATATCTCGTAGGGGCTGGTATAGGTCTCGACCGTCTCGCCGTCAACATTTATTGCAGTGGAAGCGATGAGCTTATCCGGCATCGTCGATTCAACGGCGTGGGGATTGAAGTCTTCTATTCCGACCGGTTCCGGCGTCGGCTCCGGTGTGGGTTCCGGCGTCGGGGTCGGTGTCACAACGGGTGCGGATTCGACCGGCTCTGCCGGTTTGGTCTCCGCCTGCATCGATTTATACACAATGAAGCCGAGCACCGCACAAAGCAGCACCAACAGTAAAACCTCAAGCACGATTATTATCGGCTTTTTCTTTTTCTTTTCAGTATTCATATCCTTACCTCGCTCATCATTCCGTAAAATGAACATGACTGTTTATATGATCGCCGCAGAAGCAGTGATAACCCGCACATCTTGAGCAGTACCTGAACTCAAGCTCGGGATAATTCGTATCCGTTCTTCCGCAGACCTCACATTTATAAGTAAAGCTTTTGAGCTTATCCTCGTATTTTATCTGCGAGACCTTGCGTCTGAAATCCTTTGCGCCCTTTGTCTGCTTCTTGCGTTTGAGTCCGTCCAACAGACTGCCGCCGAAGAACACGAAGTAGTTGAGCATTGCGATGACGGGCAGAAGATTATATGGGAACGGGAGCAGCACTATCTCCACAACGAAGTACAGTGCGTTCAGCAGAGCAAGCCACTTTATTCTAATGGGGATTATGAAGAACAGCAGTACCTGCATATCGGGATACAGCGTTGCAAAGGAGAAGAACATCGACATATAAATAAAGTGCGCTCCGACCGAGAAGGATATCCCGCCTATGAGGTATACCGCAAAGGCGTATATCACCGTGAGCAGTATACCGCCTAACACAAAAATATTGAATCTTGCGGTACCCCAAGTCTGTTCGAGAGTTTTTCCTATCATATAATAAAAGTAGAGGAAAAACAGCTCCCATATGCCGCTATCTCCCGGGACAAAGGCGAAGCTCAAAAGACGCCACACCTGACCATGTTTCAGTATCATTTCCGGCGAAAGGTACAGAAGGCTCTCGAGCATCCCCGTCGTATCCATCATGGACAAAAACCACATCGCACCCGTACCGATAACAATGTACAGCATCAGATTCGACAAGCCGAAGTTCGGGTGCTTGTAGCAAAACATATCTATTGATCTTGACAGTTTTTTCATAGGCATTTTCCTTTTGATATTTTTCCTATCCTATAATGTACAACTAATCGACCGTAAAGTCTACAAAAAATTTGTCGACTTCAAAACATTTTCCTTTAAGTTTTTGTGAAGCTGTGTTAGAATATATGCTGTATCTTTATGTGAAGTATCGAGGACAGTCCATGTATAACGAAAACGATATTAAAAATGAAATAATAGAAGGTCGCAATGCGGTCGTCGAGGCTCTAAGAGTCGGCAGAAGCATTGATAAAATATTTATCGCAAAGGGCGAAACGGATAAAACGCTCGGACATATCGCGTCAAAGGCGAGAGCGGCGGGCATCGTCGTTGTCGATGCAGACCGCAGAAAGCTTGACGCGATGAGCGTAACGAAGGCTCATCAGGGAGTTGTCGCTCTCGTCGGTGTCAGCGACTACTGTGAGGTGACCGATATACTTGACTATGCAAGCGAGCGTAACGAAGCTCCCTTTGTCATCGTCTGTGACGAGATAAGCGATCCGAGAAATCTCGGCGCGATAATCCGCAGTGCCGAATGTGCCGGTGCTCACGGTGTTATCATACCCAAACGCAGAAGTGCGGGTATGACGGCGATAGTCGGCAAGGCATCCGCAGGTGCAGCCGAGCATATGCGCATTGCAAGAGTCGCAAACATTCCAACGGCTTTAAATGAGCTCAAGGAAAAGGGACTTTGGGTATACGGTGCCGCCGCAGGCGGCGAGAGCGAGCTTTGGCACACCGATTTTCGCGGTCCCGTAGCTTTGGTGATAGGCTCCGAGGGTGACGGTCTCGGTCGCTTGGTTCGTGAATCCTGCGACTTTATCGTAAGCATCCCCATGGTGGGACGTATAAATTCCCTCAATGCATCGGCTGCCGCTTCGGTCATCATGTACGAGGTTTTGCGTCAACGCAGCGGCAATTGACGGTAAGGAGATACTTATATGGATAATTATGATCCTTACTCCCTTGAGAGTATACTTGCGGAGTTCGGTAACGGTGCCGAGAGTGCCGAAGCTATGCCGACCGCTCCCGAGCCGCCGTCCGAGCCCATCGTACTCGATAGTGAAGACGACGGCATCGCTTCCTTCGGCGGTCGGTCGTCTTTCGATCGCGAATATGCTTCTCAACACAACGGCATGATCGATCCGAGTATTGTCGATAATCTGCTGCCCGAGGAAATGCTGTGTGAACCGAGCTCCGAACCGTTTTTCGATCCCGAGGACACTTGGGAGCCCGAGAAGCTTAATCCCCCGAAAAAGGATGAGTCTGTCATAAAGCCCGACCCTGTCGACCCTGTTGAGACGGTCGCGCCTCCGGAAATGGTCGAGCATACCGTCAAAGTCGAGGATCTGAGGAAAAATATCCCGAATTTACTCGACGGTTTTGATGACGGCGATGCAGACGGTGCGGAATATGCCGAGGATGACGATTGCGAATACGACGACGATGAGGACGAGGATGACGACGATGACGACGATGACGACGACGTCCCCCGCCGTTCGGTAAAAGAGACGCTCGGTGCTCCGCTCATCGCGCTTTTGGCTTATATTGTTATGAAGGTGCGGCAAAGCAGGATAAACTTTCGCGGCGCACCTCCGGAGGAAGCCGAGGATCTCGGTGAGGAGGTTTCCCCCGACAAGGCGGCGAAGTTTTACGATAAGCACATACCGTGGCTGAAGCTGAGGACAAGGCTCTCGTTTCTCATAACACTCATCATGGCGTATATCTCCTTCGGTTTTCCCGTATCGGGTGCACTGAACGACACCGGAGTCAAGGCCGCGCTTTTACTCATAATGCTGCTCACGGTGATGCTTTGCGGACTTGACGTTTTGGTGTCCGGCTTTGCCGCTCTGCTAAACCGCCGTCCTCACGCCAATTCACTTCTTGCACTGTCCTGCCTGTTTTCGGTCATCGATGCTGCGATAATCGCCTGCGGTCTCAAGGATTACGGCATACCCTACTGTGCGGTCGCGGCAGGAGCTGTATCGTTTACGCTGCTGTCCTCGGTGCTGTGCTCCCGCTCAAACCGCATCGCCTGCCGCAGTGCCGCGTCTCTGCGTGACCCCTTCACGCTCACGGCGGAGACATCCGTCACCGGTGAGGGCATAACCTTGCTCAAATCGCGCTGCGGAACCAAGGATTTCGTTCGCAGAACGGAGGAATACGGTCCCGATGAAGCCGTTTTCGGTCTCCTTGCTCCGTATCTTATTTTGATATCGCTGATCTTAAGCATCATAGCCGCCGCAGTCGGTGACAGCTTCAAGGCATACGCTCATATTCTTTCCGGCATATTCGCATTCGCCGCTCCCTTCGGCGTTCTCTTTTCCTTCCCTCTGCCCTTCTTTGTTTCGGCTAAGAAGCTTATACGGAAGGGTGCCGCAATCGCAGGCTGGTCCGGTCTTTTCGACATCGGCAAGAGCAAGCACATAATTATAAGCGATACCGATCTATTCGCAAAGTCGAATATCGGCATCGAAAAGACTCATATACTTGCCGGTACGAGCTCGGAGAAGGTACTGTCTCTTGCGGGTACGATGATCTCCGCCTCGGGCTCCGCTCTCACTCCCGCTTTCATGGAGCTGATGAACAAGGGCGGCGGAACGCTCCTTCGCATGGACGAATTTAACGTACATGAGGGCGGCGGTTTGGTCGCACTCATAAACGGTGAAGAAGTGCTTTGCGGTCCCGCGGGCTTTATGCAGCTCATGGGGATCAGATTGCCGAAGGCACTTGCCTTAAAGGACTGTGTATTTCTTTCGACATCCGGTATTTTGTGCGGCTTCTTCGAGATACGGTACACGCCGTCGGACTCCGTTTACAAATCTCTGCTTGAAATACTGCGCTCCGACCGTCACCCGATCTTCGCTCTGCGCGACTTTAACATGAGCCCGCAAATGCTCTCACGCAAGTTCGATATTCCGACTGACGGCTTCGATTTCCCGTCCTTTATCGAACGCTATGAGATATCCGCGGCATCACCCTCGGATGCAAGCAAGCCCGCCGCACTGCTTTCAAGAGACGGGTTGGGTCCGCTTATTTCGCTTGCGGATCATTCGAGACGGCTTTACAATACCGTTCGGCTGTGTGTTCTCATGAGCGTCATGAGCGTATTCTTGGGCATTGTTCTTGCATTTATCTACTTCTGCGGAGCAAATTTTGCCGCAATGGGTGCCGGCAGAGTCATTACTTATATGCTGCTTTGGCTTATTCCCGAGTTTATTTCCGCCATTATTCTCGGCAGAAAGCAGATGTAAAGCAAAAAACTGTTGCCATTGATTTTTAATTAGTGTATAATTAACTGATTTCGATTTTTCATAATTGATTTTTTAAACTTAATATATTCAGAGAGGAACGCAACACATGAGCTACGAAACCAAAAACATTCGCAACATCTG
>CAZWID010000005.1:0-24968 GCA_964634065.1 uncultured Oscillospiraceae bacterium | reverse complement strand
ACGCAGGCGGCGCATGGGATAACGCAAAGAAGTACATCGAGGAAGGCAACCACGGTGGTAAGGGCTCCGAGGCTCACAAGGCAGCAGTCGTCGGTGACACCGTCGGTGACCCCTTCAAGGATACCTCCGGTCCCTCCATCAACATTCTTATTAAGCTGATGACCGTCGTTTCCACCGTTTTCGCAGCGGCATTCGACAGCGGTCTCATCAACTTCTGATAACAAACAATCTTGCAGTCACCGCCTTTTTTCGACGGTGACTGTTTTTATATTCTTATCAAATTTTAAAACTATATTAACAAACCGCTTGACAAGTAGTGTATAATAGTTTAGTACAGTTTTAGTTTTAAACCACGCATAGGAGACCGATATGTTCAATAAGCGATTAAAAGCGGCAGTTTCACTTATGCTCAGTCTTGTTTTGGTTCTGAGTCTCGTTTTCTGTTTCGCTCCCGTCGAGGCAAGTGCCGTCACGCAGGCGGAGATCGACGAGCTCAAGGAGCAGCGTGATGAGCTCAAGGCACAGCAAAGCGAGCTGCAAAGTACAGTCGATTCTCTCAAGGGTCAGCAGGACAAGCTCGTTGAGCTTAAAATCGCTCTTGATGAGAAGAACGCCATAACGCTTCAGCAGATTATCAATATCGAGGAGCAGATCGAGCTTCATGAGGAGCTTATCGAGCAGAAGGCGGTCGAGGTCGACGAAGCACAGGCGAAAGCCGATGAACAGCTGCAGCGGCTCAAAATCCGCATCCGCAATATGGAAGAAAACGGTCGCTACAACTATATCGGTGTGTTGTTCGGTGCCTCCTCCATCTCCGAGTTTTTGAGTCTTATGGACGACATCGGTGACATCATGAAGAGCGACAAAGACCTTGAGAACTCCTACAAGGACGCCGTTGCCGAGCTTAAAGCCGTTAAGGATGAATACGAAGCCGCTTGCCTTGAGCTCAAGGAGCAGAAGGCGGAGCTCGAAAACCTCTCCGCACAGCTTGAAGCCGATATCGCAGAGGCAAATGCGACGATTGCGGAGCTTGAAAGCGATATAAACTCCAACTCCGCCATCTTAAGTCAGCTCAATTCACAGCGCAAGGAAATGGACTCTCTCATAAACCAGAAAGTCAATGAGCTCAATCAGCAGAACAAGCCGAGCACAGACAGCGGCAGCAGCGGCTCATCGGGCACCGGAAGCGGCAGCTCAAGCGGTTCAACCGGCGGCGGCAGCGGAAAACTCACCGTTTGGCCCTCCTACTGCACATATATCACCAGTGTTCAGGGCAACCGTGTTCACCCCGTCACCGGTCAGTACGGTACTCACGGCGGCACCGATATCGGCGCAAGCTACGGCTCCGCAATTTGGGCAGCCGGTAGCGGCACCGTCTCCGTATCGTCCGACGGTTGGAACGGCGGTTGGGGCAACTATGTTATGATAAACCACGGCGGCGGTCTGCAATCGCTTTACGCTCATATGAGCTCCCGTGCCGTTTCCGTAGGTCAGACCGTTTCCGCAGGTCAGACCATCGGCTATGTCGGTTCCTCCGGTCGAGTCACCGGACCGCATCTGCACTTTGAGGTTTGGGTCAACGGCTCAAGAGTCGACCCGCAGAGCTACTACCCCGGCATAAGCTTTACCTATTCCCCCACCGCTTGGGGCGGCTGATAAATCGAATACGCGCTTAAAGCTCCGTCGACTTGTTTCGACGGAGCTTTACTGATTACAAGTGTTTACAACAAGTTAACCAAAGACTTGACAAGTGTGATATAATAATCCTCTGTAAGCTAAAGAGGGTCGAACACTGTCGGTTTTGCTATGCTGATTTCTGTCCATGCTGCGTTAAATCCCTTGGCAATACGACAGCCCATCAAGATTAAAAGGGCGAAAAGCACCGAAAAGGGTCGCTGACAGGCGATAGGGTTCGACCCTCTTTAGCTTAACGGAGGTACATTATGTCTAAGATAAATTTCAAATCCGTACTCTCGCTTCTTTTGGCTTTTCTTTTGGCTTTTTCCGTGCTTATTGCCTTCACTCCCACCGAGGCAAGTGCCGTCACGCAGGCGGAGATCGATGAGCTCGAGAATCAGCGCGATGAGCTGAAAGACCAGAAAAGCGACCTTCAGTCAACAATAAATTCTCTCAAGGGTCAGCAGGACAAGCTCGTCGAGCTCAAGACCGCCCTTGACGAAAAGAATGCAATAACCCTCCAACAGATTCAGATCCTCGAAGAACAGATCGCGCTCCATGAGGAGCTTATCGAGCAAAAGGCGGTCGAAGTCGATGAAGCGCAGGCAAAAGCCGATGAACAGCTCCGCAGGCTTAAAACAAGAATCCGCAGCATGGAGGAAAACGGTCGGTACAGCTACATTGAAGTTCTGTTCGGCGCAAACTCCATCGGTGAGTTTTTGGGGCTTATAGACGATGTCGGTGATATCATGAAGAGTGACAAGGAGCTTGAGGATTCTTATAAGCAGTCCGTTTCCGATCTCAAAGCCGTCAAAGCCGAATATGAAGCGGCACAGCTCGAGATGAAAGAGCAGAAGGCGGAGCTCACCGAGCTTTCGATTCAGCTTGAGAACGATATTGCCGAAGCGACCGCACTCATTTCCTCGCTGCAAAGCGATATCAACGCCAATGCCGCGCTTCTCAGTCAGATAGCGGAGCAGGATGCGGCTCTCGAAGCCGAAATTGCTGCAAAGGCAAAGCAGCTTGCGGAGCAGGCTAAGCAGGAGCAGAATAACGGTAACGGCAGCGGTCAGGTCATCAGTACCGGCTCTCTTATGTGGCCCTCCTACTGCACCGTTATTTCCACTCGTGACTACGGATATTACACGCATCCCATCACAGGTGTTTACAAGCTCCACGGCGGTATTGACATCTGCGCATCGAACGGCACCGCAATATGGGCTGCCGACAGCGGCAAGGTCGTCACCTCGTCCGACGGTTGGAACGGCGGTTGGGGCAACTATGTTATGATAAACCACGGCAACGGCTTACAGACGCTTTATGCTCACATGAGTTCCCGCGCCGTATCCGTCGGTCAGACCGTCAGCAAGGGCCAGACAATAGGCTATGTCGGTGCGACAGGTATGGCTTCCGGTCCTCACCTCCACTTTGAGGTTTGGCTCAACGGTTCAAGGACAAATCCTCTTAATTACTTTGCATCCGGCTCATACTCTTACAAGTAAAATGTATGCTTAACGCCCACCGAAAGGTGGGCGTTAGTTCAGCTTGTCTAAAAAACCATTCGGTTTTTTAGACAATTTTTTTGCAGCCTGCTGCGCGCATAATTTGCTCACCTGCGGTTAGCAAATTCAACACTTGCAGTCTGAGAAGTATTTTCTGTCAGGTACACGCCCCGACAGAAAATTGATTTAATTTCATTTGCCGCTATAAGCGGCAAACTCTGCGAGGCTTTTTGACAATCTCCATCGCCCACCGAAAGGTGGGCGTTAGTTTATTCGGTTACTCTTAATTACTTTTTGGTCCCGACGTCACTCAAATCTTCGTTTCCGAGTCCTCTGTCAAAGCCGCTGTAGCTGCAATCCTTGACCGATACGGAGAAGCCGTCCTCTGCGTTTGTGTTGCCGATAATTCCGCCGAACCAGTCCTTTACGTATTCGGAGCTTTCGTCGGGAACGCTCAGTGCTCCGGTGCTCTCGCACTTCGATATCTTGAGCACGGCATTCGACGCCTGAACGTTTTTGTCGCTCGGTGAATCATTGTCGGTCGTCAGCAGCAATCCTTTTCCTACCCTGCCGACTATGCCGCCCGCGATCCTCGATATCGTCATGACCTCGTTGTCATCCTCGGTCACGGTCGTGCCCGAGGCATTTATGATAAGGTTGCCGCTGTTGTTGCAATTTTCCACGGTAGTGGGAATATTCTTCATGCCCCAGTTGCCGAGTATACCGCCGATATAGCCGTTAAGGTTTGCGCTGCGGATATCTCCGCTGTTGTTGCAGCCCGAAATCTTGATCGTAACGTCGTCTCCGACCTCTCCTACAGGCATATCCATGAAGCTGACAATACCGCCTGCATACATTGTCGTAGTTACGGTTCCCTTGTTTTCGCAGTTTTTGATAACCGTGTTGCAATCGGAGGGCTGGCTATTCATAAGCCAGTAGGCAACTATGCCGGCACAGTGCTGACCGTCGGCTGTGAGATTGCCGTAGTTTATACAGCCGTTGATTGTCGTATCTCCGGTCTCGGTCATAATACCGCCTACTATACCGCCGACGGTACCCATTGTGATATCTGCGTAGTTTTCGCAGTTTTTAACGCTGACGTTTGTACCGTTCACATTGTCGCCGTTTTGAAGTATCCAACCGATTATACCGCCGCTGTAGTCTGTCGCGGCGACACTGCCGTTGTTTTTGCAATCCGTCACCGTCGCGCAATAGTCGTTGTGGTCATTTGAAAGCTGACCTATTATGCCACCTGCATACATCTGACCCTCGACGGTACCGACGTTTTCGCAGTTTTTGACGGTGACACCGCGGCTCATATAGTCCTCGCTGCCCGTTGCGGATAAAAACAGCTTGCCTATAATGCCGCCCGCTATCGCGAGGTTTGATTCCTCGGTGGTCTCGCAATTAAGGCTGCCTTCGTTTCTGCAATCGCTGATGATGCCTTCTCCGACGTTGCCCGCAATACCGCCGACGGAATCGGCATTGGTCGCCGTGAAGCTCACCGTGCCCGTATTGACGCAGCCGCTTATATTGCCCTCCGACTCACCGACGATGCCGCCGACATAGGGACCGGCACCGTCATGGCACAGTGTTATGCTTCCGCTGAATGTGCAGTTTCTTATCTCGGCAAAGCCTTCTTTTATCTCATCGGAATTTACTCCGCGGTATCTGCCGCCGCTTGCCTTGCCGACTATGCCGCCGGTTATTCCGTCATAGACGCAGAACACGGCATCGCTGTCGCAGTTTTCAACGGTCGCTCTGTCGGAGATATAGCCCGCAACACTTCCGACGCCTGTTTCATTGCCCGACACTTCAATGTAAGCTTTTGAAACCGTAAGATCCTTCACCGTGCCGAACAGAAGATCAAAGAGTCCGAAATTATCTGTCGAATAATCGTCGACGGTGCCGCAGTTTGCGTTTATGTACAGCCCGTACACCGTTTTGCCGTTGCCGTCGAAAAATCCGTCAAAATCGTCAATCGGCTTCCATGAGTACTCCGGAGCGGTATTTCTCCAGTCGTCGAAGTTTGAAACATCATTTATGTAAATATCGTCGGTCAGAATGTAATGCTTGTCGCTGTAATCCAGGCTCTCTGATTCGGATGCAAGCTTCTCACCGAGCAATACGAGCTCCTCGACGTTCGATATTTGATACGGGTCATTCTTTGATCCGTCGCCGCCCGCAAACGACGTTGCCGCCTCATGGTACTTCCACTCAGGCAGGTCGCGGTACACACAATCGTTGACCGAAACATAGTTTGACGGTTCTTCTTCGTTATTGCAGCCTGTCAGATACATCATACATACAAGCATAACAACGCATAGCAGCAAAGCAAGTATTCGTTTTTTCATTTCCGTCTCCTTTTTATGTATTATTTGTGCTTTTAATACTGAATTTACATTTTTATAATAGGTCATTTCCACCATAATGTCAAGCAGACAAAACACCCATGCGCAACATTGCACATGGGTGTTCCTTTGTTTTTCAACCGTGTTTCAGCGTAGCAGCTTGAGAATATTGGATATCTCGCTTTCGCTGTCCTTATACCAATTGACGGTATGCAGTCTGTAGAGCTTCCAGCCCTTTTGCGTCAGCATCGACGGTATCAGCGTCTCCTTGTCGATGACGTCGAAGTATCCGTCAAAGTCGTCAAGCAATATGCCCAAAACGTAGTTTTTGCCCGAGTCATCAAGCACGCCTATGTCAATCTTGCATTCGCTGCAGCCGATGTCGGAATGGGCATTATACCCGTGCTCCGACAGTTTGCCGCAAATGCTCTCGACAATGTCTGCCGTTCTTCCGAAGGGAGAGGTCGTCTTGGTGTCAAGCTCCGTATCTCCGTTTGCGTAGCTGATAAAATCTCTTAAGTCTGCTGCGCCGTTTTTCGCGTTCTCGGCAAACATATCGGGTCTCATCGACGACACGATATACATCTGTTCCTTTGCTCTCGTTATTATAACGTTCAGGCGATTGCGTCCTTCCTCCCTGTTCATGGGACCGAAATTCGTCGGAAGCTTTCCTTCGGAGTCGGGTCCGTATGCCGGAGAAATTATCGTTATATCCCATTCCTTGCCCTGGCAGGCTTCGAGATTCACGACATCGACCGAAGTCATGAGCTTTTCGTATGCTCCGCTCTTTGCGTCTACACGCTTTCCGAGCTCTGCATCGATAAGCTTTTTCTGCTCAATGTTGAAGGTTATTATGCCGAGAGTCTTGTCGGTATCGGACGGCAGTGAGGAATATATCTCATCCGCAAGCTCAGCTACGCGCTTTGCCTCGGGGTAATTGCTGCGGCTTGTGCCGATTTCATACAGTCCATCCTCTACGAATATGCAATCAAGTCCCTCTCTGTCAATACCGTTGTCGGGGAAGCTGACAATTTCGCCGCCGTAGTACCTATCATTCGAGAACGCAACCAAGCTTTCGTGCTTGCTCCTGTAGTGATAGCTGAGCATGAGCTGCGGCATGGAGCAGACTATCGCGTCCTCAAGTATTGCTTCTCTTGTTGTTGCGTTGCCGTACTCGTCCTCTATTGTCTTAACGAAGAAGGAGGTCGGCGTAAGCTGCTTTTCGTCCCCTATGACAAGGCAGTTGTCGGCTTTGGCAACTGCAGGCAGTGCCTTATATGTCGGCAGCTGCGAGCCTTCGTCGAATATGACCGTGTCGAACATCGGGAAGTCATCGGGTATTGCGGCGGCAACGGCTTCGGGACTCATTATCATGCACGGGCATATGCGCATAAGTGCGTCACCGCCCTGAGAAAACAGCTCTCTGACACTGCCGCTGCCTCTGCGTATGAATTTCTGAACCGCTCCGAGTGCAGGATCGTCACTTACACCGCTGCGGATATCGGGCATATGGGCAACCGTGTCCTCAAGCAGCTTTGTCCGAAGCTCTTTTCTTGCCTCATCCTCAGCTTTTTGGATTCGACTTATGCGGCTGGTGTCGCTCATTCCGTCGACATATATCGAATCGGGAAGCTTTGACAGTAGACGGCTTAGCTTTTCGGTGCAGCGTGCCTTTTCAAAGCAGCGGATTATCTCGTCCGGTGTCGCTTCGCCGGCAGCTATTCTTTCTCCGGCAGCGGCAAACAGTGTACCGAAGCCTGCGTTTTTAAAGCGGTCATACGCCTTGGCGTACTTTGCGTAGTCAATATCCTTGTATGCAGCCTCCTGCCACATTGCGAACAGACGCTCATCCGAATACTCGGCATTTGTCCGAATCAATGAGGTCATGGCTTTTTCCCTGTTTTCGCCGTATGCCGCAACAGCCTTGCGAAGCTTCTTTGCGGCTGCAATGAGCTCATCCGCTTCTCTCCGCGCTATCGATCTGCCTGCTGTGAACAGTGCGTATCGGTGCTCCTTAGTGCGCACTCTCGTATCATTGCAAAGATCGCGCTCAAAGTTCTGAAACGCCTTGACATTTGCGGTTCTTTTGCGCTGCTCCGGTCTTATTGCACCGGAAACACGGTAGCCTCCGTCATACGGCAGCTCATCGGCGGTATCGGCGTTTTCTTCCGAAAGCCGCATAAGCTCGGTAAATCTTTCGTAAAGCTCCAAATACTCGATGCTGCTCGGTGAGGTATGCGTCAGCTTATTGGATATCAGCGCAAGCTCCTCAATGACCATCGGGTCCGCATTCGGTATGGTCTTGCCCACAACGGGGCAGCCTCCGAGTATATCGATATACTCAAGACAAAGCTCGGTATCGTTTGCGATATCGAAAATCCCGAGTGCATTGGCAAAATCGTCCGCCGCATCGCTTATCTCGGCTTTGCCGACCAACACGTCGTTAATGAGGCGAGACAGCTCGTCCTTTCTTTCAAAGGATTCCTCGAGCCCTCTGAAAAGGCGAATGTCTCTTATCGGTGTCGGGTCCGCCTCCGCATAAAAGTCCGCCATAGCCTGCATCATGTCTGCGGCATTGGGATTTCTCAAATGATTCGGCAGGAGCTTTCCGTCAAATATATCCTTGACGTCTCTGTACCTTTCTGCCTCAAGCAGCAGCTCCAAAATCGAGGAGCCGTTTTCGTTCCTCTTGCGGAGCAGCTCATAGTATGAACGAAGCTCATCCGTCAATTTGTCATACTTCTTCAGCGCGGCAGTGCTCACATAGGTCTGCCTGTGTCTGCCGATAAGCTTCAGGGCTTTCTCAAGAGTATTGCATACCTCGGAGATGCTTCGCTTTTCGGTCGGCATCATGAGACAGTAACCGTCAAGCCCGAGCTCTTTGAGCTTATCGTATATCACCTGCTGTGCCGCAAGCTTTTCCGCAACGAAAAGCACCGGCTCTCCTCGTGACATTTTGAGCGCGATTATATTCGCTATCGTCTGGCTCTTGCCGTTGCCTGCCGGTCCGAAAACGACCTGTGCACGCTTGTGCGGCAGGCTTTCTATAACCTTTCTCTGTGAGCTGTCGGCAGCGAAGGGATATATGCTGCGTTTTAATTCGTCAGCCGCTTCGACGTCGTTATCCCATGTCATGCTGCCGTCGAGTATTCCATTGACTATGGGATGTTCAAGCAGCTTTTCGGAATGCAGTGCACGGTAAAGTGCGGCATTCGGCATTTTGAATACGCCGACGGATGCGGTATCCTCACAGAGCGTCCAAGACTTACCGTCGATTATAGCTTTGAGCAGCTTTATCTGCTCACCGTATTTGTCGTCGGGTCTGTCGAGAAGCTCTGTCAGATTTATACGGTATTCCTCATTCAGCACCTCTTTGAGTGCGGGATTGAATATACAACCGCCGTTTTGCGGCATGAACACCGTTTCGCCTCTCTGATTGCGGAATATCTCCAATGGGATAATATACAGCGGCGACACCGCGGTTCTTCCGTCGGTCGTCGACCATGTGAGCTTGCCGACTGTCAAAAACACGACACCGCTGCCGAGCTCCTTTTCGGCTTCGCGTTGACGCTTCATCATGTCGAGCAAAAAGCCGCAAGCATCGTCGCAGCCGTCGCAAAATGCTTTGTACGGTGCGTCAGCGGAGTATTCGCCGGAAAACAGCTTTGCCGCATCTAAAGAAAATTCGACGATTGCCTGCGATCTGTCCATCGAGACAAGGCTGCTGCCGAAGTCAAATTCCATTGCCTGACGCCGCAGTCGCTCGATCTTTGTCAGTTTTTCCTCTGCGGGAGTCAGTGTAACCTCCGATTCGAGTTCGGAATCCGCACCGCTGCTTGCCTCCTCGCCGCCTTCTTCGGTGTTCTGCTGCTCCGCAATGTCCTTGCCTATCGGCAGCGTGAACACCGGATAGTAGGCGCATTTGCGGCTTTCGCATATGTCTATGACGGATTCAAAGGCTTTTTCGTTGAAGCTCTTTATCGCCGACTCCACCGCCGCTTCAAACGACGGTGTGTAGTTCGGAGCATCGGTCATATGGGTGCACTCTATGGGCACTATCGCGTTTTCCGGCTCGGGACTGCCGTCAAACGGATTCCATATCAGCGGTGCAATTTCATTCTTATCCTTCACGAGCATATTCGAAAGCGCGGAATCCTTCTTCATCCAAAAGCCCGCAAAGGCATGACCGTGTACACTGAAGATCACGGGATGAATACCCGCTGCTTCAAGGCAGCTTGCATAGAGAATGGAAAGATCTATGCAGTTTCCCTGCATATAGTCCTCATTAAGTACCATTTCGGGTATTCTGAGCTTTTGCCCCGATTTTTCAAACGATGCCGGCAATTCGCAGTAATGCACAACGGCTTCGGCTATCGCCTTGAACATCCATTTCGCCTGCATATTTGCCGGTGCGATATCCAAACGTTGGTATGCATACATACCTGAGTTTTCGAGATTTGCAAGCTCTCCCGCTCTTTTTATTATCTTTGCCACAGCGGGGGAATTAGGCTGAAGAAAGGACACAAGTGATGCCTCATCCGTCTGTATTGCCCAGTGGAGATACGGCTGAACATTCACGGTGAGCTGATGTGAGGCTATCACCTTTTCGGGCTCGTCGGAGTACGACAGCTCAATATCAAGCACGCCCTCCTTTGCCTCCTGTATGTACTTGCGGAAGCATACCTCATTTGCCGTGAGTGAAATGTCGTTCACCGTGAATACATTCGAGGTCGGCTGAACATTGAGCTTGTATTCGTATACAAACTCCGGCTTCGCACTTATGCGTATGCAAACGTTCTTTCCCGCACATTCAAATACGGTCAGCGACGGAATGAACGGATTTTTGAAATTGTTCGCGGCAAAATTGAAGGATTCACGTGCAGACACTTCGAGTCTAACACTCACTTTACATTCCTCCTATATCTAATTTGCGGGTCATTTCATGAACATTGCCAGCCCGCTATAGCCTTCGTCATCGTCATCGTCGACAAGAATGGGACTCTTAGGCGTAGTATCATTAGACGGCGAATACGGTATATGTTCCGTTGCATGGGCAGGTTGCACCGTCTTTTCGGGAGGCGCACCGTACAGTATGGCGTCACGGACAATGTTGTCAATGTTCATGTCATCGCCGCTAAGGTACGCATTTTTCGACAGAAGGCGCAAATAATTTACAAGGGTAGCAAGCTCCGCATAGCCGCTTCCGGTACTGCTTTCGGTAAGTCTCGACATACTGTAGTGATCGGCATCGGGCATAAGCTTTCTGAAAAATGCCTCTCTGTCATTTCTTTTCGGCATATCTACATATATGAAATTAAAGCTCCTCAGTGCCATTAGCCCTCTTGCGGTCTCATATTCCGCCGTGGCAATCATGAGCAGAGGGTTTGCGGCACTTTCCGCTTCGTCGAGAATACGGTCAAGCTCACCCGTATCGCAAAGTTTCTCCGCGTTTTTGATATTCAGTACGCACGGCGATTTTGCAAGTATGTCCGAGATCTGCTTTTTCATGTCCTGCGGCAAGGCAGCGGCATCGACCTCGGCGCAGCTATAGCCTTGAAGCGCAAGCTCACCCGTCAGTGCCGCAGCAAGGCTGCTTTTTCCGCAGCCTCTTTCACCGCACAGCACGACGCCTCTCGCCTTTTTCAGCCCTATGTCCCCGTCAAGCTCATCATCATATGCAAGTGCTCCGAGAAGGGACACAAGCTCCGTTCTTCCCGCTATGTCCGAAAAGCTCATCTTAGGCGGAGCTACAAGTATACCGTTTTGTTCTCGGGACATCATTAGGTCTCCTCAAAAAGTGCGCCCGTCTGATATGCCTTGTTGAAATTGTCTATCTCGTCGATGATCGCACGCTTGTCGGAGGGACGGAAGCCCGAAAGGACGTCGCAGAATATCTCTCTCGAGAGACCGAAGTCACCGCTTTTCAGTGCTTCGATGGTCTGCCCCTCGTCACCGTACTTTTTAATGCCGGATTTGAGCACCTCAAGCTTTATCAGCTCGCAAAGGCGGACGATATCACGGTAATTGAAATGGGCATAACCGTTTGCCGCGGTGAGATCCGCCATTTCCTCAAAGCTGAAACCATCCACAAGCTTTATCTTCTCGCCAAGCTCCTGACGGAATTTGAGAGCTCTTGCATCCGCATCGGGGAAATCGAGGAATACGACCTCGAGACGGTCATGCATCGCACTGTCGACTCTGCTGGGATAGTTCGTCGCACCGACGAATATTACGGGAGCTTTGGAGTTGGAAAGTGTGTTGTAGCCCATAAGGAATGCGGTCGTCATGGACGATGCGTATTCGGGGAGATTCGGGCTGTTTCTGTTGCGACATACGCCGTCGATCTCGTCGAGGAATACGATGCAGGGAGCGCGGTCAAGTGCTTCCTCGAACAGACGCTTTATTATCTTTTCGGAGTCACCGACGTATTTGCCGAGAATATCCGCACTGCTAAGCGACATGAAGGAGTAGCCCTGATCGGCAAGCTCATGCGCGAATGCCTCAACGATATATGTCTTACCGCAGCCCGGAGGTCCGACGAAGAACAGAGTCTTGTTTTTGCGGATGCCGAGATAATCCTTCAGAGCCTGAAGCTTGATATCGTCTATGCAGCTTCTGAGCTTTTCCTTGACCTCCGCCATGCCGGTAACATCATCAAAGGAATGGGACGGAGTGGGCTTTATCC
The DNA here is from genome assembly GCA_964634065.1 of uncultured Oscillospiraceae bacterium. GTDB lineage: Bacteria > Bacillota > Clostridia > Oscillospirales > Oscillospiraceae > F23-B02. The sequence goes on along the minus strand of CAZWID010000005.1, from coordinate 12,753 downwards.
AGGAATTTACCACTTCGTCGCTCACGCTCTGATCCTTCTTCTGAGTCTTCTGTTCGGTCTGTGCACTGTCGGAGGATTTTGCGGAAGTATTGCTGTTGGCGGCAGCGGATTTTCCGCCCTCGGGATGGCGGTTGAAGTAATCGGGATCCATTATTCTTATTGTGTCTCTTATTCTTGCGTTCAGCTCCTGCATAAGCTGCTGATAATGACGCTTTTCCGCACCGGTGCTTATTCTTGCCATATTGCCGCGAATGTCCGCCGCGCTTTGAAGGAGCTGACATTCTTTTTTGGTATGTCTGCCCGCTTCATAGTAGGCTTCGTCCGCCTGACGTATGTAGGACATACACTGATTGTCCATACGCTGTATGGTTTCTTCGTAACTCTGCATAACGACTCCTTTCGTTTATCAGTCTCTCAAATCCGTAAATTCTATGTTTATGGGCTCGTTGAAGATGTCTCCGCCGCCGTCGTCAAGATCGTTGTAGTCTATATCGCGGTCGGGGTCATAGGGTTGCGTAATGTAACGACCGGAGCGCAAAAATTCGTCAACGTCGCAGCCGGCAAGCAGCTCATCGACAATACCGTCGTCAACACGCTGCTCGACGTTTATGACTCTCGATCTCTCTATGGTGCTGCTCGCGCTTGCAAGACGCTCGTATTCCTTGGTCTTTATCTTCTCCGCCTTGTTGGTCATTCTGATGAGCTTATTTACCTTGGGCTTCTCCGCATTGGTCGCAAAGCGGTTTATCATATTGACCGCCTCGGTGAGCTCGTTTACGCCTCTGGCAAGCTCATTGTGGAGAATAAGCTCGCTGAGTCTTTCTCTCATTATCGCTATCATGCTGAGCGTGTAGTACGCGGTCTTTATGACGGACTGAGCATTTTTGTAGGCGGAATCGTAATATACGGTGTCCTTCTTGTCCTCGAGCATACGAAGCTGAAGCGATATAGTATTGTGACAATGACGCTCCGCGGCATTGAGGCTGCTTTCCGCGTATATTCTGTATTCGTTCTGGGTCATCTTTCTGATGTTTTTCTTGGGTGCGGCAGTCACGGTTTTCTTTTTGTTCTTTTTATCGAAAAGTCCCATCGTTCTCTCTCCTTATCAGTTTGTTATAGTCTGTCTCTGAGTGTTTTCACTCTCGAGCACCTGTTCGTTTTCCAGTTCTTTTTCTCTCTTGCGCTCAAGCTCCTGTTGGAAGCGTCTTCCTTCTTCCTCCTGTCTCTGCTTGCGCTTTTGCTCATCCCGGAAGAAGTTGTAGTTCTCCATAACTCTCATCTTGGATGCGGGATCATTACCGATTGCTTCCACTCTGTCGTAATGTGTATCGATAACTTTGTCTACCTCTTTGTTACTCTCGTCCATTTCGATAAGCACGTCTTCCGCTTCCTTGAGCAGTGCATCGAGCTGCGCTCTTTCTTCGGCTGTAAGTGCCGTATTTTTGGTGTCGATGACACGCATCTGCTCATCGATGGTCGTCTGAAGCTTGCGTGCGGTGTCGTTGTATTTGCCGATCTGAATGACCGTGCCGTTGAGTCTCCGCCTTGTATTCTTAAACTCATCAAAGGCATCGGCAAGCTCCTGTGCGCCGTCGCAGTCGCTGAGTTTCTGAGAGCCGTTGGGGTTGAATTTTTCTACAAATGCGGCCGCCTTGGGATTTGAATCGACAAGCGTCCGAACGTTGTTTTCATCTTCTTTGATTTTAGTGTCAAGGTTTTCTTTGTCTTTATTCAAAGAATGAAGTGCCGTATTTGTATCATAAAGCTTGTCGTGAATGCTCATGATAAGCTGACCGCATTTGAGAATACGCTCATAGTGTTCCACCATACCGTCCGTATTTTCATCGGCATAGGGCTGAATATTCTTTCTGACGTTCAGTGCCTTCTGTATTACCTTGAGAGCGGAATTTGTAGCAGTCGAGTCCTTCTTTTTAAGTGCCTTTGCAAGCTGGTCGGCAACAGTTCCGAGCATTTTGTCACCTGCGGAAATATCGTATGAGGCAACGGTCTGACTGTATTTCAGCTCATTTTCCGCAGTCTTTATAAGGCGGCGAATATACGTCTGCTGATCTTGGTTTATGTAACCGAGGTTGTTGAGAACGTTATCCAACTTTTCAACCGTGTCGTTTACGCTCTCTCTGTTTTTTGCCGCAAGCTCTTTTTTCTTGTCATTCTCCTTGATCGCTTTTTGCTCCTGCTTGTCACGGAGCTTATCAAACAATCCCATACTTTGTACATCCTTTCTTATTTATTATAATGTATAGATTTTCGGTTTCTTACTGATTCTTGCGTAATGGATATTATGCTTGCATACTGTCTAATATTGATTTGGTTTCCTTTAGTAATGCGTCCAATTTTGCATGATTCTCCTCGGTGAGCGCACTGTTCTTTATCTCGACTATGCGCATATTGTCATCAATCATCTCTTGAAGCTTACGTACATCCTCTTTGTACAGTCTTATTACCGCTGTCACACTGTCAAGTTTCAATTTCGTTTCCTTGTACTCATTTATGGCATCGGCAAGCTCCAACGCACCGTCGCAGTCGCTGAGCTTCTGAGAGCCGTCGGGCTTGAATTTCTCAATGAATGCTGCCGCATATGGATTTGAATCACGAAGTGTTTGCACGGTCCTTTTAGCATCTTCGAGTTTGATCTCGAGGTCTGTCTTTTCTTTGCTTAAATATTTGAGTGCGGAATTGGTATCACAAATAATCTCATAGGCATCCATTATGATTTTACCGCATTTGAGAATACGCTCATAGTACGCTACCGCTCCGCTTGCATTTTTATCGGCATAGGGTTGAATGTCCCTTCTGACATTCACAGCCTTCCATATGACTTTGACTGCGTAGCTTGTTGCAGTCGAGTCCTTTCTAATAAGTGCCTTTGCAAGTCTATCCGCAACATCTCCGAGCAGCTCGTCTCCCTCGGAAATGTCAGAGGTTGCAGCGGCTTTACCGTATTTCAGCTCGTTTTCCGCTGTTTTTATAATCTGTCTGATATATGCCTGCGCATCGGGCTTTAGACTGCCGAGACTGTTCAAAACATTATTCAGCTTTTCGAGCGTGTTGACTATGCTCTCGCCGTATATTTTCCCGCTATTGGCAGAAGCGTCCGGAGACGCCTTTTTGCCGCGGAGCTTATCAAACAATCCCATACTTTGCACATCCCTTTATATTATATAATGTATAGATTTTTTACAGGCACTCGAAGGCTTCGGATTCGGAATACTTTTCGCGGTTGCCGACGACGATGCGGTATTTATTGTCGCCGTCGTACTTCACGCCGACGTACCAAAAGTCGCTTATCGCGGGATTCTCAACGAAAACGGTTTTTCCCGTACGAGCCTCGCCATCTCTGCCGAAGCTGACATTCAGCGAAATGTTTCCGGTCAGTCTCGCAAACTTTTCGCCGTACCACTTGATCTCCCCCTCTTTGAAGTCTCCCGTTTCCGTCAGAAAAACATCCTCGGAGCCGAGTGTGCGAACTTCGCCGTTATTGTCGACGGCATGGTTGTATACCTCGACATACAGCTTCACCGCCGACCAATACTTTGCCCTGTAGTTCTCCGCCAGCTTTACGACGTAGCCTCTTGCCGCATTGAGTTCTTCTTCGCTGTCTCCGATGAGTGCCGGAAGCTGGAAGCCGCAGCGGGAGCAGGTCGTCGACAGCTCATCGTTCGGGAATTTCAAGCCACATACCATGCAATGCGTATCTGAATACTTTATCATTTTTACCCCTCCGTTTTTTTATCTCTTATCGTATTTTTCTTCTGCGTTTTCCATAAGCATTTCGAGTGCCTTGGCACAGTCCTCAGCTTCGGTTTTAAGTCTATTTATGCGCTCGTCAAGATAGCTGTCGAAATCGTCAAGGTTTACATAACCTCTCGTGCGCTCACCCATCAGATCGCTCAATGCCTGACTGAGTATCTTTGCCTTACTCTCGTATTCCCTTGTCTTGCCCTCGAATTTATCCCTTGCCTTGCGTGCCTGCTCCTGCTTGTTTTGCAGCTCAAGCTGCGCCTTTTGGCACTGTATCTCGTAGCTTGCGATATCGGAATCGAGTGACTTTATCTTGTTGTGTTTGATGTTTATATCGGATCTCTTGCCCGCATTTTCGTTTAGGAGCTTTTGATATTTTATATTCAGCTCGTTGCGCTGAGTCTCAAGTTCATCCGCTATATTCTGCTCGGCAGTGCAATCGGCAGTCTTGCGGTAGAAGTCTGTCTTAAGCTTCTCATTAAACTCCTTTTTCTCGACGATCTCCCTTTCCTTTGCGTGTATCTGCTGCTCCCAACTGAGCTTTTCTTCCTCAAGCTGCCTGATCGTTCGCTCCACTGCGGGAAGGTCGGTGTATTGCATTTCAGTTACGACGCCTTCGAGTCTCGTGCGCTCCTCGGTCTTTTTCCTGAGCTCCGCATTCTTTTCGTTTAAGACGCGCTCTTGGGCTTCAAGCTCACGAAGTATCGACGTGAGTTCTTCATCCTTCGCATTGAGCTCGTTTAATCTGCTCTCCAGTTGCACCCTTCTGGCTGCGAAATCAAGCTCTCTTGCGCTGAGCTCCTTTTTATCCGTCTCAAGTCGGGCTACGCTCTCATTGAGCTTTGTCTCCTCGGATTCATAGGTATTGAGACGGTCATCGTAATCGGACATGGCAGCACTGTATTCTTTCTGCTTTACGGGAAGCTCGGACTCTTTTTTCTCGAGTGCGGCAAGCTTGCGCTCAAGCTCCGCATTCTTCTCGTTTAAGGCACGCTGCTCCGTTTCAAGCTCACGAAGTCTCGACGCAAGCTCTGTGTCCTTCGCATTGAGCTCGTTTAATCTGCTCTGCACCTGCGCCTTTCTTGCCGCAAAGTCAAGCTGCTTTGCGTCGAGCTCCTTTTTATCCGCTTCAAGACTCTTTGCGCGTTCCGCAAGCTGTATCTCCGCCGCTTCATAAGCCGTTTGGCGGTGAAGATAGTCCGACATGGCGGCTTTATAATTCTCCTGCTTTACGGGAAGGTCGGACTCCTTTTTCTCAAGTGCGGCAATTTTGCGCTCCAATTCCTCGCACTCGTTCAAAAAGGCTGCGTATTCCCTATTCTTCTCCTCAAGCTGCCGCTGCCTTGCGTACAGCTTTTCATTGGTTTGCTGCGAATCGCTGAGCTTTTCGTCGATATCTCTTATGCTCTCCTCGATCTTTGCGATCTTGCTCTTTACCGTCGCAAGGCTTAAGCCGGATTCCATTTGCTCCGATGCGGCAACGGTAATATCCGCGAAGTTCCTGCTGACTCTCGAAACGATGCTTGCATAGTCGGAAATATCGCCCTTTTGCAATGCGTTTATGCCATGCGCATTGTCAAACGACGCAAGCATATCGTCAAATGCACAGAAAACGTCCTTTCTGCTCAGCTCGCTCTTTTCCTTCAGCGAAGTCAGGTAATCAATAATTCTGTCAAGATTCATCGGGGAACGCCCTTTCCAGCTCCTGTGTGTTAAACAGTTCGCTTATTTTTGTCAGTCGTATCGGCTCGATTTTTTTAGTTTCACATTCCTTTACCGTTAAGCAATCAGGGAAAACGTGTATCGAAATGGTGCCGGAGGAGTTCATCGAAAACGCTATCAGGTGCGGTGCCAATATATTGCCGGAAAATGCGTTTCCGAGTCTCTTTAAAAATTCCTTCTTCGGCGTCATGATGCAGGCCTTGCCGTCGCTGTCCGTTGTATTGATTATGAATTTGTTTATCGCCTTTCCGCCCGCTACGAAGCTTTGCGGGTTGCCCCTGAGGTCGCTCTGGAAATACAGCTTATCGCACTCTATTTCCTCGTTGAAGCGCAATGCATAGGTCTTTGAATATCTGTTATTCCTGTCGTACGCCGCAACGCCTATCGAGAACGGTGCCGTGTTCTTGAGCTTTATCTTGCCCTCTGCTATAAGTGCCGCGCCGTAGGATATGGCAAGCTCGCCCTCGGTGCTCTTGCTCATTATGTACTCGCAGCGTTTGTCGTTGTGGTTATAGTCAAGCTTCTTGGCTATCTGATCCTTTACAAGATAGAAATTGCCGAAGCCGCCCGCAAGCACGACCTTAAAGCTGTCGTTATTTCTGTCCATGGTATTGACGCCGTGTGCGGGAACGTTCGTATATCTAAGTGCCTCATCGAGTGTCGCATCAAGTACCGGCCGGATGACCTCATCGTATGCCTTGACTATCATCTCGTAGGTGAAGCGGACATCGCGCTGACGGTAGCGAAATTCGCCCGCGTAATAGTAGTTGTTTTCCTTGAGTATCTCGATGACATCGGGGTCACTCAACTGACCGAAATCGTCCTTATATTCCTCAAAGACCTCACGCTGAAGTGCCGAGTGCGTTATTATCCATGACTCGACCGCATCCACCGCCGCATAAAATTCCGCATCGCATTCTATCTTATCATCGGGAAAGACCGATTTTATCGCCATTCTTGCAAGCGTCTCCATATAGATGATGCCCGCCTTGCCTATCTTTCCTCTTTCCCTGTTCTCTCCCGCTCCCGTTCTGAACGGTGCGGATACCTCCATGCTTATGCTGCCGTCGACATTTGCCTTGGGTCTGACCTCCGTCAGCGTAATGTCCAAAGTACCGCCGCCGTAATCTATGAGCAGAATGTGCCCGTTGAACGCTTTGTTCTTCTGCTTGTAGAACTTATGTGCAAAATAAGCACTTGCCGCTACGGGCTCACCGACGACCTGTATCTCCGCATCGGAGCCGACAAGCTCGGTGCATATCTCGCTGAGTATCGCTCTGCCGTCAAGATTGGTGGACAGTCCGCTGTACATCTTGCCCTCTTTTTCGACCTCGACGATCTCACTTGTCCAAATCTCCGGTGCGCCGATCGTTATACCCTCGATACTGCTGATGCCCAATCGCTCACAGACCTTTGCGATGACCTCCTTGAGAAAGAGCTTCGTCACCTTGGTCGGCGTATATGCCCCGCTAAAGCCTCTTGACGAAAGCAGGCTCTCGTCATTTTCCGCAAGCAGCATCTTAAACGCTCTGAAATTATGTTTCGCGTTATGCCTGTTTTTCGCCTCGGTGCCGATATAATACGTCGTTTTGCCGGACAGAGTTTTCGCCTCCGCAACCACTGTCGGTATCGCCACCTGCGTCCCCGTTTCGTTGAACGCTATTGCGACCGGTGCCTCGTTCTCCGCCTTGTACACCGAAACAATCGTTGTCGTACTGCCGAAGTCTATGCCAATATGTGCCATTTGCCTGTGTTCCTCCTCGTAGCTTTATCCTCTCGTATCAATTATGATCTGTGATCCTGAAATTTAACTTCCGGTATATCCTGATTCAAAATTTCGTAAAGATCCGGTTCGTCGATTTCTTCTTCCGGTTTCTCTTCGGTCGGATTTGCAATGTACTCCGCATTGATGCTGCCGAGCAGCTCTGCGAGCCGTTCCTCCTCTTTCTTCCTCTTGCGATTGTTCACGCCGTCGCTCAATGCCTTCATGTAGTCCCGCATCGCATCCATCACCTTGACCGTGCTTCTGTCGATAAACACATAGTGAGCCAGTCCTATAATAAGCGTGAATAGCTTTTCGTCCTCATAGTACAGCTCTAAAATGTAATTCAATGCTTCGAGCTTTTCTTCCTTGTACGACCTCTTTTTCAGTGACAAAAACGCATCGTTTATCGCTTTCTTGTGCATTTCGAGGTCTCCTCTTAACGCTATCGAGAGCAGCTTCGTTTCGCAATCCTTTGCATATCTGACGGCATCTTCGCTGCTTTGCTTGTCATTTGTAATGCCCTTGAGCAGCTTCAGCTTGTCCGCAATTGCAGTCGAATATATCGGATACGCCGTATGAACGTATGCATTGGCTTTGAGCTTGCTCATTAGCTCGTCAAATTCACCGTCGGCACATTTTTTGTTTATATACTGTGCAAGCAGATTGCTCGTCGTGTTATTCTTGAGATACTCGTCGACCTTGGCAAGCTCCATCTTCGGGTTATCCGGAAGGCAGAGCTTTTTCAGCTCGTCATTTGCTTTGTAGTCGCAGGTAAAGCTCATCGAATAGTACCCGCTCAAGAACTCCGCCACTTTGTCGATATTGCGCACACAGTCGCCGCGGTTGCCGATCGCAAAGCTTCGTATCGCGGCAGGCAATATGCGTTCCTTGTCAAGCGTTCCCAAAAAACAGCACTGTCCGCTCATGCGTTCGTTCAGCTCCGCATACGGATTCATCGCTTCCCTCGAAAACGCAAACTCAAGCTCCGGACAAAGCTCTCGGAGTTTTTCGTTTTTCAGAAAACGTACACTGTCGTTCACATCGTTGCCGGACAAGAGGATGAGTACTCCTTTGCCTCTGTTTTTGTCTTTTACGGCGTTTTTCACGACCTCGAAATTTCGCTCATTCCGACTCTCGAGGATCGCCGCAAACGCCGATATCTCCATGAGCATCGCAGCTCGTTCTTCGCTTTTCAAAACACACTCGATAAGTGCAGCGGAATCGGATGGCTTGGACTTAAACTTTCCGAAAAGCTTTGCATTGCTTTTCCTCTCCGCAAAGGTATTCAGAAATTTTTCGCTGGCCGCATCATGCGCAAAATACGTCGCAGGCTCACCGTCTCTCACAGTGAGTACCGCAGTCTTTTTGTTTCTTTTCAGCAAATAACGCAAATACACCGCAAACGGCACCTTTACGGAGCTTTTCAGATAATATGTATCATCTCTGTCGGCAAACAAAAAGTGTATCGCACCGTTACTGTTATCAAAATACTCCATTTTTTCCTGCTCCATTCGACACGCAATTTGTACATTATAATAATATAATGTACCACTTATCACCATCAAACTGCGCAATATAGAACAATTTATTCTATAAAATCAAAGCTTGTTTTGATTTGTCGAATTTTCCGTTAATATGAAATTTTTTAGGTCAACAAAACCATAAAAATGCCGACCTTTTTGGTCGGCATTTCGATGTCATTATGTCATTCCGCAGCAGAGACAACTATCGAATCATCTGTCTCTACAATGAGGACATCCTTCTTCTTTGCGCGTAAGAGAATATATGCAGTGCAATAGTACGGTGCTGCGCAGGCAAGGTCGATTATAAGTATTATGTAAACCTCCCAAAACAGTGAGCTCGGGAGCAGTATGCATAGCAGAAGCAGCACCGCAAATATGATGCCCGTAGGCAGCAGCTTCACCGTGAAAAACGCTTTGGGCGTTAAGCCGCACTTACTCGTACAGTAAAACAGGCGAAGCCCGATATTAACGCGATGAACGCTTTCGCCGCAGCACTTTTTGAGCAGCACTGCATGAAGTGTCTCATACAGCAAAAAGTACAGATGCGCAAAGACCGCAATCGCAAGAAGGTGCAGTATCAGCGAAAGGACACCGCTTACATTAAACAGCTCGCTTATCGGCACCGCAATGCAGCCGACGGCAAATACAAGTGCCGCCGCGGAAATGCCTACAGAGAGCAGTAGGAGCCTTTGCTTTTGCGTCTTACTCTCGATTGCGGCAATACGTTTATATTTTTTACTCATACTCATCACCTTTACATTTCGGGCAGAGGGATTGCTCTTTCAAGCAGTATCTTTCCGAAGCACAGCAAGGTCACACCGGAGGATGCATTTATGCGAACGTCGGCATCCGCACGGTCTCTGTTTGCGGAAAAGAGATAGACATTTCCCTCGCTGTCCTGACAGTATTGCTTGCACTTCATATCGCCGTCGACAAAGAAAAGTCCCACGTCACCGTCGCGGATTATCGCACCGCGCTTGCAAAGTGCCACGCTGCCGTCGGCTATATACGGCTCCATACTGTCACCGTCTATGCGAACGGCAAAGTCCGCTCTGCTGTTTACGGGGACGGAGTAATCCTCATAATCGTCGCCCAATGCGGGTGAGGCGTAGCCCGCCGCCGCGGGTGTCATATACAGCGGTATTATCTTTGCACCGATATCGTCGCTCTCCGCCTCAAACGCTTCACAGCGCATAAGCTCTCTGTCTATCACCGCATCCGTCAGCTCCTTGCCCCATCTGTCCAGTCTGCGATAGCGGCTGAGCATACGAAACTCGTCACTGTCCGGCATAGAGGGCAGCGAGACATCCTCACACATACGCTCCACCGGAACATTCAGCTCCGAGCATATGCGTATCATAAGATCGAAATCAACCTTCTGATTGTCCCTCTTAACCATGCTGTACAGGGTTTGCGGAGAAACATTCAGCCTCCGTGCCAGCTCGTTAATATTCGTGTCCTGCTCCTTGAGTATCTGCTTCAGCATTGAGCCTCTCATGCCGCACCTCCGTAAATTTCTTTGATAACACAATATCATTATGCGATTATTATGTCAAGGAATAATTTTATTTATTCAAATTATGTGGTTGCAGATTTGCCAATTGTCGTATTTGGGTGTAGAATAGATAATGTATTACTATGTGTCAGCCGATGGGAGTGAGCCTCTGTAATGAAACGTAAGTCCTCGAAAAAACCTGTCTTTCTCAGGGATATACTTGTTATATTGCTCGGTACGGCACTGCTCATTGCCGCAGCCGAGATCGACTCTCTCTATTCATCGCTCAGCTCATATCTCGTGCTGTCGCTGTATCTCGTGCCTTATGTCGTCGTCGGCTTCAATCTTCTCCTCTCGGCACTTGAATGTCTGCTACACGGCAAATTCTTTAATGACGAATTTCTTGTACTCATAGCCACGGTCGGTATGCTGTGTGTCGGGCTGTATGCCGAGGCTGCCGGTACGATGATAATATTCCGCTTTGTCGAAAGTGTCATGCAATACGCAAAGCGCGGCTGTCTGAGGCATCCCGATGCCAAGTACAAAAAGGCACTTCCACACTCCATGCGAAGCGGCGCAAATTCTCCTGCCGTTGCCGAGGAGAGGGCACGGCGCGTAATGCGCATACTGACTCCGATATTCGCAATCGGCGGCGTTTTGCTTGCGGTCATTCCCGCGATAATAGACGGACTGTGGGTCGATTGGGTACCGAGAGGCGCGATGCTCATGATCGCCGCCTGCGGCTGCTCACTTGTATCGTCTGTCGAGCTGTGCTTCTCCGGCGGCATAGTGTTCGCGCTGAAAAACGGTGCCGCAGTCGGAACGCACTCCGGTCTTGAGGATATATCGAATATAACGACACTTGCACTCGACAAGACCGGTACGGTCACGGAGGGCAGCTTCACCGTTACCCATGTCGAGCCCGTCGGCATTTCCGCAAAGGATCTCCTTACCCTTGCCGCCGCAGCGGAAGCCGATCTTACGCATCCGATAGCGGACGCTTTGCGCAAAGCCTGCCCTAAGCTTCCGTCGCGGTCGCTTATAAAGAATGTGCGTCAGCTTCCCGGCAGAGGCATGGAGGCTACGGTGTGCGGCAGGCGGGTGCTTTTGGGCAATGCCGCTCTCATGAATGCTCACGGCATCGAGGTACACAGCGTAAAAACGGAGTCGACGATTATTCATCTTGCCGCAGACGGAAGATACGGCGGCTATATAGTTATCGACGACCGCATACGCAGCGGCGCAAAGGATACCGTTCGCAGACTGCGTGAGCTCGGTATAGAAAATACCGTCATGCTCACGGGTGACTCCGAGGGCACCGGAAACACACTCGGCTATGCCCTCGGCGCAAACGACGTCATTGCCGAGTTGCGCCCCGAGGAAAAGGCTATTGCCGTTAAAGAGCTGTGCCGCAGTGAGGCAAGAGGTCTTGTCGCATTTGTCGGAGACGACGAACGTGACGCGGCAGCTCTCGGTGCCGCAGACGTCTCAATCGCCACCGGAGCTTACGGGCAAAGCCGCAGAGTTCGTACCGCATATTTGCTTGATGACGATATATCGAGACTGCCGCTGCTTATCTATGCGGCAAAACGCAGCAAAGCCGCCGCAAAGCAAAATGTTGCGCTTGCGCTCGGCATCAAAGCTCTCATCGTCATACTTGCCGCCTTCGGTGTTATCGGCATATGGTTTGCCGCGGCAGCGGACGGTGCTGCCATTGCCTTCTGTGCGCTGAACGCTCTCCGCACCTCTAAAACCTCTACAGGAGATAATGTCAAATGAACACCTACGATTTTGATAAAACGATATTTTACCCCGATTCATCCTACAGCTTTGTGCGTTGGAGCTTAAAGCGCAAGCCCTCACTGTACTTTTTCTGGATACCGGCTGCCACGGTCGCAGGTATCGGATATCTGGTGGGTTTAAGCTCGAAGGAAAACCTCAAGGAGAAGGTTTTCGGCTTTCTGCCGCGTATAAAGGATGTGGATGCCGAAGTGGAGCAATTTTGGAAGGAGCATGAGCACAAGCTCTCCGACTGGTATCTCAAGCAGAAAAAGGACGATGATCTGATAATCTCCGCTTCTCCCGAGTTTTTATTAAAGCCCATAACAGACAAGCTCGGTGTCAGACTTCTCGGAACAAGAATGGATAAACGCAGCGGTAAGATAAACGGTCTCAACTGCTCCGGTAAGGAGAAGGTTCGCCGTTTCCGTGAGGAATACCCCGACTGCGACACAGAAGCCTTTTACTCCGATTCTCTGTCGGACACTCCGATGGCAAAAATCGCGAAAAAGGCGTATATGATTAAAGACAAGGCTACAAAACCCGTCGATTGGACGGACGGAAAGGAAAAATGAACGAAGATATAAAACGCAATCCGCTTTGGACAAAGGATTTTACGATAATCACTCTCGGCAGCGTCGTGTCCATGCTCGGCAGTGCTCTCTCCGGCTTTGCGATGAGCCTTCTGGTTCTGGACTATACGCAGT
>CAZWID010000004.1:0-25521 GCA_964634065.1 uncultured Oscillospiraceae bacterium | reverse complement strand
CCTTACGGCGTGCCAAAAAACGATTTCCGCCATCGGCGGGAATCGTTTTTTCTTTGCATACGTTGTAAGGGATTCGAACCCGAAAGGGTCGGTGCGTTAAGAAAATATGCCGGTGGCATATTTTTAGCATCGAGGGGCGCAGAAGCTATGCTTCAAGCCCTGCTGTTTTGCAAGCAAAACAGCGTAAATCCCTTACGGCGTGCCAAAAAACGATTTCCGCCATCGGCGGGAATCGTTTTTTCTTTTGCATACGTTGTAAGGGATTCGAACCCGAAAGGGTCGGTGCCGCACATATTATGATGCACCCCGAAAGCGGTTGCTTTTGGGGTGCATCGGCTTTATGCTTTATTTGCCTTACATATGCGATTTCTTTCTTTGAGCGCATTGGTGAGCTTTTTTATAAGAGCCGCGGTATCATCGACGTTGCCGTCGGTGACAAGAGCTTTGAGCTCTGTGAGCATCACCTCGATTGCGTCCTCGGCGTCCTTTGTGGCATTGCTCGACACGGGGTCGCTGTACAGGAAAAGCTCATTCAGCTTTTTGAGCTCGTTTTTCATGTCCGGATCCTCGCAGATATCGACGATACCCGCAATGTCGATCTGAAACCGAGTGACGTTTTTCGTATCCTCTTTTATGCTTTCGTCGGCTTCTTCGATGATGTCGCGGGCATTGTCGGTGACAAGAACGCCGATCGCCGCAGCCGCAAAAAGCAGGACGGATACAAGCAGCGCGACCCAATACGGAACCGCGGCGAAGGCGGCTATTGCGCAGATGACGATGCCGACCGCTATCTGAGCTATCGCATAGTACGCACCGACTCTGAATATCGGATACCCGTATATTCTGCTGACGACGGTGTCCTTTGAAGCGAATGCATACCCCGCGACAAGGAGACTTGCGACGATGGCGATGTCCGTGAACGCAAAGCATATCCAGCTTGCGGCATTCTTACCGAAAGGTATGATGAGAAAGGCAAGCACATAGACAAACAGGCATATCGCATATCCCAGTATAGCGGATTTGCTCTTTTTATTAAGCTCGATTTTCATGCTCAGCCCTCCCTTTTACGTCCGCAATTCGGGCAGAACTTTGATTTTATATCCTTTGTTCCGCAGTCGGGGCATATCCACGTTTCGGGCACTTCGGGCTTTTTCGCACCGCACTCGGGGCAGAATTTCGAGGTGATATTCTTCTGACCGCAGGAGCAATTCCAACCGACGATCGGAGCGGGCTTGGGAGAACCGCATTCGGGGCAGAACTTTGAACCGATGTTTTTCTGCCCGCAGGAGCAATTCCAACCGACAGTCGGAGCAACACCTACGGTGCTTACGTCGCTGATTATCGGCTCGACAATGTTCTTTGTCATATTCACTATTCCGCCGACCGTGCCGAGCGCAACTCCGAGACCTACGACATCTCCGACAAGATTGCCAGAACCGCCGCCGGATGACGCTCCCGTACCGGGTAAGCCGTTTTGCATGGCTTCGAGACCGAGCTGACGCTTTGTCTCGTCCTGATACGTATAGCCCTTTGCCTTCATTTCTTCCGCTTCCGCAAATGCCTGAGCACGGTAGGCATCGGCTTCGGCTCTGCCCTCTCGCCTTATCTTCTCCGCTTCGCCTTCCGCCATGATGACCGTTGCATCCGCAACGCCGCCCGCATTTATTCTTGTTGCCGCGGCATCGACCTGAGTGTCGATTATCTTTGCGTTGGCTTCGACCGTTCTCTCCGCAATGATCCTCTCACCGGCTGCTTCGACCCTTGCTTTTTCAATCTGCTCATCGCGGATATTCAGTGACGCGGCAACGTACTGTTCCTTGAGTCGTATGTAGTTCGGGTCATCGTCGGGAGTCACGATATCGGTCACATAGAATTGACCATCGGGGATGCTCAGACCGTAGACCTCAAGCTCACGGTTTATCGCATTGCCGAGTATCCTCGATATCTCGGGCTTCATCGTGTCGATGGTCAGCACATTGAGCTTGTTCTCCGTAATAACGCGGGCAAGGAGCGACGTAACGTTCATGGTTATCATATCGGCAAACTTGCCGCGCATGAACTCGACGCTGTAGCCTCTGCCGCCGTCGACGACGTCGCTTTGTCCGAAACCGGAGGTCGTACCGACAAGACGCATAATTAGCTTACGGGAATCCGCAACCTCGAGGTTGAATGAGCCTCTTGCGCCGATTTCGATTGGTATATTGGAGGATGGCTCGATTATGCGAACTCTGCTCGGTGTTCCCCATTTTATACCCGTCTGCACCGTTTTGTTTATGAAGTATACCTCGGTGTGCAGTGCATTGTCCGTTGTGATGGGAAGCTTGTAAATATTCTCAAGCAGCGGAATGTTCTGCGTTTGGAGCGTGAATCTTCCCGCACCGAAAAGGTCGAGAGCCCGACCGTCTCGGAAGAACAGTGCCTCCTGAGTCTGGTGTACTATGAGCTGTGAGCCGAGATTGAAGTCCTCGATGGGGTGCTTCCAGACGAAGATTTCGTTGTTGGCTTCCCATTTGATGACGCTGACAAGTCCCTTGTTTTTGACCTCCTCCTGTGCGATACGCTTTTGAACATCGAAGGCAGTACCGCAAAGTGAGCAGGTGTAGCTCTCGGCGTTCTTGTCGACCGAAAGCTCACAGGCGCAGGAGGGACAGGTTATCTTCACAAGTGCCGCCTTGTCCGCACTTGTGTTTATCTTTTCATGGCAAACGGGGCACAGTGCCGCCTCGCCCTTGCTCTGGTCGTATATCACCGTGTTGCCGCAGTGGGGGCAGACCTTGGAGGTCATCTTGTCCGTGTTGGCATTGATGACACGACCGCAGGAGCATTTAACTTTTTTCTTTGCGAACAGTCCCGTTCCGACCTCAACATAGCTGCCGCAATCGGGACATTCAATCACGAATTTAGACATACACTTACTCTCCGTTTTCAGTTCATTTTTTAAATTCTATTTTATATCCATCTTGATTCAAATAAGCTTTATAAACTGTAATTAACGTGCGACCATTGCGTTTTCTGATCAAATTAACCCGTTCAACGATCTCATTGATGTTTGTTTCAATTTCTTTATCTATCCTATATCCCAAGTAGATCCCAGTAGCACAGTCAAATCGTACGATTCCGTTATATAAATCTTTATTATCTTCTTCATAGATTTGAAGTATTGTATACACAATACGCCACTCTTTTTCATAACTCCATTCCTCTCCTTTTGAAAGGAAAAGTGCAGTAATATCATTTAAATAACCATCATAGTCATGCTTATTCCCGTCGCTGATATCTTTTCTGAGCTGTTTCAGCTCATCAATCATCTTTGTAACGTCCGTTATCATTGACCTTTTAGATGAATATAGAACAGGGAAAAGGTGGTTTATAACTGTGTCGTTTGAATCTAATTCTGAAATATCATATTCTACGCAAAATCCTGTGTGCTCTTTTGCGTAATAGCCCCACATTCTTGTGTCCTCTGGCGTTTCAGAAAAGCATTTGATCTGTGCAACATCCATTAATTGCTTTATTAGATTTTGGTCAAGCAAACCTTGAATGTCAATCGGAATACCTTCGTATACATCATTCAAAACACCAACGTTACTAAGCTTCAATTTTCCTGTTTCAAAATTGCGAATATTATAATAGGTTGCCGGAGAATAACGGTAAAGTTTTAAATCATCTGTTGTCCATCTGTCTCTAAGCGTTTTTGTGAATGCTTCCAAAGCTGTATCTGAAACATAGTTTTCTTCGCAATTATTGATAATTTCTTTTAATTTAGTTCTGTAAACGTCATAATTTGTATGCATTAAACAATCCACCTTCAACCTAATTTTGCATTCACATTTTCAAATCTGCGCCATCATGCATTTTATTCATCACCCTTAAGCTTCCTAAGCTCTGCTTGGAGTTCTTGTAACTTTTCACTGTTTGCATCCACATCGCTTTGAGCCGTTTTATTGGTTGAAAAATGCGTCTTTACACCGTATATGCAGATAGGACAAAAGAAGATGCCGACCGCACTCAAAATGAACATCTCTGCTTGTATACCAACAATTGCCACCGCGCCTGCTATAATGGAAAGAAACACAAAGTATACCATAGACCCGGCACTTGCCTTTCCTTTCACGGCGTCGCTGCTGACACTTTTTTCCAACAAGGCAATTTCCGCTTCAATATTTTTAATATATTTTGTTCTACTGTCTCTCTGATCGTTTGCAAGCTTAATGCACTTTTTGCGTCGTTCCTCATCTACAAGAGCCATGTATCTGTTAAATTCCGGAACATCGTTTAGGAACTTGTCGCATTTTTTATTGATATCTTCTTCATTTTTTGCTTCGATTCGCATCAGGCAGATCGCCCAATAAACATCGGGATTGTCGGAGTCGAAGGTGAGAATCAGATTCAGGAAATACTCCGCTTCACCGAACAGACCTTGCTCGATAATCCTGTAGCTGAGCCTTATAAGACTTTCTTTCAGTGAAGATATGTTTTTCGTATAGTATCTGATAAGCTGACGGGCGAATATACACTGAGTTCCCGTATAAAGTGTTTTACAAAGCCAGTCCAAACATTCCGTGACTTCTCCGTTCACATTGCTGGAATACTTAAGGAGCTTCTCAAAGCTTTCAACTATAGCGTCATAGGACTTGGAGCTATTGAGCAATGTATAAAACAGCTCTCTGTGAGCATCCGTATTGCCCTCATCTACAGCCAAAATCCTGTTAAGGCATTCATTTTTCTGTTCAAAACTTTGGGCTTTTAAAGCATATTCGTAGTTATAGGAAATGTACTTATCGACATCGGAGCTGTTGAGAGTGTTAAGCAGCAGCTTAAAGGATTCGTACTTGCTTTCGCTTATGGACTCATTAAACGCAACATTTATTTTAAGCTTGCGAGACTCAAACTCGAACGGCAGTATCGTCTCAAGTATTCTCTTATATACTTCATCCTTTACGGATGATTCATACAAATTCTCAAGTATGTCTTTTGCAAATTCCTTGGATGCGCAATTTAAGGTCTTTTCGATAGCGGCATAATCATCGTCGGTAAAACCGTCTGCTTTCTCTTCAAGCCTTCCCGTATAAGCGCAATTGTGCTTTGCAAGCAGCTTGTACCAACAAGCCTCCGCACAGTCGGGATTATTAAACAGGAGGTCATCCGCAAGCTTTATCGCCTCACTCCACTGCTTTTCCGACAAATAGGTCTTTATGAGACTGATAGTCTGCTTTTCGCTGATGCTCGTTTCGGCTATCGCACCGGCTCCGATCTCACGGGTCTTTACGGAATTTACCTCGATCGTCGCGGCTTTCTTCGCTATCTGACCGCCGGCGATCTCTATTCTCTCAAGGCGCACATTGCGCTTCGACTCGTCAACAACTCGCTTTATATGGCGCGTAAGGTCGGAGAGGAAGGTCATGTCCGCGGCATTGAGGCATTGACGGGATTTCAGCACAACAGGCAAGTCGTTCGGGCTCATATTCTTATAGACAACGACAAGAGAATTTTTGTGCTTTTCGCCCTTCTCTATCCTTGTTTTGAATCTGCCCCACTCGTTCTTTATCCACACCGAGCTGAAATACTCCGGCTTTTCTCCGAACACGACCATGACCTTGGCGGTTTTGAGTGCATTGTATATG
Source organism: uncultured Oscillospiraceae bacterium (assembly GCA_964634065.1). Lineage (GTDB taxonomy): Bacteria > Bacillota > Clostridia > Oscillospirales > Oscillospiraceae > F23-B02. The sequence goes on along the minus strand of CAZWID010000004.1, from coordinate 19,897 downwards.
TACGGCTCATACTGTTCCGCCACCTTGCCACGTAGACTGATACGGCTGAAGAACACCTTGTACCCTTCCGCCACCAATGCATTATAGAGGTCTTGAGCGTCGATACTGTCCTGTGTGCGTTCTATGCCTCTCTCCGTATCGCTGTCCTTATAGCTTATGAACACGTCATACGCCGGCTCCTTGCTTGCCTTCTCAAGCCATTCGATACGCACGCTCTCAATGTACTTTGCCTGCTTTTCGTAGCTCTCCGCAATGTCCTTCGGCGCAAGGGATATCGCTTTTTTGACATCCTTGCTCTTTAAGAAGGAATCCTCCGTTATGTTATTGCAGGTGGGCACTTTCTTGTTCTCGCTCATGTCCGTGACATACACTATACCCGCAAGTGCAAGTGCTCTGCCCCAATATGCCTCGTGATTCTTCGGCTCTTTTACGATGATTTCCTCGAAAAGCTCACCGGCTTTCTCAAAGTCGCTGTCTCTAAGTGCCGCCCATGCATTCGCACGCTCGACCGCATGAACATCATTCCCGCTGTCGATCTCCCATTTGTTTCTGCAATATTCGCAGACATAGTAATTGCCTACGCGGTTTACAGGTCCGCCACAGGTTTTACATACCGTTGCCATAGTCTCCTCCGTTTATTTCATAATCTGCATTATGTTATAAACTACATAAAAAAACAGCACAGCAAAATCAGCCTTTGTAATTTTTGGAAATTCAAAGGTCTGTTTTGTGCGCCGTTTTTCTGTAAAGTTTTCTAAAAAAGCTCGTTTTTTACCAAATCTTATTGCGGATTGAAATGCTTTGGGTTATAATTAGTTTAACGGATTCAATTTGCGTTGAATGACATCGGAACACTTTATAACATAATGCAGATTATGTTGCGGCTGTCGGGCTCGGCGGCTGCATTTTCATATTATCAAATGCATTCGCTCCATGCGGCGGCGGTGCTCCGTGCCGCTTGATATGATATATATTCTCGTAGTGTTTATGCTGCTGTGCCCGAGGATATCGGCAAGCTTGGCGATATCCTTTTCGATGCCGTAAAATGTGCGTGCAAAAAGGTGACGCAGATTGTGCGGAAATACCTTCTTCGGATTTACCTCCGCTTCCTCGCATAAGTTCTTCATTTCTCTCCAAATGTTGGTGCGGCTCATCGGTTTGCCGCTTCGCGTTATGAATATCGCTCCCGATGTTATTTTTTGCTTCGCTATATAGCGGAGCAATTTCTTTTGCAGTTCTTTGACGATGAACACCGAACGTGTTTTGCCCTTGAGCGAAACCGTCGCCTCTCCCGTTTTCACGGCTTCAACCGTGATATATCTCAGCTCGCTTACTCGTATGCCCGTACCGCATATGGTTTGGATTATGAGACTTAAGCGTTCGTTTCCTCCTTGCTTTGCCGCAGCTACAAGTCGCATATATTCCGCTTTCGTCAGCTCCTTTTCCTTTGGGCAATAGAGCTGCCTCTGAATCTTGATCGATCTGAGCTTCAGCTCGTTCCATCCCAAATAGGTAAACAGTGCGTTTAAGGATGCCAACATCGAGTTTACGCTTCTCGGTGCGTAGCCCGATTTGAGCAGCCTGCTTTTATATTCGATCACCGTTTTCTTTGTGATCACCTCGTTTCCCGTGTTCCGTGCAAAGGCTCTGACGTCTCGAACATACTTTTCTGTCGTGTTCTCGCTCTTTTCCCCGTCTCTTAAATAATTTGCAAATTCTCCGATCTGTCTTTCGCTGAGTTTTCTTTGCTCCATCACTTTTACCTCCGAGTTCTTACATTATATATTACTCGAAAAGCGTTTCGGAGCTGCGATTTCGCCTTCAAACGATCAGAAGCCCCCCGAATGCAGACGTTTCGGAGGGCTTCCTTTCTCAAAACAGGAAAACACTATATACCATGTATTATACTTTTTAAATATAGAGATCGATCACTCCGACACCATTTCCGCAATATCGTCCGCGAAATGAAGTGTCGCGTCGGTCTTGGCGATGATCTCCTCACGGGTAACACCGGGTGCAATCGCAACGACGGTGAGCTCACCGGGCTTGCAGTCGATTATGCAAAGCTCGGTCACTATGCTGCTGACACAGTGCGCCGCAGTGAGCGGCAATGTGCAGCGTTTGACGATCTTGGGCTCGCCTCTCTTGTTGCAGTGCTCCATCGCGATAATAACGCGCTTTGCGCCGCTGACGATATCCATGGCTCCGCCCATGCCGTTAAGCTTCTTGCCGGGGATCTTCCAGTTTGCGAGATTGCACTCCTCGTCGACCTCGAGTGCGCCGAGCACGGTCGCATCAAGATGACCGCCGCGTGCGATCGCAAACGCCATATTGCTGTCAAAGCAAGCCGCACCCGGGATAAGGGTTATGACTTCGCCGCTTGCGTTGCAGAGATCTCTGTGAACGGTTTGCCAACTGCCGTTCTCTCCGCCGCAAGTTTCCATCCACTCTATGACCTTTTCGCGTGCGCTCAGGTCAAAGGGGAAGCCGCCTGCCGTGCCTGCGCCGACACATCCGTTTTCCGCATGGAAAAGGACGGTCATGCCTTCAGGCACATAGCTGCTTGCAAGCGTGGGTATACCTACACCGAGATTGACGACGTCGCCGTCGTGGAACATTCCTGCCACATTTTTGGCTATAAAGCTGCGTTTGTCCATCAGAACATCGCTCCTTCCTCGACAACGATATAGTCGACGAATATTCCCGGGAGCTGAACCTGATCGGGCTCTATTTCACCGACCTCGACAAGCTTCTCGACCTCGAGAATGACCGTATCCGCTGCCGTTGCCATGGCGGGATTGTAGTTGCCTGCCGTGAGCTTGAATACGGCATTGCCCATCGCATCGGCTTTATATGCCTTGACGAGAGCAACATTGCCACGAAGGGGCAGCTCAAGGAGATATTCCTTGCCGTTTATCACACGGGTCTCCTTGCCTATCGCCGCTTCGGTGCCTACACCCGTCGGCGTATAGAAGCCGCCGAGACCGGCACCCGCTGCACGGATACGCTCGATAAGCGTTCCCTGCGGGACAAATTCAAGCTCCAGCTTACCCTCTGCGACAGCCTGCTCAACCGGCTTATGGCTGCCCAGAAAGCTTACTATTATCTTCTTTAACTGACCGCTGCGAAGCAGAGCCTCGGGACCCTGCACATAGTCAAGTCCGCTGTAGTGCATATCCTCGCTGACAAGCGTAAGACCGTCTGTCTCCGGTCTTTTTGCCAGCTCATACAGCAGGTGCAGCGGCGCACCGACATTGCCGAAACCGCCGAGGAGAACGGTGTCGTTCTTCTTGACATGATCTATAGCGGTTTTTATATCGACGACCTTGTTCATATTCAATCATGCTTGCTCCGACGATACGCGGAGCCGCGCCTTTCTGTAAGTGTCTGTTTCACCTGCTCAAGCCGCAAAGTATTTGCGGCTCGAGCTGTGTGAAGAAAAAAAGGTAGTAAGGAAGGAACAGTGTTATTACTTGATGTACTTACCGTCAAGACCTACGCCGTTGCGGACGACCCATGCGTCGGTGTAGCGACCTTCAAAGCACTTGATCGCGTTCTCAACGGAGATCTGATAGATAAGCTCAAGGGAGGTATCGGACTGGAAGCCGCTGTGGGGATTGAGGATAACGTTATCGCGACCTACCAGCGGGCAATTGGTGAGGTACTCTGCATCGGGGAACTCGGTTTCGAGCATATCGAGACCTGCGCCGCGAACGAGACCTTCGTCGAGTGCCCATGCGAGTGCTTCCTCGGAGATCATGGGTCCTCTGCCTTCGTTGATGATGAAAGGACGCTTCTTCATCTTTGCGAAAGCTTCGCGATTGAACATATGGACGTTCTCCTCGGTGAGTGCCATGTGGATGGAGATGACGTCGGATTCCTCGAAGATGGTGTCGAGGTCAACGAGAGTTGCACCTGCAGCCTCTGCGACTTCCTGAGGCAGGTAGGGATCGTATGCGATGATCTTCATGCCGAGTCCCTTGCCCGCTATGCGTGCAACGTGACGACCGATACGTCCGAGGCCGACGATACCCATGGTCTGACCCTCAATGCGCTGCTGATGCTGAACGACGGAGCAGTCCCAAACCTTGTCGACCTGGATGGACTTGTTGTACTGGAAGGTTGTACGCTGGAGGCACATCATGGTTGCGATTGCGTTCTCGGCGGTCTCCTGCGTGCAGTAGTCGAGTATAGAAGCGACGGCAATGCCCTTCTCCGCTGCATAGTCGAGGTCTACTTCGTTGTAGCCGGTGGACTGGAAGGAGATGCACTTGCACTTCTTCATCGCGTCGATTTCCTTTTTGCCGAGGTATACATAGCTGTTGACGACGACGTCTGCGTCCTCAAGCAGCTTGTAGAATTCTTCGTTATCGCCGTCTGCCTTGAGATCTGCGATTACGACTTCCCAACCTTCGGGGATGTACTTGCGCTCGTCAAGGTGCTGAACACCGTTGGTGCCGGGATCGTTGGTAAATACCATTTTCATAAGAGTTTACCTCCTGTATATTTTAGGGTTTTATTATGCTTCTTCGCTGGTTGCAATACTGCAGAAACGCTCTGCCTTTTCCGCTTCCTCGGCGGTGGGCTTTGAGAGCAGGGTAATCAGGATGAATGACAGACCCGATGCCAAAAGTCCGGGCCACAGCGCGTCGATCTCGAATATCGAGGAGATGCCGGTTGCCTCACCGACAAGCCACAGCACGACCACGCTGATGGAAATTATCATGCTCCAGAACGCAGCCTTTGAGGTGGGCTTTTTCCAGAACATACCGAGCACCGTCGGGAAGAAAAGTCCTGCGGACTGGAAGGTGAACGCAAGGAGGAGCAAATCGATTATATCATACTTCCACCATGCGAGTAATGCGCCGACAATACCGGCAAAGAGGGATGCCGCAACCGCAAGGAGCTTTACGGTCGAGTTCTTTGCTTTGGGATTGACTCTGTCGCGGTAAATATCGACACTGATGTTTGCGGCGCAGCAGTTTATGCTGACGACGCCGGTACTCATTATCGCAGCGAAAACGCCGACGAGCACCAGACCCGAAATACCTGTCGGGAAGTAGTTCATAACGAGTGCAGCATATGCGCTCGTACCTTCGGGGAGGGTGGGCATAAGAACCTTCGCGGACATACCCATGTAGGTTGCGCCGAAGGCAATGAACAGTACGGAGAGTGCTGCCCAAAGTGCACCGTTTCTTGCGACCTTCGAGTTCTTTGCCGCGAAGGAACGCTGATAGCTGTCCATTCCCGTATAGAACGAGAACACCGAGCTTACGCCGAGTGCGAGGATGGTCGACCAACCGTAACGACCGGGATCAAACCATTCGGCGGGCAGGGTCGAAACCTGAGTGAAGCCGCCCATTGCGTGCGCGGAAAGGGGGATACCGAGGATGACCGTGCCGAGAATTATGAGTATAAACTGTACCCAAGTGGTATAAGTGATTGCGAGTATGCCGCCTATCGCGGAATATGCGACGGTAACGACCGTACCGATGAGGAAGCAGAGACCGGGATCCCAACCCGTCATGGTTGTGAGCATATTTCCGAGTGCGACGAGCTGACTTGCGACGAAGCCGATGCCGGCGAAGAACGTACAGACGATGACGACGATGCCCGTACGACTGTCATAGCGGCTTGTGATAAGAGCAGGATAAGTGATATCCTTGAGTTTTGAGCCCAAACGCTTTACGAGCTTGGTAAAGGTCATGCCGAAAAGGAATGTGCCCAGTGCCAGTATCAAAACATACCAGCCGCCGGAAATGCCGAGATTGTAGCCGTCCGTGGCGGTTCCGACGATTGATGCGCCTCCGATCCAGGAGGACATCCACATTGCGGCAAGGGAGAAGGTGCCAAGCTGATTGCTTGCCACAAAGTAATCCTCGGTCGACTTACTCTTGCGCATTGCAAGCAAGCCGAGCACTATCATGAGGACGAAATATCCGATGACAATTATTGTGTCTGTCAAGCCTAAATGGCCCATTTTCTTTCCCTTTCTTTATCCGAGTCTCGGCTCGGAGCAAAACCGACGCTGCGAGCCGAGACCTTCATTTTTTGTTTAGAGCTGTGCCTTTGCAAGCTCCATGCCGCGGCGGAAGCAAGCTTCGTTCTTCGGGTATTCCTTGCCCTTCTTCTTGAAGAAGTAGTAGTTAACCGCTGCGCACATTTCTTCCGCGTCGAAATCCTCGGAGGCATATGCCAATGCGCCGAGCATTACGAGGTTTACGCCGTGTACGTTCTTTTCTTCCTCTGCAACGTCGTTTGCGGGAACCTTGATGACGCGAACGTCGTCACGGTACTTGCGATCCTCGTCGACGAGGGAGCTGTTTACGAGCAGTAGTCCGCCGGGGCGGAGCATATTCTCGAACTTGTCGATGGCTGCGTTGTTCAGAGTAAAGAGGATATCGGTGGTGCCGAGTCCGCAGTAGGGGCTGGGGATCTCCTCATCGCTGATCTTAACGTTGCAGTTGGCGGTGCCGCCGCGCATTTCGGAGCCGTAAGAGGGGTACCATGTGACGTGCTTGCCGGCTTCCATGCCTGCGTCGGCAAGGATAAGACCCGCAGTCAAAACGCCCTGTCCGCCGAATCCGGAGCAAATGATCTCAGTCATTATTCTTCTCCTCCTTTGTCAACAAACTCACCGAGCTCATAGAACTTTTCCTGATGCTCGTGCATAAACTCAAGTGCCTTGTGTGCGTTGTCATCCGGGAAGCCCCAGTTGGTCGGGCAGGGAGACAGAACCTCGACAAGGCAGAAGCCCTCGCCGTTAAGCTGCTTCTGGAGTGCCTTCATGATCATCTTCTTGGTCTTCATGACGTTTGCGGGGGAGCTTACGGAGCCTCTTGCAAGGTATGCGATGTCGAACTCACGGAGAGTCTTAACGACGTCGAAGGGATTACCGTTTTTCTTAACGTCTCTGCCGTAGGGGGAGGAAGTGGTCTTCTGTCCGGGCAGGGACTCGGGGCTCATCTGACCGCCGGTCATGCCGAATACGCAGTTGTTGACAACGAGAGCGAGAATGTTCTCGTTGCGCAGTGCGCAGTGGATGGTGCTCTCGGTACCGATGGAGTATGCGGAGCCGTCACCGGGGTGAGCGACAACGAGATGATCGGGACGGGCGCGCTTTGCGCCTGCCGCGGTAATGATCGGACGACCGTGTGCCGCGCCGATGCTGTTCCAGGAAACTACAAACTGACCCAGAGAACCGCAGGCGACGTCCTCGACGAGGATCATCTTGTCGTCCATGCCGAGCTCCTGCACGCACTCTGCCAGAATACGCATTATAATACCGTGACCGCAGCCGGGGCACCAGCCGGTAGGCTGTTCGGGATTGAGGCTTTTAGGTGCTTTCAAATTCATTGTGTCTTACCTCCTCAGTACTTTTTCAGCATTTCCTGTACGCGCTCGATTATGATCTTCTCGGACGGTACTTCGGAAAATTCGCCGTAGTACTCGACAGGGCGTTTGTTGCCGCAGGCGAGGACGACGTCGTCCACCATCTGACCGAGGATGTTCATTTCGACGGTCAGGAAGCCCTTGACCTGATCTCCGAGAGCGTCGAATGCCTTCTGGGGGAAGGGCCACAGGGTGATGGGGCGGATAAGTCCGAGCTTGATGCCCTGTGCACGGGCCATCTTAACGGCGGACTTGGAAACGCGGGAGCTGATGCCGTATGCGACGAGAACGATCTCCGCGTCCTCGGTCTGTACGGATTCCCAACGCTGCTCATTCTCAACGATGGCAGCATACTTATCCTTCAGATAGGTGATGTACTTGTCGGGACCTATCTTGTAATAGGTGTTCATGACTATGCGCTGATCCTCGCCTTCCTTGCGACCGTGGATTGCCCAGTCGTAGGTGTCGATATCGTGCTCACGCATCTCGGGGAGCTCAACGGGCTCGACCATCTGACCGATGGCGGCGTCGGAGCCGACGATGACGGGATGAGTGTACTTCTCGGCAAGGTCGAATGCCATGTATGCAAGGTCTGCGTTCTCCTGAACGGATGCGGGAGCGAGAACGATGGTGCGGTAGTCGCCGTGACCGCCGCCGCGGGTGAGCTGCCAGTAGTCGCCCTGACCCTGGAAGATATCGCCCAGGCCGGAGCCTATACGCATAACGTCTGCGATAACCGCGGGAACGTCGTAGCCGCAGAGGTAGGATATACCTTCCTGCTTCAGGGAGAAGCCGGGACCTGCGGAGGTGGTAAGTGCACGTGCGCCGCAGGCTGCCGCGCCGAACAGCATATTAACACCGGCAAGCTCGGATTCGGTCTGAACGAACTGTCCGCCGACTTCCTCCATACGCCATGACATATACTCAAGGATCTCCGTCTGCGGAGTAATGGGGTAGCCGCTGAAGAAACGGCAGCCGGCGCGGAGACAGGCTTCAGCGAATGCCTCGTTGCCTTTCATCAATACTTTTGCCATTTTCTTTACCTCCTCAGTCTGCAAGTTCAAAGACGTAGTCGGGGCACATTCTGTAGCATGAGCCGCACTTAACGCACTTTTCCTCGTCGATGGCGATTATTTTGTAGCCCTTTTCGTTGATTTTTCCGGAGTCGTAGAGTGCCTTCTTGGGGCACACGCTCACACAAAGAAAGCAGCCCTTGCATTTCTTTGTGTTCAGCAGGATTTTAGCCATTTGTTTTTGACCTCCTAATTGGTGTATTGGGTTGATTGCCTTCTTATTATGCCGTTGCTTCTGCCTTTTCTTTTTTCTTCATTCTCTTGTCGCGAACAACAAGTGCGATAGCGGCTGCGGCACCTACGGATGCGATGCAGATGAGCATAATGAATATGTTGTCGTAAGCGTGACGGAGATTGTCCGCATACTTGTCAAGCCAACTTCCGCATACCAGAGGGATAGCGAACTCGGTCGCGTTGAAGCCGACATAGGAGATGACTGCGATCGCGGTACCGGCAATTTCTCTGGGGATGTGTGCCTGCTCCTGAGTTGCCCACATGGTGCCCTTTGCCATCAGGCAGAAGAATGCAAGCACCAGAGTGAAGATGGTTGCGATCGTAACAACGTTTTCGGTCTCGGGAGTGAGATTCCAAACATAGATTATCAGTCCTATGCAGATCACAAGGCAGATCGCGTTAAACAGAGAGGCGGATTTCAGCTTTGCTGCGATTGCACCGCCGATAGGACCGCCGAGGACCTTCATGCCATAGCTGCGGAAGTTGGACATTGCCGCGGAGAAAACGACTGCTGCGCCTAAAACGCCGGTGAAGTAAGAGGTGAAGTAGGTCTGTGCAAGGTAGATACCGTATGCGCCGACGATAACGAGAGCAACGAGCCAGGTGCCGGGGTTCTTGATAACGGTGAGAGTTTCCTTGATGACGCTCTTTTTCTGAGTCTGGAGAACTTCTTCGGGCTCGACGTCCTTTGCGTCGACGATGGTGCCTTCCTTGTAGCAGAACAGCATGAGGAATGCGCCGATTGCGGAGAAGATGCCCATGCTGAGCATTGCAGCCTTCCAACCCATGACCGCATCCGCAAACCAGGAGAATACCCAGATTGCGAGGAAGTTGCCTATCATGGAGGAGAAGCCGTGTACGCCTTCAAAGATACCGAAGGTGCTTTCCTGTCTCTCGGGAGGAGCGGAAAGACGAACCGCCTTCAGTGCTGCGGGCCAGAATGCGAAGCCGCCGGTGAGGCAGAAGCCGAACCATACGACGAGCTGTACGGTGTAGGTCTGTGCAAACAGAACGCTGATGATGCAGAGGGGCAGGTTTGCGAATACCGACCAGAAAACGATTTTCTTTGCAGAAAACTTATCTGCGAGCCAACCGCCGGGCAGACCGAGGAATATACCTACGATTGCGCCGAAGGAGTTAAGGAATGCAAGCTGAGTATTGGTACAGCCGAGGGTCTCTATCATTGCGTCATAGAAAAGGTATCTGATGTACTGCGGATTGTAAACCGATCCGTACGCCATACCGATTGCGAAGAGAGCAAGAAGCCAACGTTTGGTTTCTTTCTTCATTGGATTTCCTCCTTTATTATTCTTTAGAACATTTCTACTCTACGTTCTCCTGCTAAGACTTTGTTCACCCCCCCGACGTGCACTTCGGAACAGGGGATTGCTGCGTTCTATAGCGTAGAACATTGTGCTTTTAGAATACTATTTTTACGAAAAACAGGCAAGTAAAAAGTGAAACGCATTTTTTGTGCAAGTTTAATAATATTCGACAAATCCCCCGTCATTTTGCACAATAATCACGCTCTTGGATAGTAAAAAATGCCGTATTGTCAAACATTAGACAATACGGCACCGTCTTTTAGATCCTTATTTTGTCATTTTATCGCGCTATATTCGCGCGAAAGCGCAGCTCAAATTCCGTTCTCCACATCGTGGACATGGGCTTTGAGCAGCTCCGCATATTTGGGGAGCTTGTCGGACGTCATGCGCTCCGTCCTTCCGCTTATGCTCATCGCGCCGAGTATGCTTCCGTCCCTTGCCCTTATGGGCACGGCGACGCAGCGCGTTCCGAGCTCGACCTCCTCGTCGTCTATCGCATAGCCGCGGTCTCTGATGGCTTGCAGCTCTTTTCGCAAAGCGTCGGGCTCCGTTATCGAATGTTCGGTCAAGCCCTCGAGAGGCAGCTTCAAATACTCTTCACGCTCCTCCTCGGACATATAGGCAAGCATAGCCTTGCCGCCGCCCGTACAGTGCAGCATTTCGACCGAATCCCTGAAATTCGTTATCGTATGACTCGACTTGCCGTTCACGACGGCGTTACTCGGTATGATAGCGTCGAGATAATAAATCTTATTCTTCATGGGAACGCCGAGATACACTATCTCGTTGACCTCGTCGGATATCACCTGCATATGCTTCAGCGCGGGAGCATGGAAGCTGAATCTGTTACCGACTGCACGGCTGAGCTTCACGACACCGACGCCGAGATAATACTTCCCCGTGAGCTTGTCCTGCTCGAGATAGTCCATCGCGACCATGGTATTTAATATGTTATGTACATTGCTTTTGTAAAGTCCGAGCTCCTCGGAAAGCTCCGTGACTCCGAGAGGCTGCTTTTCGATGAAGCAATTGAGTACATCCATCATTTTTTTGAGGCTTTTGATTTTAACCTCGCTTTTAAGCTGATCCATTTCTCTCCCCGATTCAAAACAAAATTTCACTTTTTATTAGATTTTGTTCATATATTTAGTCTCTATGTTATGTTATACCACACATTTTTTCTAATTTCCAGTGCAAAAACGAAAGTTTAGTTTCTGACATTCTCCTTTTTCGCAATCGCAATTGAACATACGCCCGTTTTGTGATATTATAAATTGATAAGTATATAATTCACTCAAACGGAGGAATGTGTAATGCAATACAAATACACGGACAAGCTGCTTGATTTTATCAAGGCTTCACCGAGCTGCTTCCACGTTGTCGCAAGCTTTGCGAAAATGCTGAACGATCTCGGCTACACAGAGCTTTTGCCGCATGAGCCGTGGAAGCTCAATCGCGGCGGTAAGTACTACACCGTCAAAAACTCATCGTCGATCATCGCCTTCCGTATTCCCGAGGTAGAGCCTACGGGCTTTACCATGGCTGCGGCACACAGCGATTCACCCACCTTCAAGGTCAAGGAGAATCCCGAAAAGTGCGACGGTGTTTACGTTCAATTGAATACCGAAAAGTACGGCGGTATGCTCATCGCACCGTGGTTCGACAGACCGCTTTCCGTTGCGGGGCGCATAGTCGTCAAGAACGGTAACGGCTTCAAAGTAAAGCTCGTTGACATCGACCGCGATCTGCTCGTCATCCCCAATGTTGCGATACACATGAATCGCAGTGCCAACGACGGCATGAAGTATAATCCCGCCGTCGATACACTGCCGCTTTTCGGCGGAGCCGACGCCGCGGGCGGCTTTATGCGTCTCGTAGCCGAAGCTGCCGACGTTAATGTGGAGGATATCCTCGGCACCGACCTTTTCCTCTACTGCCGCGGCAAGGGCTGCGTTTTCGGCGCAAACGGCGAATATGTGCTCTCTCCGAAGCTTGACGATCTCGAATGTGCCCTCGGCTGTATGCAGGGCTTTGTCGATGCAAATGCGTCAACAGCAATTCCCGTTTGCTGCGTGTTCGACAATGAGGAGGTCGGCTCCGCAACGAAACAAGGTGCGGCATCCTCCTTCCTGCGTGATACTCTTCGTCGTATCTGCCTGTCACTCGGTCTCGGTGAGGAACGCTATCAGATAATGCTCGAGAGCAGCTTCCTCGTCTCCGCCGACAATGCACACGCAAAGCACCCCAACCATCCCGAATACGCCGATGCCGGAAACTTCCCCGTCCCAAACGGCGGTATCGTTATAAAATACAACGCCAACCAGCACTATACGACCGATGCGGTATCCTCCGCGATGTTCAAAAAGGTCTGTTTTGACGCAGGTGTCAAGGTGCAAAGCTTCGCAAACCGCTCCGATATGGCAGGCGGCGGAACTCTCGGCAGCATTGCAAATGTTATGGTACCCGTCAAGACGGTCGACATAGGACTCGCTCAGCTTGCCATGCACTCACCGTGGGAGACCGCGGGTGTCGAAGATTTCGATTCGCTGTGCGACGTCATGCGTCACTACTTTTCCCGCTCCCTTTCCTTCTGAAACGCCCCGAACACTTAAATGCTTAAAATGAAAAAATTCAAAGAAAAACTTTCACCGCTTCACTCACGTTTTTACTGGGTCGAGCTGATACTTATCGCGGCGTGGACGCTGCTCATGTGTCTGTACATATCGCCGGGTAGCTTCAGGCACGCTATCGGCTTCATGCTGCACAATCCCCTGTTGTCGCTTTTGAATCTTCTGCCTATCGCCGTGCTGCTGCTTGTTTTGTACTTCTGCTGCGGCAATGCCTTTGTCTCCGGCGGCATCACGAATCTCATCTTCGGGCTTTTGAATTACGTCAATCTCCTGAAGGTCGACGGCAGAGACGATCCCTTTGTTCCCGCGGACATAACTCTGCTCCGTGAGGCACTACAGGCGACCGGAGAATATCGGCTCGATATGCATTTCGGTATCGTCGCGATAATGCTGCTATCGACCGCCGCAATGATATTTCTCGGTGTTTACCTCGGCAAAAACAGAAAGCACCGTCCTCTCACAAGAGTCGTCGGTGCGGTGCTTTGCATCGCCGTATTCGTCACCTGCTTCTTCACCGTCTACCGCGATAAGGAGCTGTATGCCTCCTTCCCCGTGACAAATCCGTCCAACATAAGCGGCGTATTCAATGAGCTCGGCTTCAACTACTGCTTTTTGTATTACATGGAGCTGTACTCCGTCGATAAGCCCGACGGTTATTCGGAGGATGCGGTGAAGGGATATTTAGACGACTTCACGCCAAGTGTTGCCGATGACGCAAAGCAGCCTCAAGTGCTGTTTATAATGTGCGAAGCCTTTTCCGATCTCAACGACAATGAGGTCTTTACCTACTCCGAGGAGGAGCATCCCCTTTACGGCTACTATGAGGTCATAGGCAGCGATAACTGCATAAGCGGGCACATAGTCGTGCCGAACTTCGGTGCCGGCACCGCAAACACCGAATTTGACGTCATAACGGGTATGCAGACCAATCTCATAAGTCAGACCTCGAACTCCGCACTTCGCAGCTTCCACAAGGGTACGCCTTCGATGGCGCACACGCTCGCTTCTCTCGGCTACGATACGCTGTTTATGCATCCCGGTGACAACTGGTTCTACGCAAGAGACAGCGCGATGAGCTTCCTCGGCTTTGACGATAAGCTCTTTGTAGATGAGCTCGGCACCGCCGCGACCTTCGATGACGGATTTTTGGACGCTTTGAAGGCGCAGCTTGAAAGCCGCACCGCAAACGGCGAAAAGCTTTTCACCTATGCGACGACGATACAGAATCACCAGGCGTACAACTATTCAAAGTACCCCAATGTCGATATCCCAAAGGTGCAGACAAGCGTAAGCCTTTCGGCGGAAGCGGAGGAATATCTCTCGGTCTACAGCTACGGTATAAAGTGCTCCTCCGATATGCTCCTTGAGCTGACTGAATATTTAAACTCCCTCGACGAGCCCTATGTTCTCGTGTTCTTCGGTGACCATCTGCCCAATCTCGGTCCCGACTATTTGAGCTACCGCGAATTGGGTCTCGACATAGGCGAAAACTCCACTTCGGAGCAGATCCTCGATTCCTGCTCCGTGCCCTATCTCATTTGGGGAAACGATGCCTATCTCGACGGCAGCACCATGGCGGAGGAATGTGCGTCACTCGATCTTCCCGCCGACGGCAGGATAAGTGCCTGCTACCTCGGCGCGACCGTTATGGAGCTTATAGGCTACGGCGATGCCGACGCCTTCACTTCCTTCCTCTGTGAGCTGCGCCGCGAACTGCCCGTTATCAAAAACGGCATTGTTTGCAGGGCAACCGGCGAAATAAGCAATGAGCCCACCGCAGCGGAGCAGGAGCTTATAAACAAACTCCACTGTTGGCAATATTATCGCATGATAAGCGAAAAAACGTCATAATTCCTATTGCAAAATATTATGTAACCTGCTATAATTTGTTTTGATACCGATTTGTAACCTGCGGAGGTCTCGATATGAAAAGAACTTACAGAATACTTGCTTTGGTGCTCGTGCTGTGCAGCCTGCTTTCAATCCCCGCCTACGCCGCCGCACCGACTGCCGATGCAGGCAGCGGACTCGGCGTGTTTGAGGATGTCGCGGACATGACGAGCTACACCTTCTCCGACCTTGGCGTCAATCATTGGGCGTATTACGGCATTAAGGTCTCCTACCAAAAGGGCATCCTTCTCGGATATCAGGACGGCACCTTCCGTCCCGAGAACGAGGTCACATGGGGTCAGGCGATAGTTATCGCCGCGAGAATCCATGCCGCATATCACGGCAATGCCTTGAACCTCGATCTTCAAAACGGCGATCTTTGGTACAGCCCGTATTACCGTTACTGCTATGCGCAGGGCATGATCCCGTCAAGCTGCCCTAAGGGAGTCAATCTCGACCGCGTTTCGATCCCGCGCTATGCCTTGGCGTACATATTCAGCCGCACGGTCGATGCCGAGGATCTTCCCGCCATAAGTGACAGGCAGATAACGGACATAAACACCATTCCTTCGGAATACGTCGACTCCGTTAAGCTCATGTATTCCTCCGGCGTCATGAACGGTTGGCAGGATTACAGCTTCGGCGGCAACCGTGTGACCACCCGTGCCCAGATAGGCATGGTCATAGCAAGACTCCTTCAGCCCGCCGACCGTGTCGGCTATGATGCGGAAGCAAATGCGGACATGGCAGGCTGCGAAGCGAATCTGGAAAACGATGCGGTCGCCGTTCAGGTGGGCAGCAGCTACTACTGCGTTTATAAGTATTACGAGAATACCTCCACTCAGCTTTACGCACTTTACCGCACCGACGGTAAAGACAATATCAAAAAGGTATACACCTGCAACGTCGGTGAGCGTCTTGACAATGTCAGCCTCTATAACGGCAAGGTATACTTCTCCCTCAACGTAAACGGCACGGCAAACGGCAAGCTCCTTTGTCTCGATCCCGCGGACGACAGTGTCAGCACGGTTTACGAAGGCTACGGTGTCGAGACCTACTGCTTCTATGACGGCAGCATCTATGCCCTGCTCTTTACGGAATACGCCGATGAGGTCACAGATTATAAGTTCGCCTTCGGTGTTATAGAGGGTGATGCTTTCCACCTCATTCGCGACTTCGATTACAGCGACGTTATGTATTTCACGCCCTACGGTTGGAACGGCTGTATCTACTTCAAGCTTACCAATGAGATCACCGTGAAAAACTCGACCTCCGGCGAGGAATCGACAACTCTTGCGGCAAACCTCTATTGCTACGATATCGAAACCGGCAGCATCATAAAGCTTTCGGATATCAACATCAACACGAGCTGCTTCGACGGTCACGTTATGTACTTCCTCGCATACGATGCTGAGGGCAACTATGACCTCAACCTCTACGCAATGTCCGTTCAGGCTCCTTCGGTGATCAAGACCGTCGGCAGCTTCCCTGCCGCAACCGGTGTCAGATACAGAAGCATTTACAAAAACGGCGACACATTCTATTGCCTGTCGTCCTTTAACCGCAACGTCTACAGTATGGATGCAGACGGCAACACACGTCTCGCGCTGCTGTGCGGCGGTGTGTATGACAGTCTTTGCTTTGCCGGTGACAGAGCCATACTCATTCCGACGACACTGGTCACCAGTAACGTCAACGAGATAAAGGTCTACAATGCGTCGAATCTCTCCGCAAGAGCTCTGTACGGCGATTGGATGGGCGAAAGCTGCTACTATGAGGGCGCACGCTTTGCTCCCGAAGAAGGTCAGGATGTCTATACATCCGGCGACGAGAGCGTCAGCACCATAAGCGATATTTCGATTACCGTTTCCGAAGCCTTCTTCAAAGGCAGTGACTTCGTCGTTCGCGCCAAGGTCATGAATAACATGGTATCGACGATAGACTTCCGTATGTACGTCATAAAGGTCTATAAGGGTGACGAGCTTGTGGCGCAGGATATAAACAAGATGGTCTCCATGGAAATGGATCAGTACGATATACAGACCTTCACCTTCGTCATCGGCAGTCTCGATATTCTCCGTGACTTCGACCTTTCGGGTGACGATATAACGATTGAGATCATCCCCACCTACACCGTCAACGCCGAAGAAACCGTTGACTGAACCGAATAACGGCATGAAACCGCGAGCTTAGGTTCGCGGTTTCATGCCGTCAAGGGGTTGAGGTTTACCTATTCCCTTTTGCTCTGTTGTGTGTCTTACATAGCATTTGGCAGTTTTTAATATCCGTTGCGCCGCCTTTGCTCCATGCGGTGACATGGTCTGCATCCATTTCGCTCAGCTTCCAGATCCGATTCTTGTTGTTATCGGAGCCTGCCGCGCAAAGCGGGCAGTTTGATGTCTTGTCGCTCTTTGCCTTTTTCGTTTGTCTCTCATAAACCGCTTTCTTTGTCGGCTCATCGAAAACTCTAACGTTCAGCAATTTGATATCGGCACATCCTCCGAGTATGTATTCGCAAACACCCTTTTTGTCTTTGACATAATAGTCCTCGTAAAGCTCATGCAGCTTTGCGGAAACCTCGTCGGGTGCATAGGCGTTTTTGTGATACCGCTCATACAATTCGCCCCAACGCAAGCCCTTCATTTCACTTTCGACATCGATAAACACACTCGATATCCAGTCAATGACGCTGTTAAAATAGGCTTTCAGCTCATTTATATTGTCATCGAAACGGTGTCGACTCATATACAAATCGATTTGTCCCTTGCTTACCCAATCAAGAGCGGTGCGAAGATAGTCCTGCCTCAGCACATTGCCGGAAATATACGCGCTCCACTTTTGAATATACGAATTTTGACTGTTGCTGAACTCCTCCTTTGCTTTTGTTACAAAGGGTCCCGAGTGTATCGCGTTGGACAGCTCCTGTTCATTGAGCGGTATCCCCGCAATGTTTATGGTTCTGAACCACTCTTTGATCTCGCTTTCCGTTCCTTCGCATATATAAATCGTCAGCTTTGTTTGCATTATTTTGCTTTGAACATCCTTCGCAAGACCCGAAAAATACTTCGGTATACCGTCGGCACCGTGAATCGCAAATTTTCCTGTCACAAAGCGACCCAAGCTTGTAATCCGCTGCTGTCCGTCAAGCACCTCGTACTTTTCATCCGAAGCCTTTGTGAAATAGATGAGTCCCAGGGGATAGCCTCTCATCACCGAATCGATGACCGCGACATCGCGCTTGCCGTCTGCGTAAATATAATTGCGTTGATACTCCGGCTGAATAACGAGCCTTCCCGAAAGTCCGAACAAGCCCTTACCCTCGTATTCGTTATAGACAAAGCCTTTACATATTTCTTCGACGCTTATATCCGTTACAAGTGTTGTTTTCATGACGTGCTCCTTCAAATCTTATGGCGAATTAAAATTCGCGGATACACACTTATCAAATATCCGTCCGCATTATCTGCGGTGTAATACACGGTATCGGCAGGCTTATCTTTAAAGAGAATTGCCGCTCTCGTGTTTACTTTGCTACCGGGTTGAGAACTGCCGTTTCTGTTATGCTGAATCGCATTATCATAAATTTTTGTCATTTCATATTCCACGGTATTTCCCAATGTAATTCCAACGATTTCAAACTGTTCAGGACAATGTCTGGAAAGATACGTTATCGGAACCCCCATAACACCGTTGCGCCTATTTTGACTTGATAAACAGGCGTTTGTATTTACGTTCTCCGTTGACCATCGGTTGTGAAATTCCGCTGCTTGCATCCCACAAGCCTGCGGACACTCCCTTTCCTTCGCTTTCGCTTGCTCCGACAATGACGAACTGTTCGGGATTATGTCTGAACAGGAATGTGATCGGCACTCCCATAACGCCGTTACAGCTTCCGCCTGATAATGATTCTGAAGTAAGGCGTAATTCTCTGTCTGTCTGTCTGTCTGTCTGTCTGTCTGTCTGTCTGTCTGTCTGTCTGTCTGTCAAAATCGTGTCGCCGTCAACGGAATATGTCAAGTCTTTTTCGTCATTTCCTTTGCGGAATTTCACAATTTCAAACTGCTCCGGATTATGCTTTTGCAAATAGCTGATCGGCACTCCCATATCTCCGTAATAATCGCTTGGTATGGCATCGACATACGGAACCTCGATAGCATCGTAATTGTCGTATTTCAAATATCCTTGTTCGCGAATGGTTTTGTGCTTGCTGTATTTCAAATTGTCCGCCATTGTCATCAGCTCAATGGGTCTGTGGCGTCTGCCGTGATCGATGTTTGTGAACCAACAGCAGTTGCGAAACTTTACAAGCCCTGTTTTTTCATCGTATACGCCGCTTGCATAGCTTTGTGCGTTTGCCGATGCGGGTTTAAAATATGCGTTTCCCGCATTGAAGCCGTTGCCCAACCATATTTTGTTCGATATTATCAGCGGGAATATCTCCTTATATGTGATTGCATTCATACTGCCGATAATTATAAAGCTCTTTTCCGCTTCGGTTATCCACGCCATAAATTCTCGGAACAGAGAAAACGGCGGATTGGTGATTATGATATCGGATTCGTCACGCAGCTTCTTTACTTCGTCACTTCTGAAGTCTCCGTCTCCGTCTAAATAGTTCCATTCAAGATCGCTTATGTCCACACTGTCTGTCCCATCGATGTCCTTGTTCAATGTGAATATTTTGCCGTGCGATTTCGTTTTACTTTCATCGAATTGCGGAGCCGATTCCTCGAAAAGCGACAATTGATATCCCGTTCCGATATGCTTACTCTCGTATGCAAAGCTTGTGCTTATGAGCTTTTTCAAGCGTAGATTTTCAAAATTCTGCGCAAAAAACTTGGTAAAATTCGACGATTCCGGATCGTCACACGGCAAAAGCACGGTCTTCCCGCGAAACACATCGGGATCGTATTCGAGATACGCATTGATCTCCCTTTGTATGTCCTCGTATTGAGTAAAAAATTCATCGTTCTTTGTGTTTTTTGCCTCTGAAAGCTTTGAATTTGCCACTGTTATCACCCGAAAAACAAAAAGTGCGACAACCGAAGCTGTCGCACCGAAAAGCACAAACTCCCGTTGTCGCCAAACAAAACTCAAGTCAATACGGGATAAGCCACATACAATACTTGTGGGAATTTGTGTTTTTACCAAATTCGCAAATATTGTATGCAGCAAAGCAGAGATAATTATCCCGAGTGAAAATTATCATAAATTCACATATTGAGTTTTGTTTGGCAAGATAATTTTATCATGCGATGCGGCAATTAGCAAGAACTTTCGCTTTATAGTGAGCTGCGGGAAATGTCGGAGGGATACAGTGAAATTTTTTGGTTAAGCTAAAGAGAGTCGAACC
>CAZWID010000003.1:0-26242 GCA_964634065.1 uncultured Oscillospiraceae bacterium | reverse complement strand
TCGACTATGCCGCTTCGCAAATTAAATTACTTCCTTATGGGTGTGTGCCTTTTGCTTATCCCTGTTTTGTACCGATATTGCCGATATTATTTTCGGCTGTAAATCATGTCAGTCCATATATTTAATTTCGTTCACGATATCTTCGATGTCATCAATATCCATATCCTCGAACACATCGACCTTGTCACCGTCGGGCTTCTCGGGATCCTCTTGGAGCACACCGTACTCAAGGACGACATCGTAGTCGTCATAGACAAAGGCAAGAGTGAATATTTCGTTGTCATCGTCAACATCGAGTGTCGCCTCAAAGTAGGTGTAATCATTGTAATAAACGGTTATTTTGCCGTTTTTACAGGTCAGCGAATATGTGTAGCCGTATCTATCCTCGGCATATATCTCAAAGCCGTTCTTCTTCGACTCGATGCCGCCGGAGAGCATGGTTACCTCGTCGCCGTCATCGCCGTAATACACATAGAACTCATCCCAAATATTGTCGTCGCCTTCAAGGGAAAGTGTTACGAAATATTCGCGTCTGCCGTTGTCCCAAACGACGCTCAGTGCGACAAGATTGCCGTCCTCGATACCTGCATACAGGGTAAAATCGTAGTCGGACAGTCTGTCCGCATCGTACTCGTAATTGGCAAGTATCTCGTCCTTATAATCATCCAACGCATCTTCACCGCAAAGCTGCTCTATCCCGAAAACAGTGTAGTAGCCCACAAGGTTCATTGCTTCCTCGGGATCGATATCCGCACGGTATACCTTCATATCGTCGCTGTCGATGCCGGGGATATCCTCATCGGTCTTTTCGATGCTTGCGCTGTCCATGAAGGAATCGTACACGTCATCGTAAACGGATTTGAACTTCTTAAAGCTTGTATCGGCAAAGGGATTTATGTCCAGCTCCTCAAGCTCATCGCGGGTGCTGCGGGGCACTTCGTCGTATAAATCGGAATCGGAGAATTTTTCACCGAAGTCGGCAAGCGGAATGCAGTACACCTCATCGTCCAGATCCTCTATGTAGAGCAGAAGCTCCTCATCATTCGCATAGAAGCTGCCTTCGATGAGATGAGACTCCTCTTCCTCCTCATCGTATTGATCGTCAAAATAGTAGTAGTACGTTTTGTATCTGACTTCCGCGCTCATCTCCTCGGCGTCGCCGTCGTAATTAAGGTCTATGCTGATACTGTTCGAGATTTCGCCTCCGTACGGATACCACTCCTCATCCCAATCGTCCCAGTATTCATCATACCAACTCTCAGATTGGCTGAGCTCGAGATTTGCGGTATATGCATTGTCGTCGGCGGCTTCACCGATGATATCGAGCATCGTATTGAAGTCCTCACCGCCGTCGCCCAATGCCTCGCGAAATTCATCATAGCTGTTCTCCGCAGCGTGCTTTATCTGCATAAGCGGCGAATTGTTGATTATTAAAAACGCGACAAGTCCCACAACAAGTGCGACAGCAAGCACTATCAGTGCTATAGTCACGATGCGCTTCTTCTTGCTTTTAGGCTGCTTGGGGAGCTTTGTCGTATCCACCGCAGCACCGCAAACAGGGCACATTGCGGCGTT
Organism: uncultured Oscillospiraceae bacterium; assembly: GCA_964634065.1. GTDB lineage: Bacteria > Bacillota > Clostridia > Oscillospirales > Oscillospiraceae > F23-B02. The sequence continues at coordinate 24,667 of CAZWID010000003.1, read as the reverse complement.
TTGCGGCAGTATTGCTCCGCATTTTCCACAAAACATCTTCTTCCCTCTCATTTCTCATTATTTGTCTCGATTGTAAAATTGGGCAATTCCGAAAGAACTGCCCAGTTTTCTTAAGTATAATATACAAATTCTTCGTTTGCAAGACTGATTTTCATGCCGTATGTAAGCCTTGTCTCGGTTTTGGGGCGCAACACCGTGCCCGCAACCGTCGTTTTGTTCGTGGAATTATTGTCGGCTATGCAGCAATATGTATCGTACCGGACAACAACGGCGTGCCTTCGGCTTATGAAGGTGTTGTCACTGATAACGTAATCGCAGTGAGGATCGCTGCCTATCGTAAACTCGGATTTGACGATGGGTATGACCTCATTCGTTCTGAGTCTTATAAGTCTGAATCCCGTGCCCTGAGGCACAGCTTCCATTATCACAGTACCGCGTCCCGCATAGGGATCAATAGGAGGCGAAATATGCGAATCATCATCATAGAGATGAGGTTGGGGAATATTCGACGGAGGCTGTCTGTCGACAGGAGGAATGGGGTTGAAGGGATCGTACTCCGCATCTCCCGTCGGGTGCACGCCGAAGTCCTCGGTTCGTGCCCCGTCACCGCCGGGCGTGAAGCTGCCGGTCGTAGCCTGCTCACCTGTCGGTGCTTCACCCAAAAGCTCGTGCAGCAGACGCTCAAAGGCATTGATCGAAAACGGCTTGAGTCCGACAAAAAACTCACCGTAGCGGCGAAGATACGAATTGTCCTCAAGCGACGTGAAATTGATGTCGCAGGGCATAGCGGCAAAAAATGTCTGCGGCGGCTCGGCACGCTGATTGTTCACCACCGGCCAATACACGCATTTTACCGCGCCCGACATCGGATCGATGAATATTCTGTCCTTCTCGAGGTCGATATTGTTCGGACTTATCCTGTTTTCCTCGCAGCGTTTGACTATCTGTACAAGTCTGAGTGCAACGGAAAGGAAGGTTCTCCTGTCGACCGCTTGACCGAAATAGTCCGACAGCGGGGTCATCCCGTCCGCATGGCACTCGATATTCGCATCCTTGCGCTTGCGAATAAGCTCCGTCGGTAAAAAGTCGGGATACTTACCGTATGCCAGCTCCGCATTCAGCCTTTCGTTAACGGTCTCGGGATATACGACCTTGTTGCTCACTCTTATGCTGTTTTGTTTGTAATAAATGCTAACCTTGCTCAAAAGATATCTTCCTTATTCAGCGCAGGAGATTTGCGGCTTTCACCGCCTTTTCCTGTGCGTCCTCATACTGTTTTTTTGCGTATCTCAGATACTTTGCATACGATTCAAGTGCCTTGTCAAGCTGATAGTACACGGATTCCTTGTCATCGAGCTCATTCCACTGCTTTAAAAATGCCGTATAGTCCTCACCGCTCCATGCCGCGGAAAGGTTCTGCACCTCTTTCGTTGCGTTGCCCATATACTTTTTCAGGTCTTGACGGCACGCGTCAACGGATTTCGCCGTAGCCTCAAGCTGCGCTTTATCTACCTTAATATATGCCATTCTTCACCCCTCCGAATCACCTGAATAGCTCGGCAAGCGAAATATTGACCTTTTCCTGTTCTTCATAGCCTTCTCCGATCTGCTGCTTGAGGAAAACGACAACATTGTTGATTGCCGTATGTCTTGCTTCGCCGTAAGCGGAGTTCATGTCATTGAACTTTCCGATGCAGTTTTCCGCAGCCTTGCCTTCCCATGAAGAACGCAGCTTGCCGACGGTCTTGGAAAGCTCGTTGAGCGTATCCTTCATGTTGCCGTTCAGCGTAGCGATATTATCCGCTGCCAGCTTCACGGCATCGGTATCCATCTTGATGTCGTTGCCAAGTCCCGCGGCAACGGCTGCGGCAGCACCCAGCCCAGATGCCACATCATACGTCTTAGTCATAATCATTTGCCTCCTCTACTGTCATTCCGCTTTGTCTTTAGCTTCGGAAATCAGATTATTGATAGCACAGTTTGGCGCATTTTTTATTTCTGTCACAATAGTGACGATGCACCTCATCTGTATTACCGTAACATATAGATACTCACCGAAATAATCAGTTCGCCGTCAATTTAATTGTCGTTCTTCGCTTCGGTATTTGCTTTTTCCATCTCATAATTCTTTATCATCTGGATATAGGTCTGACTCTCGGCATTTATGCAGCCGACAAAGTATACCTTTTCTACGTCCTCATGGTTGAGAAGGAAAAAGGTCTCCGCATTTATGTAGCCCTCGGGGAAAGGAACGCAAATGTAATCATAGCTGTTGCCGTCCTCATCAGCCTGCATTATGCCGACTATAAGTAAAGATTTTGTTGCCTCTTTGGGCAGTATAACGCTTCCTATGGGTAATAAATCTTTCATAATACTTTCTCCTTATCCAAATATAGAATTCGTGACTTTTGATGCATATTTAAAGCCCGTTGCTGTTATATTGATCACTTTGCCGCCTGTCTTGATTCCTTTTCGTACCGGGTCGACCGCATTCATCAGCGGAGTCTTATAATCATCTACATTGAGTGCATCGGCAAAACCTTCAGATATCTTATCTCCGATATTATATGTCTTGTCCACAATGTTATAAGTGTAATATCCCTTTTTTATTAGGTTGGTATATGACGGGTAGCTGCTCGCTAAATCTGCAAAATATTTCTTCCGAGTTTCCTTTCCAAGTGACCCCACAATATTGGTAATGTCTTCTTTGAAGAAGCCGTCACTTTCTCCTTTAAGTTCAGAAAGTTTAACTTTGCCTGCTTCTTTATATTTTCCCCAGTTGTCCTCTATTGACGCCACTGACGTTATAACATCAATACCGTAGTAGGTAACTAATCCTATATTCTTGCCGAGTTCCGCATTGCCAAGTAAGTTTTCGCCTATCCATTCTCCGTTTTCGGCAAGCAGATCTTTCAAAGCATCTGTTTTTCCGACAAGGTCATATTGATCTGTCGCTACATAAGTGGCATCCATTATTGAATTGTAAACGTCATTGGCTCCGCTGATTATTGTCAAAATTGCAACCGGTGCCGATAAGCCACCTGTGCCGAAAATTGATCCCACACCCGACACAATTTTTCCGATGCCCTTTGCTGCTTTCAGTGCAGCTTTACCATACTGTACCGCATCATATACCCAACCGTAAGAATAGTAGTTGTCGACAAGGTAATCTACTGTCTGTACTACCTTCGATTTGATTTTTTCGCAACCCGTTTTGACAGCATGACCGACATCCCATACTACCTCTTGCAATCCAGAGATCGCCGGTTTGCTGAAGTTGGTCGGGTCCTGCTTCAGCAGCTTTGTTTCCGTGCCTTCGAACAGGGCTGCGGTAGTCGTCAAATACTTTTGGCTGCCTAAGACTCTGAAGTTAAAGTTAACCAAAGAATCCGCTTTTGTCAAAGAAAGAAGATCGAAGAAGCCGACTTGGGCATACAGCGACTTGATTTGCCAATCAAGTGACACTATTCTTTTGTTTACCTTTCCGAGTCGGTCTGCATAGGTTTTCAGCTTATCGGTGTTTACTATGATATCCGCCATTATCTGATTCCACCTCCGCCGTCGGTATGCGCAGCGAGCCAGTCCGTATCGATCTTCGAGGTGTTAACATTGTTCAGCTTAGTCAGAGCTTTTTTGTACTGCTCTATAACTTGGTCGAGACGTTTTGCACATTTTTCGTTTCCGATACCCTTAAAGTCTGCTCTAACGCCGTTTGAAATAGAATCAAGCTCACTTATTATGCTTCTGAGCTCCGCTCTGATGCTTTCCAAATTTCCGTTTCCCATAACAACCACTCCTCTCCTTATAATTTAAATAGTTTTATAATTGTCTTATTAAGCTGCCCTCAAGAGCAGTAAAGTTGTTCGCGGTTTCGCTCAAGTAGCTTGCGCAGGCTCTCAGTCTAAAGCTGTAGCTCGTCAGAAGGTCGGCTTTAAGCAGCTCCAGTATATCCGAAAGCCCCACCTTCCAATAGAGGTTATCCATTTCGCGGTCAAGAATTGCTATTCGCTTGTTGATGCTCGTAAGCCTGTCCGCATAATACTGCAGCTTATATGTATCGACATCTATAACATTGTGATCAGCTACGTATTGATATGCGCCGCTGTAAATAAAACTGTCAAGTTTATGTTTATAATAATTACAAATGTAATTGATATCCTCAATCATAGCTATGATTTTCGGAATAGGTGTAATGTTATAGAGCTTGTTCTTAATATAATCAACGAGAGCCTCTTTAAGATCTTCAAGAGCATGGATACGCGCATCAAGGTCAGAGTCAAACCAAAGAGCTGCTAATATTCCTACGCAGTCTATCAGTAATTCGACATCAGGTCTTTGAGACAAGCTGCAAAGCCAAACCGTAACTGTATGTAGCTTTTTGCAATGCTCTGCCTGTTCAACGTAAGCACTGTCTTTAAAATTCCCGTTTTCGTCAAAGCTGTCATTTCTGTTGGCAGCAGACAATAGTCCGTAAGAGCCGTGTCCCATTGTCTTGCTGTCGCTTTCCACATATACCGTTTCTCCGGCTATACTGTTCATGAGCGGACTAACCATGTCCTCCGAGCCGCATATGTTTTTGATTTTATTCTGATTTTCATAAATGGCATTTTGATACTTTTTGCAAAACTCATCGCTGAAGCCTTGTCCTTCGTATGCAACACATCTGCTCACCTTATCGCCGCATACGACGGAAACGTACATTGCCTGATTTGCTCCGTTTGAATGACCCGTGACCTCAACGGACGAAAACGGCAGGCTGTTTATAAACTCCGCTGCATCCAATTGCGATTGCTGAGCTACATCGCCGTAGCCCTCAAAGTTGTTGTACCATTGTTCGTAAGAACCGCCCGTACCTCTGAAGGCGACGGTAGCGTCTACACCATCATAAAAGCACGCAGCTCTTATAGTGCCCTTACCTCCGTCAGTCGTTTGGGTTATCAGAAGGTCACAGAGCTGTGGGTCATTATGAATCTGTTTCAGCACATCAGTGAGACTATCAATGTTATAAGTGTTGTCTACGACAAAATCACCCGAAAGTTGAATTTGTCCACCTTTTACCGCATTATTAAGAGCCTCGGCATTCACATTGCCATTGGCATCAAAATAACATTCTATCGCGTCGCCTAATGACGAGCCTTCGTTTTTAGGTGCAATATCCGTATACATAAAGCAGTCAAGCAACAGCATTTGTTGTTCGGAAAGAGCCATATGTTCCTCCTAATTTCAAGTCAGCGTTTCTCTGTAAAAAGCCTGCAGTTCGTAGTTTTCCGACAAATAGTCCCGATAATTGCCGTCATCGAGAGTTGCCAAATCCGCTTTGCCGATCTTATGCACGATTAAAGTACCCGTAATATTCTTTGCACACAGCTCATTTTGCAATTGCTCACACATAGCCTCCGTGATTTCGGATGAGCTATCCGTAAACACAAATATATTTGCTAAAAAGTATTCCTTATCGCTTTCCAAATACTGCGGAAGATCTGCAGGATCGGTCATTTTTTCGGCAAATGTATTTGTTCTGAACCGAAAAAACACTTTTGCCGAACCGTCAAAGTCCGATACCGCTTCATCGAGAATACTTTGAAAATCCTCTTTTATCAGGATGCCGTAATAGTCATCTCTTAGCAGGTCATCACTGCCGACTACTTTCAACATCTCATCGGGATGCGATTCCGAATAAAAGTACCACTCCGAGAAGTATTGATCTATGCTCGGTCCTATTGAGGAATAGGCATAGAACTCCTCATTATACTTTTCCTCTAAGTATGCTTTAACCTCTGAAAGCTGCATCTTGGCATACATTCGGCTGCATCCCCCTAATAGTGCGGCAGTTGCCGCAATCATAATTATCGCTAAAGTAATAATGCGTTTTCTCTTTTTCATAAGCAATAAAAAGCGGTTATGGGATCGTGCTTAATGAAACGGAACCGGAGCCTTTTAGGCTGTTTCTTCGATCCCATAACCGTGGCCGCTGATAAATTTAACTGTTTGCCCTAATACAGGCGGCGTTGAAATTACTTGAACGCATCCGCAAGACCGATGTTTGCGTTTTCAACTACAACATAGCCTGCAGCAACTGCGTTTCTGAGGAAGGTTACATACTCCTGGATAGCCGGATCGTAGGTCTGGAAGTAGGTCTCCGCAAAGCTTGCGAATGCACTCGTAGCTTCCGTGGCTGCTTCGCCTGTCCAAATATTCTTCAGTGCTTCCAAGCTCTCGCGAGCAGTCTCGATCTCAGCGGTAAGCTTCTTATTTAATTCTTCAAGATTGGTTGCAATCTGATCTACACTGTCAGTGTTAATTCTGATGCTGTTGCCTGCCATAAGTCAGTCTCCTTTCTTAAATTCAGTTCTTCAGCTTTTGAGCCTGTGCAATATTGTCTTCTTGCTTAGTGGAATAGTTGTCGGTAATCTGTCTGAGAGCTTGGCTTGCTGTGGAAATCTTCTTGGCAACGGCAGTAAGACTATCGGTAAAACCATTTATCTTCTGGAGGAATGCCTGCTGGTCGGCACCTTCCCATGCCGTGCTGATGCTGTCCGCTACGCCGAAAAACTGATTGTACAAGTTGGTGTAGGTCTCAGATATTGTCTGGAGATTATCGGCTGTGCTTCTCATCTGTTCGTATGTTTCTACGCTGAACTGCTTTCCCATATTTGTTCTCCTTTCGTATTCTTTGTTTATATCAACATCAGGTGGCTGCCGTTTCTTATTCCGAGCTCGGCAACCTCCATGTTAATATTATAAATAATGCCCGTATCCGCATCGCACAAAACCGCGTCGCTTGTCGCCTTATAGCGACCGCCTGTCAGGTCGCTCAGAGCTCCGGCGACAAGTCTTAAAACCTCGCTCATCTTGCTTTCAAGCGGAATGTACACGTCAAAAACGTCACCCGATGCCGGTACGCTTATTTCGACAAGTGCCTTGTTATTCATCGTCGTCGACCTCCGTTCCCTCATGCAGCAGCTTGACTCTTACGCTCTTGCCCTTTTGCAGTACATAACCGAATTCCGTGCCGATATCCTCATGCATATCGGAGGTCTGCTTGCTCGGCTTCATGGTGTACTGCTCGGCGATACCGGAGCCTACCCATATACCGTCGGAGCCCGAAACTCTGTTCTTATACCACTTCTCATAGGAGAAGGAGGACACGGTCTTTGCCTGATCTGCGATGATAATGTTTATACCGTATTCGACATTGCCCTTTTCGAGTATGAGACCGAGCTTTTCGTTGCCCTCATCACCGAGCATACTCTTTAGTGCGCCGAGCGAGTCGACAATAACGAGATACTGCTCAAACGTTTCACATTCTTCGCCGTTTTCAAGTGCCGTCTTGTAGGTGTTGTTACGGTACAGAACCATGTCAAACAGCTTTGCTACTTCGGCTTCGCAAGCCTTGGGATTGTTCGCAAGCGTGAAGCTTCCTATGTCCGTCTTGACCGCGTTCTGAGCATCGAACACGACGCCGCCGTACTCGGTATTTGCTGCAATGAATTTTATGAGACCCGTTGTAAACTCTCTGTAATCGTTTCCTGTCGACATGATCAAATTGATATAGCTGCTGCCGAAGGGATATTTGCTGATATTCAGGGAATTCTTTTCCACGCCTATGGGAATATTGAGCTTCATGTCGGGAGCATAGTATTCCTTCAGGAAGTCGATGGTCACGTTTTCTGGCAAGACGGGTATTCTCACAGCCTGCTTGCCGCTCCAATTCTTGTTCATTTCGGCACACATATTCTGAATGTACGTGAACGGAATCTCACCCGAGGTTAAGCTTGCCGTCTGAAATTCGTAGAGTTCATCGCGCTTTACGAGACCTCTGCCTCTGTACTTCGACGGGAAAAGACCTTCGGTTTTTCCGACGACCGTCGCATAATCCGTCTCATCGTTAAGCTGCAAAGTGATAAGCTGCTTGAAGTTCTGGAGCAGTCTGAAGCGCACCCCGTTTGTGCCGAGTGAGGTAAGGACAAAGTAGATGCCGTACTTCGTGCCCTCTCTGCTGAGGTAGGATATTGCATCCTCCTTTTCCTCATAGGTTTCCGTAAACGCCGTGAAGTTGTTGATAACGACGACTATCGACGGCAGCGTCTTTCCGCTCGATTTGATATACGACGAGTAATCACCGCCGTAATCGGCAAAGAGCTTTTTGCGCGTCTGCACCTCTTTATAGAGCAGCTTAATCAGGTTGCCTATCTTCTCCGCCTCATACGAAAGCATAACGTCACCGACATGGGGAGCCTTTGCGAATGCTCTCAGAGTCTCGGATGCAAAATCGAGGATATACAGGTTCAGCTCATCGGGCGTATGCTCCTGAATGAGCGAAGTGATCATGGCGTTGAGGAAGGTGGTCTTACCGCTTGCCGCGGAACCGTACACAACGACATTGCCTTCCTCGGAGATGGGCAGTCTGAGTACGCACTGCCGCTGATGCGCGGGATCGTCGTATTCACCGATGACGGGATTCAGCACATAGGGCGTCGACACGGTGAAATACTTCTTTCTGATATCGTCCAACAGAATGACGGGCGGGATCGGATCGAGCCACAGTGCTCTGATCTTGATATTTTCGTCCTCCGCTATGCCTCTGAGGTAATCGGTGATAACATCGAGCTGCTTCTTCGCATTTGCAAACTGCATACGCTTGCGGTCGATCTTCGCCTCTTTGATCGGATGACCGTTGGTGTCGATAACGACGACACTGTTGTCCTTTTCGGTCTGAACCGTATCGGACGGATAGTACGGTGCGCCGGACCATGCCGACTGTCCCAACTCAAAGAGCTCATTGTAGCCGACCTGCAAATAGAATCTTCCGGTGTCGGTAAGCTCTGCGGCATCGGGACGCTTGAGCATATCCATACTGTCCGCACGTTCCTGAACCTTGAGACACACTCTGAACTTACTGTTACTCCAGATCTGATCGTCAACGACGCCACTGGGCTTCTGCGTCGCAAGGATAAGGTGAACACCGAGGCTTCGACCGATTCGTGCCGCGCTGACAAGCTGCGTCATAAATTCGGGCTGCTGCGTTTTAAGCTCCGCAAACTCGTCCGATATTATGAACAAATGCTGCAACGGCTCTTTTACCGAGCCTTCGCGGTAGAGCTTCTGATACTTGTAAATGTCGATATTGCTGACACCGATCTTTTTACTTGCCTCGGCAAACATAGCCTGTCTGCGCTTCAGCTCACTTTCTATCGAAACAAGTGAACGCTTGATCGCGCCACCGTCAAGGTTCGTGATGATGCCGGCGGTATGCGGCAGCTTTTCAAATGACTTTGCCATGCCGCCGCCCTTATAGTCGATAAGTATGAACGCGACCTCATTCGGATGATAGTTGACCGCAAGCGAAAGGATGTAGGTGATGATGAACTCCGACTTACCGGAGCCGGTCATACCTGCGACAAGACCGTGAGGTCCGTGGAATTTTTCATGCAGGTCAAGCATAAAGGTCTCACCGAGGGTGTCCACACCGACGGCAGCCTCAAGGCTCTTGGTCGGGTCGTTTTCCTTCCACCGTGTGAGCGAGTTTAGGTGCTCGACCTTACCGACGCCGAACAGCTCGAGGAAGGTAATCGTTCTCGGAAGCTTGAAATTGGTCGCCAAATTGTCAAGCGGGGTATTGGCAAGGCGAACGCTAAGCTCAAGCGGATCCTCATTTACATAGATATCGGGGACAAATTCCGTGCTCTTGCCGGAGATGTCGTCCTTATCGAACAGTCTGCCCTTCTGACCGTCAAGCTCAACGACCATCGTACATTCCTTAGGCAGATTGCGGAGCTCATCATACAGCGCAATGACGCTGAAATGGATATTTTCCTTCTTGGAGAATATCTGTTTAAACATTTCCGCATGGATCGCAAGCGACTTGCTCAAGGAGAATATGACGTAATACGGGCTGACGTCCTCCATATCAGTCGGGTTCATTTGGGCTCTTTCGGCTATGACATTTTCAAGGTAGGCGGAAACCTCCTTGATCTCATTTGTGTTTGTGGCGATGAATCTGAACTTGCGGTCATCGCTCCAAACATGAGGCAGCCATTTGACAAAGTCGAACTCTCTGCGCTCCGTCTCATCGTAGAGGAACACGAATTTGACCTCATCATAGCTGTAGAGTGCGGCAAGCTGAATAATAAGTCCCTTTGCGAAGGCGATTATCTGTGCTCTGCTGCCGACTGCGCCGGAGATATAGTCGTCGAATATCGAGTAGGTTATCGGAATATTGTGCAGTGCCTTGGGCTTTTCGCAAAGCGAATAGAGCTCCTCCTGCAAATTATCATCGTCGATTTGGAAGTGCCGCTCCTGATAGTGCAGCTCAGCATCGAGCAAACCGTCGCCGTGACCGACTCTGACTCTCAAGAAGTCGTTCTGACCCATACCGCGCTCCCAAAGATTACGGCGAACGTTCTTTATACGATCCTCACATTCGGCTATGGTTATGTAGTTCTCGTTCAGTATCGTTTCCTGCTTCTGACATTCTTCGTCTATCTGCACGGCGATTCTGTCAAGATATTCTCTGTACTTTTTCTGGCGGAGGGCTTCCTTTTTGCGCTTACGGTTGCGCTCATAACGCTTTGTTATCATCGGGAGCAGCAGGGTACCGATGAGCATACTGCCGCCCATTATCATCGAGGTGATATTGTCGTTCAGTATCGCGTTGACAAGAGTAATCAGCGACATCATGCCCATTGCCAGGGAGGAGCCGATGACAAGCACCCACGGCATTTCCTCGGATATGGGGCTTGACGGCGGCGAATCTATCTTGAACGTTGCGGTCTCGACATCTCTTTTGAATCGGGGAGAGCGATAGAAAAACTGCTCCTCTGCGAGCTCGTAATCGACTTCCTCGTCGCTTTGCTCGACCTTTTGGCTGACGAACTTTATCAGTCTGTTCGTGAGCGCGACCTTACCGTCGGGATTGTTGACCGCGATAAAGCTTTTGCCGACGACGATTTTGAGACCCATGATATACACCGCGTCACCGGCGAAAAGCTCCGTCTGCTGAACGCGCTTTTCGTTGACGAAGGTGCCGTTGGTACTGTTTTCGTCGCGGAGATACCAATGACCGGAACGGTGCAGCAGCGTCGCATGACGTGCGGAAACGACCTTATTGTCGTAGCAGATATCGTTCTGCGGGGTTCTGCCGATGGTGAACTCGGCATCGTCTCTGACGAGGTACTTCGTAAAAATCTGCCTGTCCTCGGTGGCGGGTTCGGTGAATACGAAGGTTTTTTCGCCGGTATTTTTGACGATGACGTAGATGGTCAAGGGAGAGAGCACGGTGTTTTTCATCGTTTCGCCCTTGATATTCATAAGCTTTGCTTTGCGATTGGACTTAAGCACCCATTCGTCGTTTATACCCTCAACGGCGACGAGACGCTCCGATCTGTCCGCACTGTCGTACAGCCAATAGCTGCCTGTTACCTTTTGAGGCAGAGAGATCGAGTGCAGACCTTCGCGGTTAATAGTGGTTACGATCATATCAATTCCCCTGTTTTTCCTATATATTGCTTTGTGAAGCGGCAGTTGCGGCACTGCCGTTTCGCAAAGGAATAGATGTTAACGGGAGAGGAGAGTTTCCTCTCCCGTTTTGTTATGGTGCTGTGGAATTATGCTGCTGCTTCTTCTTCGTCGCGATCCTTCTTTCTGATGAAGAAGAACCAAATCGCCGCGGCGATTGCCACTATTGCAACACCGGTGCCGATAAGTGCCCAGGTGTTGTGGATATAGCGTGCCCAGAAGTTGGTAGATACGAGGACATCGGGCGTGAAGCTTTCGTGAGCGGTCAGGTAATCCTCGGCTGCGGTCGTTGTGACGTTGCCGGACCTATCGGTCGCGACTATCTCAACGTGCTGTACGTCGGTGCTCTCATTGAGTACGTACTCGATCTCTCCGGTTGCGCCGGTCAGCAGTGCGATATTCTTCTCGCCGGCTTCCACTGCTTTATTGTAGGCATCCTCATTCAGATAGCGCATTACGACCTTGCCGTCGACCTTGATTTCGACGGAGCGAAGGCTGTAGGTATCCTCGATGAGTGCCTTGAAGGTATGCGTGGTATCGTTGACAATCTTGTCCTTGAGACCCTGTGTAACGGTGATGCTGGGGCTTACGGAGTCGACAACGAAGGTGATGAGGTTCTTGTTGGGACCGTCGTTGTTCTTGGAGGTGTTACCGGCTTCGTCGTCGGAGTATATCTCGATAACGTATACGCCGTCCTGCTTGAAGTTATCCTTATCGAGCTTATAGACGTACTCATAGAGTCCGCTCTCGCCCATGCCTACCGCGTCGATTTTGTACTTGGGATTGTCGATGAGCTTGCCGTCACGGGTGATAACGACCTTGACGCTGCCGTCCTTGACGGGGCTTGCGTTGTACTCGGTGACGAAGTAGTTGCCGTTCGCCTTCTTTGCATAGACACCCTTGACGAGTTCTGCGAGGTCGTCGCTGAATACGTAGAAGGAGCCGTTTCTGTTGACCGTGAAGGTGGTTTCGCTGCTGCTTGTATTACCGGCAAGGTCGGTGACGCTTACATAGAGGGTGTAAATACCGTCGTTCTCGGTAGCGTTGGAAATGTTGTCGTAGATACGAGTAAGAGTTGTTGCGGTCATATCCTCGGTGGTGATGTTCAGTACGTCTCTTGTGACCTCAACGTTCTTTTGATCTCTGACGGTACGGGTGAGTCTTACGGTATAGCTTGCGGCGTGATTCTCGTTATCGCTCATGAATGCATCTTCTGCTCTGAAGTCGGGTCTGCATTCCATGTCCTTGCCGAACAATCTGTCGTTAGTCTTCGTGAACAGAGTGATAGTGGGGTCGGTCTGGTCAACAACGAAGGTGGGAACTACTGCGGTAGAATCATCAAATGTTACACCTGTGGATTCTTTTGCATTCAGGGTATTACCTGCCTTGTCGGTGACATCAATTCTTACTTCGTACTTGCCGTCTTCCTTAAACGTGAACTTATACTCATGGGAATCGCCTAAGTCATCACCCCAAACGTCTTCGCCACTCAGCGTTTCGTAATCCTCAAACTCTGCTGCGTTGCTTTCCGCTCTCTGAATTGTGATAGTCGCATTCTCGGGCTTGAAGTTGTGCTCGGTGACGGTTACAGTCATGGTACGAGCGGATTTGTAGTACATACCGTTTGCAGCTTCAACGCTATCGGTAAAGCTTACATCAACAACCGGCTTGGTCTGGTCGATGGTGAAGGTGGTGTTTTCGGCAGGACCGCCCTGTTCATCGTTAGGCTTAGAATTGTCTTTGGTGCCGCTGTAGTAGACATTCTCCTTGACATCTGTACCATTCTGTTCTAAGTAACCATCCTTATTGGTCGTGGAAACGTTTCCGGCAGCGTCGGTAACTTTGATCGTCAAATTGCAGTTATCTGCGTCATCTTTAAACTTATCCGCTAAATCACCATCTTTTGTGACAAGACCGATTGTGATCGTTGCCGTGTATGTTGTCATACTACCGTGAGGGGTAGAGCCAACGCAATTTAACGTTGCCGGTCTCGTCTTTGACTCGCCGGTGAGCGGGTCCGTATAAGTAAGCTCTATAGTTGCAGAATTGTCAGTACTATCAGCAAGCTTGTAATCCTTAACATAAACAGTGATCTCTCGCTGACATCTATAATATTCACTGTCGTTGTTATCGCCATTATTCTTGAAATATGCCGACACTACGGGAGCTTCTTCGTCCCACCAAATATTGTAGTATTTAAGACCGTCGGTATTCAGCGAAAGTTTTGAGGGTTCTTCTTTGGGCTCGCCACTGTCTCCGGCATTCTCCTCTGCGTCTTTCTTATCGCCGGTTTCGTCATTGCCTTCGTCTTTGCTATCGCTATCGGCATGGGGATTTGCGTCGTCACAATCGTCAGTGAAAAGCGGAATCGTGTAAACGCCATTTTCATCAAGGTTACAAGCAATGCTTATGTTACCTGCTTCATCAATGGCGAACATATAGAGATAGTAGTTGTTGCCGGGGGTGGTGAAGTAGTTGTATAAATCAGATTTAAGCTCTCCGGTTTCAGCAGTGAACTCACCATTAAGGCTCTCAATTTTAACAGAACCTGTTCTTCCGCGTGCAACGTTGGAAGTACTTCTGTGTATTTCACCTGTTTCGGCATTTGTGACCTTTGACGGGTATTTCAGTTCCCAATAGACAGTAGAGGGTGCGGAGTTTTCTTTTTCGTCAGTTGCTTTGACATTTACGGTGCTCAGTGTTTTACCGTTTCCGTTGTACCAATCCCTATTGTTAATCTCATTATTGCCGTTATAAGCTTTGGTAGTATCGGAATCGTGGTCGATTTTGACGGTGAAATTATCACCTTTTGCGGTCTTTACGGATACGGTTACGGATACGGGATCTTGTTCAGGCTCTGTATTCGTGATTTTATTGCCATTCTCGTCAGCGACAAAAGTGCCATCTTCGTTGGTTTGATACTTAAAGACATTGTACGTGGCTCTAATTGAAACTTCACCGGAATATGAAGTGTCAATTACGCTTTCATAGCAATTTCTTTCCAAATTGTAGGGAGTAATTACATTGTCATCACCGTAGACGAGCTCTACTTTCGTTAGGCTAATGCTAGATACGTCATCTGCTATAGTGCCGCTCTCATTGAGCTTCACATTGAAGGTTGCGCTCTGTACCCATTCGCCGGTGTAGTGTGCTTCGACGGGAGTGCCGATGAGGTCGCCGTCTTCATTAAGCGTCCACTCGGTCTTTTTGCCGTATACCTCAACAACAGCCTCAACCGTCACGCCGGTGTCGCCAATAGTCTCACTACCGCTGTAAATGCTCTTGTTGGTGAGGAGGACGGTGTCATCGACGATTTCAAATTCACCCTTATTGTCGTTGGCCTTTGAACCCTTATAAAGCTCAATCGTCTCGTTGCCGGCTTTATCAACAACACGGAAAGCAATGTATCCGGTGAAGGGGTCGTCCTTCTTAACGGTTATAACATACTTTCCATCAGTAGTTTCGTAAGTGTCTTTATCTTTATCGTTTCTGTCAGCATCAGACCAATCAGATAATTTAACGGTTTTTTTGCCGTTTTCATCCGTTGTTATGTTGTCTTTTGATACAAGCTGGTACTGAACCTTGCTTACATCTTGAGGGTCTCTGTTCACTTGCAAATTGACAACAAAAGACTCATTGAACAATATACTCTTTCCACCATTCAACTGAGTAACAAAATTGTCAAGACCATTGCCGCCAACAAATTCTGCCGTAATTTCAATGTCATTTTCCAGATAATTTATGATATAGGTATAGGTCTCTTTTTCATCAAGTACTATACTAAGTTTGTTTTTACCTTTAACTAAGTCAAATTCAGTTGTTTCTTTGCCATTTATAACTATTCTAACATTGCAGCTATCTTTATTATCTGCAAATATCTTTTTTGCTTTAAATGTTATTTTCCCTTCTTTTGCGTAAGCAGTTACAATGTTTCTGTTATCCTGATCATAGGAAGTTTCGTTTAATTCATCTGACCATAGTTGATATCTATTGCTGTTTTCAGAAGGAACGCCGCTATCGTATACATTACCTGCTGTATCGGTGATAATCACATAATAACTATACAACTGCCCATTAACATCAGTGCCGCTTTTATAATCAGCTGTAAATTTATATTTTCCGTTTCCCAAATCTTCGGCAACTTTGTTTCCCGACCGTTCATCTCCTGCAATTCCGTAATACTCAACTTTGGCTATTCCGGAATCGGAGTCACTTGCTTCAATTGTGCAAGTTACTGTTTTGCCCCAGTATCCATCATTTACTTTTCTATCATTTACTATTGTGTCAGTAATACTGCCATTAGGTGCAGTGCGGTCGATTTTATTTACAGTGACGGTTGTGCCCGCAGATACAGCTTCACCGTTGACATTGCCCGTTGCTTCTATCGTTATGTTGTTCTCGACATCTGCTTCGATTTCTTCTTCAATGCATATCTTGCCATTTGCTTCATTTGAAACGCCATCTGTGCGCTTGACAGTAGGAGTAGGAGCAGAATCAAAGCCGAAGGTTTCGACCGTTATAGTTTTATAGTACGCCCAAGCGGTGCTATCGCTATTAGGGGTAGTGCTATCTTTTTTAAAGCCCTCTACCTTGATACTCTCAATACCGTAAAACTTTGCGGTTACGGTTATGGTACTACCCTTCACATTTGCAAGATCGTATGTAAACTCGCCGCCTGTTACTTCTACCTTTTCACCATTTACATATACTTCGTGAAGCTTGGATGCGTAATAGCCTTCATCGGCAGTCTTTGCTCTGACGGTAAAGGTCAGCACAGTGGTTTCCCATTTTCCGTCTTTATTCTGATGGACTCTGTTAACGGTAGTGGTGCCATTGTCGTCAAGCGTATAACCGCTATCCTCGGCAAGGGTGATCACGCCGCCTTCGGGCTGTACAACCGTGAGTAAATACCGAGCATCCACGGGTCCGGGTGCGGGTTTCGGGTCGAACGGCGTGCCGCCTTCGCCGGTATCTCCGGTGTCTCCGGTATCGCCGGTATCTCCGGTGTCTCCGGTATCGCCGGTGCCGCCGTCGCCTTCCGAAGGCGTATCCCCGTCCTCGTTCTGAGAGGCAACGACACCATTCGTCGATGCGGTCGGGGTCAGGAAGGTGAAGCCCGTCAAGCCGAACAGCATCGTGACAGCAAGGATAAGTCCCAGTATTCTGTAAAATATCCCTTTCTTCATAATTATTTCTCCTTTTGTATATGATTATTTCTTATTTATATGCTATTATTGTTGCCAAACAAATTCGTTCTGCGTCGGCATTACCTCATCCGTCGAGATGAGCATTATGTCCGTTATCATAACGAAGTCGCTATGCGGAACCGCTTTCGGCTCCTGCTTTTCGAGAACCGTCGTCCCTTGGGTCGGCTTCGGCGGAGAGAGCACCGTCGTCGCTGCGGTGTCCGGTTCGGTCTCCGTGAGCTGAACGGTCGCGTTCGGGTCCGGCTTATACGGCGGCTCCGTGAGCTGAACCGTTGCATTGGTATCGACCTTCGCTTCGTCGGGACTTAGCTGCACCGTCGCATTCGGGTCGGCTGCCGGTCTGTCCTCGCTTAGCTGAACCGTCGGTTCGGAACGGAGCTTCTGCGTCGATTCCTTCGCCGTCGCCACCTCGGAGGTGGCTTTTTTCTTTTTGGTCTCCGTCGTACTCTTGCCGTTGGTGGAATACGACTTATGCCGCTGTCCCGCCGTCGACTTCTTCGACCGGTTGCGTATTTCCTCGATCGACCGCTGCGCCGTCTTGCCCGAAAGGTCTGCCATGACTTCCTTTATTCGGAGCTTAACATACAGCACCACCGCGACCACAAGCAACACGCTGCACAGTATTATTGCCACTATGGAAATTGTCTGTAATGTATCTGCCATTTTCACACCTCCCCGTTATCACTTGTATGTGTTTTTCACATTTTCAATGTAAGTATCGCAGGCCTTAATCGCTTTGTCACGCTCGGCTTGCGATTTGGTTGAGCTTACTTCTTTTTCGCAGGCTTGGATATCTCTGAGCAGCGACACGAGTCTGTTTTCGGATATTTCGGCGCCTTTAAAGTCAACCTTGTGCATGTCTATGATGGCTGCCATCGTGCTGCACTGTCCCAGTTTTATTGCAGCCTTATAAGCCTCAAAGCCTCCATACGCTTCGTCAATGGTCCTCAGGCACTCGTCGAATGCATCCAACACCGCCTCCAAATCTTCTCTCGTGTAGTCCTTGTATTTGGACGCCGCACTTCCGCTGTCCCCGAATATGCGCGTTATCGTGTAGAGGTTCTCCGAAATCTCGGCGTACTCGAAATCGATGCCTTTATTATTGCTCAGTATTCCGTGGATGCTCTCAAAATATTTCCTCGATTTCTTTAACCTTCCGGCGACGCTTTCCTGTCCGTTTTCCTCATATGCGATGAAATTTAAAAGTCCCGCTCCGAACAGCACCTCGAGATATTCCTCGTCGGTCTTATCTCCGCCTTTGTTTTCGTATTCCACAATAAGCTCGTAAAGTCTGTCACTTTCCGTTTGGCCGAAGTGTGGTCCGCCTTCATCAAGGTATGAGTCGAGCAGCTTTTGATACGCTTCGATTTCCTCGGGCATAAGCTCTATCGCTTCTTCGTACTGTCCGCTTCGTATGAGCTCGTCATAGTCATTGCTTCGCACCGCCTGTGCGCCGAAGTATGTACCCACGCTCGTCAGCAGCATTGCGCCGCTCAGTGCCAGTGTTCCGAAGAACAGCCCGACCTTCTTGCGCTGCTTCTTCCTGTATGCTTCCGTGTCTTCCTCGTAATGCTCCAGTGCATACAGCAGCTCGTCACAGCTTTGGTATCTGTTCTCCATGTCGGCTTTCGTGCACTTGTCGATAATGCGCTCGATGCCCTCGTGGATCTCCGGTCGCCAATAGCGGACGGGATAGTACAGGTACGGCGGCGATGCTCGGCTCGGGTCCTGCCCCGTCAGGAGATAGTGCATCGTCATGCCGAGGGAATATATGTCCGTCCTACCGTCCGTCTCACGGTTGCCGTACTGCTCCGGTGCCGCATATCCCAATGTGCCCAAATTCGTCGTATCCGAATTTTTCGTGCCCTTATAGGTTCTTGCCGTGCCGAAGTCGATGAGCTTTACCGCCCCGTCCGGCTTGAGCATTATATTGGCCGGCTTCATGTCTCTGTAGATAATGGGCGGCGTCCTCGAATGAAGGTAGCCCAATGCGTCCGCTATCTGCTTTATCCAGTCAATCACGACATCCTGCGGCTGCGGTCCGTATTTCCAGACGACCTTGTCAAGCGATTCGCCTTCGACGTAGTCCATTACGACGTATATCGCGTCTCGGCTCTCGTTGATGTCGACGACTCGCGGGATCGCGGGATGGTCGACGTCCTTCATAAGATTCGCTTCGACGATGAGCGTCTGCTCGTATGATCTGCCCGCTTTATCCTTGCCGCTGCCCTTGCGAACCTCTTTTATCGCCCACTGCTTGTTCATGCGCTTGTCCATAGCAAGGTACACGAAGGACATACCGCCTTTGCCGATCACTCGGAGTATATCGTACTTTCCCTCGAATACGGCTTCGATGACTTTAAAATCGGTCGGCTGCGGTTCGTTCTGTTCGATTGTGTTCTGCATGACTTACTCCTTTGCCCAGAGTACAAGAGCGGAAATGTTATCCGTCTCTCCCCTGCTCATCACCGTATTTATCAGTCTGCGAAGCTCGGATTTCATCTGCGCCACTCCGACGTTAACGGAGCCGTTCACCGCGGCGGCTATCTCCTGCGATGACACAAGATGCCTGAATCCGTCGGAGCAGAGCAGGTAGCCGACGTTCGGCTTCATTCTGCCTCTTATGATCTCGGGTGCGACCGTCTTTGATGCGCCGACACACTGGAGCAGCACGTTCCTTCTCGGGTCGCGCTCCGCTTCCTCGGGCGTCATCGCTCCTCTTTTGACCTCTCTGCCGACAAAGCTGTGATCCTCCGTGAGCTGTACGGGCTCTCTCAGCACCTCGTATGCCCTCGAATCGCCGACGTGGGCTATCGCATACTCGCCGCCGTAGGCAAGCATCGCCGTCACCGTCGTTCCGAGTGACATCTCATAGTACTTACCGTAATCGCTTATCGTGCGATTCAGGTTCTTTATCATATGCGTCCACTGTTGACAGATATAGTTCCAATCGAAAGAGTTCATTCTTTCGGGGAGCTCATTCTCAAACCAACTTGAAAAGGCTCTGATAACCGTGGCACTCGCAAGCTCGCCCTTTTCAAGTCCGCCCATGCCGTCACACACGACGGCAAGTGCGATCTCGCCTTTCGGCGTTGCCGCGATCTTGATGCAAACCGAATCCTGATTTGTCGTCTTTACCTGACCGACATCCGTTTCTGCCGCTGCACAAATTGTCATAAAGCACCTCATCCTACATTATTTAAATATAAGGAAATTCCGACTTACCGATTTACGATGAATATGAAATCCTCATTTGCCATTCTTATATGGCTGCCTTCTTCTATTTCGACATTTCTCAGAGACGGGATCATTATGTTGTTTACATATGTCTTATTCGTCGAATTGTTGTCGTATATGTAATAATGTCCGTCTCTCGTTATGATGTCCGCATGGCTGCGACTGACCGCCGGATTGTCGCTTATAAGATAATCGACATAGCCTTCTTCCTTACCCACACGGAACACAGGCTTATTTATGCTGACTTCCTCGCCCGTTTTCATTCGGCGCAGTCTCGGATTTATGAACGTCTGCCGCTCGTTGAGTACCACGGTTTCCGGTCCGCTGCTCATCACCGTTGTGCCGAAATTTGTCTGATGTCCGAAACCGCCGTTAAATCCGCCGTAACCCATAACCGTGGTTCCGCTGCTTTGCGGCGGTGCCGTTTGTACCGTCCTGTAATCGGTCTGCGGCGGAGTATATACGCTGCCCGATGCACCAAAGCTCGACTGCTGCGGCTGCACCGGTACGGTGTTGACATTAACCGCATCCATTACCGTCGTTCCGTAGTGCTGCGGCGGCTGCTCTCTTACACCTGCGGACGCTCCGTAATTTGTCTGCGGCTGCACCGGTACGTTGTTGACATTGACCGCATCCATGACCGTCGTTCCGTAGTGTTGCGGCACGGTATTGACGGCATCCATTACCGTCGTCCCCGTATTGTGCATCACGGTACCGGCACCCGCTGCCGCTCCCGCAAATGCTCCCGCGGCTTCACCGCCGAAGCCGCTGTACTCCGCCTGTGATGTCTTGGGCTTTCGGTCGAGCTGCTGCTCATAAACGTTGTAGGTTCTGTCGCCCTTGGCAATGTCGGTCAAATTGTCGCTGCGGTTGTAATACATATCCGTACCGGATTTTGTTCCCCAGCTCGCGCTTCTGCTCTGATTGCCGCCGCTTTGCTGAGCAAAGCTCTGCGCACTCTGTGCCGCCGTGCCTATCTTGTCGATAAGCTTCTCCTTCTCGGGGCAGTTCTGAATAATAAACTCCTCAAGCTTCTGCGTATTGACATTTGAGGGATTGTTTACAAACACCGTGAATTTCTGCTTCAGAACCATATCGGCAGGCATTCTGAAATTCGTCTTGCAGACTATCTCGCCCATTATGCTGCCGAGACTTCCCTTCACGCCGCTACCGCTCATCGGGCAATAGATAAAGTAAAGCTCCTTTGTCGCATAGTTCACGAAAATGTTATCCGCTTCAAGGCACAGGTTTCCGAGAGACAGCTTGTTTGTCGCAACGGATCTCAGGACGTTTACCAGCTTTATCAGCACGTCGAAAAACTCCTGCCTGCTTATTCCGCTCGCAAGATACTGCGACAGCGGCAAATTTGCCGGAGCAACCATAACAACGTTCTTGGCATCCGCCGACTGAATGGACATAAGTCCCTTGGGACGCCTTCTTTGGATGAGTGCACATTCCTCGTTCAAAAGCTTCTCTTTGCGCTGCAAATGTACGTTCACCGTGAGCATCGGCTCATACGATTTTACACTTATTTTTGCCATAGAAACCTTCTCCGTTTTTTGAATTTTCAGGTTTTTGTTTCGTAAAGTATCAAACTTTGCGAAAGGGCATAAAAACACAAAATATAGTATTTCCATTTTAAAACTTCGCGCTATGATTGTCAATGATTTCTACGTTATTTTTTGGCGAAAAAATTCATCTTTTGTTAAAAAACAATGATTTTACCGCTTTTGGGTTAGTTTAGGTCACCGGTGAAGTTTTTTAAGTAATTTCGTAAGTTTTTAAAAAACAAAATAGGAGGTACAAGATAATGAGCGAATACGAACGTACTGCGGTTTTGACAAACAAGAAGCCTTTGTTTGAACGAATAAAGAACCGTTTGCACGGAGCGGATTGCGCAGATCACGGCTCCGAAAACACGAAAAGGAATAACGATATCTTGTATGGGGAGCTGCTCGATATGTGGCTTAAAAGCTGCTCGCTTAAAGTGAAGCGTTCATCCTACGCAAGGTACAGTCATCTCGTAAATGCGCATATACGTCCGAGTCTCGCAAGGCTCCGACTCTCCGAAATCGACAACGACCGTCTTGAGGATTACGTCGCCTTTTTGCTTGCGGAGGGTCGCATCGACAAAAGCGGTGGGCTGTCGTCAAAAACCGTCAGCGATATACTTTGTATAGTCAAAAGCTCACTCAGACACGCACAGGCAAGGGGCTTTGAGCTTCACTGCTCACCGGAGCTCATAAGCGTAAAGCGCGGCAAAAGCGAAATGAGAGTGCTCGGAAGCGATGAGCAGCTTCGTATCACCGAGTATTTGACAAGCGATACCGACGAGATGAAGCTCGGTATATTGCTGAGTCTGTACGCAGGGCTTCGTATAGGTGAGGTATGTGCACTCAAATGGGGCGATATTGACACGAAATCGGGCATTTGCAGCGTAAAACGCACACTTTTGCGCATACAAAGTGACAGCGGTAACGGCAAGAAAACGGAGATCATTATCAGTTCACCGAAAAGCGAAAGCTCCGAAAGAGATATCCCGCTCCCCGATTTTCTGCTCGAAACGGCAGCGGCGCTCAAGAAGGGCGACGACTGCTATGTGCTCACCGGAAGGGGCGACAAATTCGTCGAACCGAGAACCATGCAAAACGCCTTCAAGCGTATGCTTGCCGATTGCGACATAGAGGACGCAAACTATCACGCACTGCGCCATACCTTCGCAACACGCTGTGTCGAGATAGGCTTTGAGATAAAAAGTCTCAGCGAGATACTCGGTCATTCGAGCGTCAATATCACGCTGAACAAATATGTTCATCCGTCACTTGAGCTCAAAAAGCAAAATATGAATAAACTGAATATTCGCAAAGTTTGATACTTTACGAAAGCAGCATGGCAAAACCCGGGAAGCATATCTCTTTCCCGGGTATTATTGTCCCAAACGCCGCAAAAAATTCCACCTCCTTCAATGCTGTTTATTGACAATCGCAATCGTGTATAATATATTGGATACAGCGGAATATACCGAATGTATATTCAACACAATCAACGGAAACGGAGGGAAAAGTATGTTCTCGGAATTTACGCAATCTGCGCAAACCATCCTCAGAAATCCACAGGCGACAATGCAATGGTACGCCGTGCCGCTCTTTTTGATACTGATGTACATAGTGTCAAAGGAGCTGCACGAAAAGCACTACAAAATCGTCCTCGGCGGTTTCGCTCTCTGGGGAATGGATTTGTTCAACGAGATCTGGAACTCTATGATCTGCTTCCTCAGCGGCTACGCTCCCGTCTGGGGCACTCCTGCCGGTGTCGGTGACACCTCGTTTTTGATTCTCATCGGCTACAACCTTGAAATCTCCATGATGTTCCTTATCATGGGCATTTCCGTCTGTCTCATGCTCCCCGAGGACAGGAAAAAGAAAATTCTCGGCATCAACAACCGCATCTTCCTCTGCATCGTTCTGACCACCGCCGCAGTTGCCATCGAATGCTTCCTCAACTACTGCGGTATACTCACTTGGGAATGGCCCTTCTGGCAGAGAAGCTGCCCGTGGCTTCTGTGGCTCATCGGTTATCTGCCCTTCTTCGCAACGGCGTTTTACGTGCATGACAGACCGACCGTCAAAAGCTCCGCTATTGCAGTCGGCGGCATACTCGGCTTCGATGTCGTGCTGCTCGTGATATGTGCCTTTTGCGGTCTGCTTTAAGGAGGTGACGGTACTATGACAACAGGTGCTCTCATCGTTTTAATCGCCGCAACGGTTATAGACTGTGCCGCGGTATTCGTCGCTTTTAAGGATTTCCTGAAAAAAGACTGACATAGTAAAAAACACCTGCGCACGGCAACCCGTGCGCAGGTATTGTTACATTTGAGATTCTGTTTTTCGACGGTGCCGCTGTCGGTGCGACATCTGCGATTCGGATTTACCGCAGTTAGATTATATCCGATTTGTCAGGTTGTGTAAATTGCGATAGTGCCCAAATTTTGTCGGTTATATTGAGCACTTTGCACATTGCGTGCCTCAAGGTAAGTGATTTTTTTGTCAAATTCGTTCAGCCTTCCAACTCGCACAGCATACTTCTGCCTCCGTAGCGCAGCACGGTGTAGAGATTATTCCTGCCTCGCTTTATCGTTCTGCTGACGCTGCTTATATCCAATCCCAGTTCATCCGCAATCTGTGTCATCGGCTTCTGCTCGATATAGTACATATGCACAAGCTGTTTCTGTCTCGGCGTAAGTGCCTCGCTCATCCCATGCCGCAGTGCCGCAATCTTGCCCTCTCCCGTCACATCCGTCAGCCGAATAAGCTGTCTCAATGCCTGATACTTTTCCTCGTCCGTCATTTTTCTTTACCTCCGTTCCGTAATAGCCGTAAAGATACTTCGCCGTCGCAGCGGCATCGCCCGCCATCTGCATGAGTATCGCTATTCTTCGCCGCAGCAGCAGCTTTTCGGTCTCGCTTTCACAATACGCCATACTCTCACGCAGCTCTTTTGCCCGCTGTCTGCAGGCAGCGGCAGCCTCTTTGTATTCAAACGACAGTTCTCTAAGCTTCATTTTTCGTGTCCTCCCGAGAAAATTTTTCGATTATGTGAAAATAATTGTTGACAAACCGCACGCGGTTTGCTATTATAATCAAGCTGACGCACGCTGGTGTAGCTCAGTCGGTAGAGCAGCTGATTTGTAATCAGCAGGTCGGGGG
>CAZWID010000002.1:0-33611 GCA_964634065.1 uncultured Oscillospiraceae bacterium | reverse complement strand
CATAAAGTGCCCGACATGGAGAGAATCCGCCGTGGGGTCAAAGCCGATATAAAAGGTTGCTTTTCCGTTGTTTATCATTTCCTTTATCTCGTCTTCGTTGGTAACCTGCGCAATAAGGCCTCTTGCGACAAGCTCTTCGTAAATACCCATATCAGCTCTCTCTTTCTTTTAATATCATTTCTTCCGCGATCTCTGCCATTCTGCCGATTATCTGACCGCAGTTGACGTCGTTTGCCTTGAGATCTTCGCAACGAACAAAGGGGTATTCCTCCTTGCACTTGGACACGCAGTTTTTTGCAAGCTCCGCTATCTTAGCCTTTGCTCCGGCATCTTCTGCATCGGTGAAGGGAAAGACAAGTCCCAGTGCCATTACCGCACCGGAGATAGCACCGCACACTTCGCCGCTGCGAAGTCCGCCGCCGAAGCCTGCCGATATCGCAAGTGCGGTAGTGTCGTCAAGACCGGTGTACTCGTTACAGGCTAAG
Organism: uncultured Oscillospiraceae bacterium; assembly: GCA_964634065.1. Lineage (GTDB taxonomy): Bacteria > Bacillota > Clostridia > Oscillospirales > Oscillospiraceae > F23-B02. The sequence continues at coordinate 33,126 of CAZWID010000002.1, read as the reverse complement.
AGCACGGACTGTGCGCAGTTAAAGCCCGCCTTGTGATATCCGATCGCTTTTTCTTTAATATCCATTTTTGTTATCTCCTTTAAAATATAGATTCGCCCTCCGTCCTTTCGGACAGAGGGCGTAATTTACGCTGTACCACCTCTGGTTTTCCGGCTTTTCGCAAAGTCGGACTCGGGGAGTCCGTGACTCCTTGCACTGTATCGGGTGCACCCGTCAGAGCCTACTCGGTTCGGTCTGCCGCTCCGCGCCGTATTCGGACAAAACGTCTCTCCCCTTTTCAGCAAACAGGGTCTCTCTGTGCAGACGAAATCATCTTACTTGTGCGCATCAAAGCGTTTACCGAGTAATTATACAAAATCAATCGCTTTTTGTCAACTTGTATTTATCGGCAGATGCAAGCTGCTCCTCGGCACTTGCGAGGGTAAGCTCGGTAATGTTTTCGCCGCCGTGCATACGAGCGAGCTCGTTTCTGCGTCCCGCTCTGTCGAGTAAAAAGACCTCGGTATATGTTCTGCCGCTGCGCTCCGATTTGACGATTAGCTCATGATTGTCTGCTATGGCGGCGATCTGCGGCAGATGCGTTATGCACAAAACCTGCTTTTGCCTTGAAATATCGGACATTTTTTCTCCTACACGCTGTGCGGCAATACCGGATACGCCTGTATCTATCTCATCAAAAACAAGTGTTTCTACAGGGTCGTTTGCGGAAAAAACCGTTTTTAGTGCAAGCATTATTCGACTAAGCTCACCGCCCGATGCGATCTTGCTTATGGGCGCCAAAGCTTCACCGGCGTTTGCGGATATGAGAAATCGAACCGTATCCGCTCCGGTTGCGTCAAAGCCCGGTTTTCCGTCCTGTGGCTTTATGCATACCGAAAACCTGACCGACGGCATACTGAGCGCACGAAGCTCCGCAGCTATTTTTTCCTCGAGACTTTTTGCGGCTTCACGCCGTTTTGCCGTGAGTACACTTCCCGCATTACGGCAGGCATCCGTCAGCACGGTGAGCTTTTTCTCAAGCTTTATCAGCATATCGTCAGCGTATTCGAGTTCGGATAGGCGGCTGCGATTATCCTCAAGCAAGGACAGCATACCCTCCTCGTCCGTACCGTATTTACGGCGCAGCCTCTTTAAAAGAGAAAGCCTTGCCTCCAGTCGATCATATTCATCAGGGGAAAAGTCAAGCGAATATCTGAAATCGCGTATTCTCTCCGCAGCGTCGTAAAGAAGTGAGGATGCATTTTGAAGTATCTCATAGGTCTCTCCGAAATCCTCGCTTATCGTCGAAGCCTTTGAAATCAGTGCGGCGGCGGAATCTGTCAAATTAAGCGCATTATCATCACCGTCGTATAAAAACTCATAGGCTCCGTCCAAGGCTTCGGTAAGCTTTTCCGAGTTTCGGAGCAGCTCACGCCGTGCGGATAGCTCATCCTCCTCACCGATACGCAATGCGGCAGTCTCAAGCTCCTCAATCTGCGCATTTAAGGTTTCGGCAAGACGCTGCTTTGTCAGCTCATCCATACTGAGTCGACCGATCTCTTTTTTGCATTCGGAATACTCGTTGTAGCAGTGCGAAAACGCGGCAAGCTCATCGGCATCATCGGCATAAGAATCGAGATAGCCGAGATGACGTTCCTCGTCCATAAGCTGTCTGCCGTCGTTTTGCCCGTGAATATCAAGCAACATTGCACCGAGCTCTCTTAGCTGAGTGACGGATACGGGAGCACCGCACACGCGGCAGCTGTTTCTGCCGTCCGTGCTTATGCGCCGCTGTATGATGATCTCTCCGTCGCGGTCGATTTCATTATCCTGAAACCACTTATCGGCGGAATCGGTTTCAAACACGGCGGAAACAACGCCTTTATCCGCACCCGTTCGCACAAGTTCTCTGCTTGTTCTTGCGCCGAGAACGGCTCCGAGCGAATCGACGATTATCGATTTACCGGCACCGGTTTCGCCAGTAAGCACCGTGAGTCCCCTGTCGAACACAATATCCGCTTTTTCGATAACGGCTATATTTTCAATATGCAGCTCAGTCAGCATAAAAAACCTCTTATCAGAACATCTTATCTATTTCGTCGCAAAAGTCGAGTGCGGCTTTGCTGTCTTTCATTGCAAGGAATGCGGTGTCGTCACCTGCTATCGAACCGACAAGATTCTCGATATGCATGGCGTCAAGTGCCGCACCTGCTGCCGAAGCAAGACCGGGAAGCGTCTTGATGACGATGATATTTTGCGCAACACTGTATGAGGTGACGCTTTCTCTGAATATTTTTCGGAGGCGTATTTCGTGATCTGTGTTCTTCGTCTTGCCGTTTACGACATAGTGATATTTTCCGTTTTCTCCGAGCTCCTTAACAAGCTGAAGGTCCTTAATATCTCTCGACAAGGTAGCCTGAGTGCTTGCGACGCCTATTTTCGCAAGTGCTTCGATAAGCTGCCCCTGAGTTTCTATGTCCTGCTCCGATATTATCTGCAATATTGCATTTTGTCTGGCTGTTTTCATATTCGGTACTCCTAATTGTTTTTATAGAGAAGCTTATCAAAGGTCGAATCGTAAAAGCTTTTTGTCCCTAAATGTATTAAATTCAAAGTGTTTTCGGACTGCCGCACCGTCAAGATATCGTTATTCATAAGCTCGATGCCCTTTGCTCCGTCGACGGATATGAATGCGCGACGATCGTGCAGCTTTTCGGTTTTGATTTTTATCTTGCGCTTCGGTCCCAAAACGAAGTTTTTCGCTCCCATGACATGGGCACATATCGGAGATAGAATAAAATTCTTGGCTTCCGGTTCGACTATCGGTCCTCCCGCAGACATTGAATAACCCGTAGATCCCGTGGGCGTTGCGACGATTATCCCGTCACCGGAATAGCTCATGACCTTATCTTCATCGCACCATGCGGTGAACTTAATACAGTCACCCATGCCGTGTATGACAACATCGTTCAGTCCCGTATCACTGAAAACGCAGCTTCCGTTACGGTAAAGCTCCGCATAGAGCATCATTCTGCGGCTGTCTATATATTCGCCTTTTGCAGCGGGAACTATAAGCTCGATTTCATCCGGCTCCAAAACCGACATAAAGCCCTTAGTTCCGAGGTTTATCCCCAACATCGGCTTGTCGACATGACCGGTTTGCCGTGCAGCCTGAAGTATAGTCCCGTCACCACCTATGACGATGAACATCGATGCTCTGTGTGCCGCTTCGTCAAATGAGATACGCTTCAGATCATCCGGCAAAAAGCTCTCGTCACCGTTACCGAAAACGGGACAGACTGCGGTCTCAAAGCCTTCTCCCATAAGTATCTCATGAGCCAATCTTGTGGTTTGAAGCTTTGTATCTCTAAACGGATTCGGACACAGCACTATCAACTCTTGCGTATTACAAATGCTCATGCGATGCCTCCACAACCTTTGCCGCATCGATAACGGTCGATGCATCGGCGCATTTTTTCATATAGCAGAGATACTCAATGTTGCCCTCGGGACCTTTGATGGGAGAAAAGTCAAGTCCCTTGACCGACATACCTATCGTCGGCGCAAAGTCTAGTATACTCTCGATAACCGAAAGATGGACCTTGCGATCTCTTACTACGCCCTTTTTGCCCACCTCGTCTTTACCCGCTTCAAACTGCGGCTTTATAAGGCAGACAAGCTCACCGCCGTTTTTAATAAGGGAGCAGATTGCAGGCAAAACTAGCTTCAGCGATATAAAGGACAGATCGGTCACCGCAATGTCCAATTCCTCCTGTATCTGATCATGGCTTATATAACGAATGTTGGTGCGTTCCATGTTGACGACTCTGTCGTCCTGACGCAGACTCCATGCAAGCTGTCCGTATCCTACATCAACGGCATAGACCTTTTCGGCACCGTTTTTGAGCAAAACATCCGTGAACCCTCCGGTCGAGGCACCGCAATCAATGCAATGCTTTCCTTTTGGGTCTATCGGAAACACATTGAGTGCTTTTTCAAGCTTCAGCCCACCTCTGCTGACATATGGAATTGCGGAACCTTTGACTTCGATTTTCGCATCCGGCGCAACCTGAGTACCGGGCTTATCGATGCGCTGTCCGTCAACAAATACGAGACCGCTCATGATGGTTGTTTTTGCTCTTTCCCTGCTCTCGGTCAAGCCAAGGTCAAAAACGAGCTGATCCAAACGTACTTTTTTCATCATTCACCTCTTATGGCGGATAGAGCCTTGTTATACAGACTGTCAACATCCAATCCGCAATCGGAAAGAAGCTCCGGTACCGATCCGTGAGCTACGATGCCGCTGCCGAGATTATTAAGCGATACCGAAGTCAGAGCAACTCCGTATTCCTCGGCAAGTGCCGCTATGTCGCTGCCTACGCAGCCTGCGGCGCAAACATCCTCCGCGATCATGAGCTTGCCGGTTTTTCTCAGGGAATCGATGATGGGGTCGATTTCCAAGGGCTTTATGCTGCCCAACTTCAAAAGATCGCAGCTATAGCCGTCCAAAGAAAGCTTCTTCACAAGAGCCTGTGCCGTATTTATCATGGTTCCGTAAGCGACAACTGTCAAGCAGTCACCGTCGCAAAGCTTTGTCGTACCGACACCGCAGCTTCCCGTATATTCTCCTTCGCCGCCTCTCGGATAGCGAATCGCAACGGGACCGCTCATGTCGTTAATCGCAATCGAAAGCATCTGTTCAAGCTCAAGATAGCTTGAGGGACAGAGTATTTGCATATTCGGAACGGATGACAGATATGCTATATCGAAGGAACCGTGGTGCGTTTCACCGTCATTTCCGACAAGCCCTGCCCTGTCAACACAGAAAACAGCGTGAAGCGACAGAAGCGAAATGTCATGTATCAGCATATCATATCCGCGTTGCAGGAAGCTCGAATACACCGCGAAAACGGGGATAAGCCCCTGCTTTGCCATGCCTGCCGCCATGGATACGGCGTGCTCCTCAGCAATACCGACATCGAAGAAGCGATCGGGGTGCTTATTTGAAAAGCCTTCCAGTCCCGTACCGGAGGACATTGCCGCCGTGACTGCGACGATATCGGGATTTTTATCGGCAAGAGCACAAAGTGCCGCTCCGAACACCGAGGAAAAACACCGCTTTTCGGGTGGGAGCTGCCCCGTAAGATAATCGAATTTTCCGACTCCGTGGAACCGCTCGGGATGCTCCTCGGCGTATTTATAGCCCTTACCCTTTTGAGTTAAGGCATGAACCAAAACGGGCGTTTTCAATTCCTTTGCCCAACGAATGACGCTCTCAAGCTGCTTAACGTCATGACCGTCAACGGGTCCGAGGTAATAAATACCCATTGCATCAAACATATTCGTCGGCAAAATGCGCTTTTTGACAGCTTCCTTGAGCTTGTGATTGGCATCGTAAAGAGCGGGAGCATTTACAAACGCATTTCTGTACCAACGCTTGAAATTTATATACGCCGGCTTAACTCGCTCTTCGGAAAGAAGCTTTGCCATTCCGCCGACATTGCTGTTTATCGACATACCGTTGTCGTTCAAAATGACAACCATAGGCTCGTTGCTGCCGCCGAGATTGGCAAGTCCCTCATATGCGAGACCGCCTGTCAAGGCACCGTCACCTATAACGGCAACAACGTCATAGCTCTCTTTTTTAATGGTGCGTGCGTAAGCCATTCCCAATGCGACGGAAACGGAATCGGACGCATGACCTGCGATGAAAGCATCGTCCTTTGCCTCATGAGGTTTGGGGAAGCCGGATATACCGCCGTGACGGCGGAGCGTATCAAAGCTGTCCCTCCTACCTGTTATTATCTTGTGAGCATAGCTTTGATGACCAACGTCAAAAACTATCCTGTCTTTCGTCGTGTCATACACTCTGTGCAGCGCGACAGTCAGTTCGACGCTGCCGAGGTTAGACGCAAGGTGTCCGCCTGTTTCGGACACATTTTTAATTATATATTCTCTCAATTCCGCGCATAAAGGAGCCAAGTCTTTTTCGCTCAGCTTTTTTATATCGTCAGATGAGTTAATTTTGTTCAGAATATCCAATTCACAGCCTCATATTCATATATATTCGTATAATATACCATTTTAGTATTTATATAATACCAAAACGCAGTGAATAATACAATAGTTATTCACTGCGTTTTTTAATTTAGTTCAGTCTCGTGACCAAAGAATCTGCCAACTCACAGAGAAAATCGGTGTCATCGAAAGCGGCACGGAGTGCGGCTTTGGCATCCTCGGTAAGACGTTGCACCGTCTTTTCGCACTCTGCGGCTCCGAGAGCCGTCATATATGTGCATTTTTGCTCTGCTTTATCGGAGCCTATGGGCTTTCCTAAAACCTCGGCGGTGCTTATCACGTCAAGCATATCGTCTCTGATCTGAAACGCATAGCCTATGTTTCTGCCGAATACTTCCGACGCCTTGAGCATTTCTTCGCTGCCGCCTGCTGCGGCAACTCCCATTTTGCAGGCTGACGTAATAAGTGCGACGGTTTTGCGCTTATTTATCTCATTGATTTCGTCGATGTCTAAAATCTTGCTTTCGCCGTCCATATCCAAGAACTGACCGCCGCACATACCGCTTACCCCAACGCCGTTTGCAAGATGCATGGCGCAGTTTGCGCGATTTGCCACGGGAAGCTCGGAATTGAGTATTGTCGCAAATGCCTCCGCCTGCAATGCGTCACCTGCCAGAACAGCAGTACATTCACCGTATACCATATGATTCGTCGGCTTGCCGCGGCGCAGCTCGTCATTGTCCATGCATGGCAGATCATCATGTATAAGGCTGTAGGTATGAAGCATTTCGATTGCACAGGCTATCGGAAGTGCAGCGTTTACGTCGCCGCCGCAGAGTCTGCAAAACTCGAGAACAAGTATCGGTCTTATCCTTTTGCCTCCTGCCGTGAGGCTGTATCTCATCGATTCGAGAAGCCCGTCATATGCAGCTCCCGCTGAGATAAAGTATTTGCCGAGAGCGGAGTCGACCATTGCTTTATATTCGTCGTAAGCATAGGTTTTCATATCACTCTGCATCCTCAAATGGGAGCTCGACGGGATTACCGTCGGCACCTTTTTTCAGCTTAACAACCTTTTGCTCGGCTTCGGAAAGAAGACCTTCGCAGTGTGCGATAAGAGCCGTTCCTTCCTCAAAAAGCTTCAGTGAATCCGCAAGCGGAGCATCGCCCTTTTCAAGCAGCTTTACTATCTCACCGAGTCGGTTTACAGACTGTTCAAATGAAGGTTTGTTTTTTTCCATCATATGGTCTCCTTTTCACTTACGCGGCATTTTATCCAACCGTCGCACACCGTAATATTAAGCGTGTCATTGACGGCAACATCATTCGTTGTTCTCAATATGGTGCCGTTTTCGGCTTCCGCAATACAGTAACCGCGGCTCAAAACCTTCAGCGGACTCATAGCATCAAGTGCCGAGGCAAGACGCACCAAGTCATGCCGCGACTTTGCCGCAACCGCTTCGGCAACGGAGCAGAGCTTACTTTGAACATAGTCAAGCTCCATGCGCTTTGTGTCGACATAGGCTGCAGGGTCGGTAAGCACCTTACGCTCCTTGAGCCCGTCAAGCTGAGCTTTGTACTTGGAGATGAGCTTGTTTTCCGCCTGAGTGCAGCGAATTTTGCAGCCGAGAAGAAGTTCTTCGATCTCGGCTTTGTCCGGCACTGCTATCTCTGCGGCATTGGACGGAGTCGACGCTCTCCTGTCCGCAACAAAGTCGGATATGGTAACGTCGGGCTCATGACCGACGGCGGAGATAACGGGCAAGTCCGATTCATATATGGCTCTTGCCACTCTTTCGTCGTTAAATGCCCAAAGGTCCTCAATCGAACCGCCGCCTCTGCCGGTTATTATCAGGTCCGCTACCTTGTACTTGTTTGCATAGCGGATCGCACCGACTATCTCCGGCGGTGCTTCGACCCCCTGCACTCTGACAGGTAGCAAAACGACCTCGGTCATCGGCCAACGATGCCCGAGTATCCGTATCATATCATGCACAGCCGCACCTGCCGAGGAGGTGATTATTGCAATGCGCTTAGGAAACTGAGGAAGCTTTTTCTTATGTGCAGGGTCAAAAAGTCCCTCGGCTTGAAGCTTCGCTTTAAGCTGCTCATAAGCGACTTGAAGGTCACCGATTCCCTCCGGCGTAAGCTCCGTACAATAGAGCTGATAGGCTCCGTCTCTCGGATAAACGGAAATGCGTCCGAAAGCGGTGACGCCCATGCCGCTTTCGGGACGGAAGCGGAGCTTTACCGCGCTGCTTTTGAACATTACGCATTTTAGGGACGACTGCGAATCCTTCAAGGTGAAATAATGATGCCCGGAAGGATATATCTTGTAATTTGAAAGCTCTCCCTTAACGCAGACATTTGTGAGCATCGGACAAGCGTCCACAAGCTCTTTTATGACTCCGTTAAGTTCGCTTACGGTCAGACATTTGTTTTCGTTCATTCCTCAGTCTCCGCATCATCTGCGGGAGCTTCTCCAAATTCACCGCGCATAAAGCCGCCGAGTACGCCGTTGACAAAGGCGACCGTCTCGGGCTCGTCGTAGCCCTTGGCAAGCTCGACAGCTTCGTTTATGGCTGCGGAATTGGGTATCTCGTCCATGTAAAGCACTTCGCAAACGGCGCATCTGAGTACCGCAAGTGCGGTCTTTGAAATGCGGGAAAGCTTCCAACCCGTTGCGTACTTTTCAATGTATTTGTTTATCTGAACGGTGTATTCATCCAAAAGAGCGACAAGGCGCAGAATATACGCCTTCTGCTTATCGTCGGGATACTCTGCGTATAGCTCGTTCTCAGAAGCAAGGCAAGCATAGTAATCCTTGTCAAAAAAGTCCTCGGCAAGCTCAAGTGCCGAACGCTCCGTCGACATTGCGGCAAAATCAAGCTGTATCGCGATCTCTCTTGCGGTGGTTCTTTTCATATCTTTCTCCCAAAAGACTTATTTGTCGAAAACGACACCGGAAACGTGAACATTGACCTCTGCCTTGTCGATACCCGTTATTGCCTTGACCGCTTCGGTAACGGAGCATTGGACATCCTTCGCAACGCTGACAATATTGCAGCCGTAGCGAACAAGTATTATCGCGTCGACCTTGATCATGTCATCGACGATCTGAACCTTGACTCCCTTGGAAAGAGACTTGATGCCTATAAGCTCGGCAAGCTCTGCTCCTGCCGTATTTGACAGACCGGCTACGCCGTCGATCTCCTCAATTGAGGATTTGACCATGGTCGAGATTACGTCTTCGGAAATATTTATGCTGCCGTTTGGTTCTTTGCAGCTTATATAATTATCACCCATTTTTGTGCCTCCAATATTTTTTCATTGTATTCTAACACAAACAAATGAAAAAATAAAGTGCAAAAAGCCGCGTTAGCGGCTTTTTTATGCTTTTATCTCTATTACCGTCAGTTGAGCGGCGGTATAGTTTGTTTCGGAGGTCACTGTTTCGGTTATTCTCGCTACCGCAGCTTCACTCAAGCCCTCTGCCGGAGCGGGTACGGCAATCGTTATACTGTCCGCGCTCATGTAGACTACGCAGTCGGCAAAGTCCTTTGCTATAAGCATATTCTCAAGCTGTGTCTCTTTCATCGAATAGTTTGCCATAACGGATATCTCGTTCATGGCGGAGTCTATTGTTTCCTGTGATGCATTTTCCGAGGAAGCGGCAGTGCGTAAAAGCTCCATTGCCTCATCTCTCGAAACCTGCCTGTTTAATCTTGCTTCCGCAAAATAGTCTGACACGCCGGTGCCTTTTATGCTCGATGCCTCATATGCTTCGTCTGCTTTTTGCATTGCAGCATCCTCTGCCTCTACCATGTCCTCGTCTGCCTTTCCCCATCTGTTGTTGTACGACCAATTGAGATATATTGCCGCACACACGAATACAAGTACCGTGACGATCGTTATGTTCCTTTTCAGCTTTTTCATGCTATTCACCGCTCCTAACCAATTTTAATATCTGAATCCTGTCGCTTGAAAATCCCGTAAATGCCGCAGCTGCTTTTGTCACCTTGAGACGCACCTCGGCATTTTCCGCTCCGGTACAGGCTATTACGATTCCGTTTTCCGAGATCAGCACCCTTACGTCCCCTACTCCGTTTACCTCTTTCAACAAGCTTTCCAATCGGCTCTCATCGCTTTGTATGTCGCTTACCGTTGCGTCATCGCCTGTGCTCGGTAGAAGCAAAAGCATGATTCCGAACAGCAGAATTATAAACGGGTACTTATATTTGCCGAGCTTTTTCTTGAGTTTTTCCGCTTTCTCATTCATTCGCTTACCTCTGTCCAGCTTTGTCCGTCTGCCTGAACTCCGAGCTCGGATGCAATTACCGCAGATAACCGCTCACGTTCATAATCGGAAAAGCTGCCTGTTAGCTTAACGCTTATTGGGTACCAATAGCCTTCGTCGCTCCATGCCAATTCAATCGAGATGTCGCTTATCCGAGCTCCGATGTTTTCCGCTTTGTCCAAAATATATGCGCAAAGCTCCTGCTCTATGAGTGTACGGTTTAATCTTTCGCCGCTTTCTTTTCCCTCACCGGCAAGCGTTTTGCCGAGCTCGGCATATTTTGCCGCCGATGCAGCATAGGCGGTACCGTCAAATCCTATGAGTGGCGAAAATACGGCGAATATCATGATTGCACCACATATGAGCTTTTCCGCACTTTTTACTCTGCCGTTTGGTGTCAGTGCAAGCGCAATAGTGCAGAAAACCGCTACGCATATGATGCTTTTTATCCATTCGCTCATGCTACCACCGCCTTTATTGTTGAAATTATCGAAACGAACATCATAAGTCCGGCACAGCCTAAAAGCCCCAAAAGCATACCGAATGAGTCGCTGACGGCGTTTGTCAATCTCGACAGTCTCTCGCTGGATAGCATCGACACACAGGCTGCCGCAAGCTTAAACACAAGATAGTTTATGCCCAAAACGGCAAACGGGACTATGCACACAAAGGAAACGACAAGCATACCGAATACACCCACCGTGCTTTTCAGAAGCTCTATACCTCCGAGTACGCTTGATGCGGCATCGGACACGACGCTACCTACAACGGGTAAGGCTGTGGATATTGCCGTTTTTGCCGCTTTTACGGTCATGGCATCGGCTCTGCCCGATATTGTCCCGCTTATGCCGAGGTATGCCGTAAAGCCCATCGCAAGCAGTGTCATCATTATCACGCACAGCTTTTTCATTATTTTGCAGAGCTTTGCCAGACTGCTTCCGTCAAAGGCGGCCGCTGCCGCAGACAGTGCCGTGAAAGCCAGTATGACTGGTAGAATGAGCTCCGTTGCCGCAGTAATGAACATATCCATAAACAGTGCGGAGGCTGCATATTTTACTCCCGCAGAGGTGAGTGCCCCACTTGCGGCGGAAAGCGTGCACAGTGCAGGCAGCAGCGATTGAGAAAATGTCGATATATCGTTCAGTGCATCCCTGCACATTGATATGTACGATCCGAGGTCGGCAAGACAGATAACACTTATCGCGGCACAGCCGGAGAGCTCTATCCAGTCAGGTACCCGTTCACCGTCTCTGAACACCGAAAGAATACCGCATATTACAGCGACTGCTATTACGGACAATGCCCTGCGCAGCACACTCGAAAGGTTCTCCTTCACCGTCTGCGTAAGCTCGTCCCACAGCTTTGAGAGAGCCGATTCGGTATCTGCCGCTCCCTCTATGCCGCCTATCGCCTCCGTGACACCCTTCGGCGCGGCATCACTCAGCTCCGATTCGTCTATGATGCCGTCGGCGTTGGCTGAAAAAGAGAACATCATCGAGAACAATGCAAAAAAGAGCAGAATCCTTCTCATAAAAGCTCCTCCAGACTGTTCAGCATCATGCTTATAAGCGGCAGTGCCGTAAAAACAGCAGCAGCCGCACCGAGATATTCAACGGCGTTTGCCGATGCATTTTGCCCCGCATCCTTGCAAAGTCCCGAGACTATGCTGACGGTGATACCTATGCCCATGCATTTTATTACTGGCATAAAAACTGCCGATGATAAGCCCGAATGCGATATCAGCTCGTTTACGAACTCCGCAATCTCCGACAAAAGCAATGCTGCCGCGATACATATAAGTACGGCGCAGCAAACGCCGAGTGCATATGCACCTCCGGCATTGCTGCCTTTTATAAGCAGTACACATACGCAGCTTACAAGTGCCGCTGCAGCGGCTTTGAATACAATCTCCATTAGAGTGAAAACAGGTCTTTTATGAGCCCGAACAGCTCACTTATCTTTTGTACGACGACTATCAGCACAACGACAAGTGCCGCGATCGTCGTCATAAGAGCCTGTTCGTCTCTGCCAGAACGTGTCAGCAATATGTTGAGCACCGCAACGAGTATTCCGACTGCGGCGATTTTAAAGATTAGATCGATCTCCATTTTTCCTCCGTATCACATTAGCACCACCGCAAGAATGATGCCGAGTCCGCTTCCGAGAGCAATGTACATTTTACCTTCTTCCTTCAGCTTTCTCTCCGCTTCTGCAAGTGTTGCGTTCAAATCGTAAAGAGCCCTGTCTATTGCTCCTGCCTGCAATTCCGCATCATATCTTCCGAGGCTTCCGCCGAGCTCACACAATGCACTGATGCAGCGTTCGGGAAGTATGCAAAGCTCATCCTTAACTGCATTTGCCCACAAAACGGCAAAGCTGCTGTCCGAAGGTCTGTTCAGCTTTTTGAGCATCTCAGCGCAGAAGGCAGCTACCTCATTTGGAGCATTTGAGGACAGTATCTTAAAAAGCTCGTCCATAGGTGTGCGCCTTGAGCATATCTCACCGCGCATTATTTCAAGCAATGTACATACGGCTCTAAGAGTCACGGCTCTTTTTTTGATTTCTCTTGCCTTTGTTATACCGATATGTGCTCCCGCAAATGCCAATATTATCGCACCTAAAGCTCTCATTCGGAGAGCTCCTTCAGGGTGTATGTCCTGCCGACAGAGCTTCTTCCGATTATGAGTGCATACTCGAATATGCCTTCTTTGAGCAGCCTTCGATAAATCGGTCTTGAGCGCATTTCGGCAAGGTCTTTTGCGTGAGCGGTTGCAAGTAGCTTAACGCCGCAACCTGCCGCCTCAAGTATCGCTTCGGCATCCTCCTGCGCACTTATTTCATCCATGGCGAGTATTTGCGGATTCATGGCTCTGAGCAGCAGCATTGCGGCCTGAGCTTTCGGAGCTGCTGTCATTACATCGGTGTGCGGTCCGAGCTCGAACTGCGACTCCCCGTCCCACACTGCGGCAAGCTCTCCCCTTTCGTCGGCAACGGAAACTCGTATTCCGCTTTCGGATGCGCATCTGATCAGTGCTCTCATGCAGGTTGTCTTACCGAAGCCGGGCGGAGATATGATGAGTGTACTCGGAAATCCGAGTACCGCGAGTGCTTTTGCCTCCGTTGCCGCACAGTTTTTTACCTCGTGCGGTATTCTTACCGAAACGGAGCTTAGTCTCCGAACCCCGCACAGCCTGTCCCCTTTCATTATTGCGGTTCCGCAAAGTCCCACTCTGAGACCGCCTCTTACCGAGACATAGCCCGATGAGAGACTGTTTTCCACCGTATGTACCGATGCACCCGTCGCCTTTTCGAGTACCGTTTGCAGATCTTCACTGCTTATTTTGTAATCGGTCACGTAGTCGGTCTCAATACCGTCGGCACTTATCGATATGTTTTGCCCGCTCCGCAGGCGTATTTCCTCCGCCGAGCTCCGTACCTTCTCAGGTAGTATCAACAACTCGCCACAAAGTCTTAGCGGCAGTAAGGATGCAGCCGCTTTAAAGCTTGTCATATGTATCACCCTTTCACCAAAGCATATTATCGCGACAGTGCATTTATGAATAAAAGCTGCACCCTTTTTCGGATACAGCTTTATATTCATATAGTAGGGATAAGGAGCGTGGTTTCGAAATCAATTTCTCTGCCTTCGACTTTGTTTACCGCAAGTATCATTTCTTCCGACGAACCGTAACGCTTGGCAATGTCCCAAAGCTCACGCTCACCCCTGCGACAGATATACAGCGTAGGTCGCCTTACCTCTCCTTCGGCGTCTGCGACATTTATTGCGGAGATCATAGAGAGCTTCACGCATTCTCCGCAGACCGTGATAAGTAAGGCGGTGAGCGAAATATCTATAGCGTTTTCAGAAACATCGGAATTGCAGTCGCTTATTTCTACTTTGCGGTCGCTGCATTCATCGGAAGCGGTAAAGCTCATCTTGTCACGCAATTTAGCCTGACGGATATCGCCGTCGTCTGTCTCATAAAGCAGCTCAACAGTCAAAGCATAGTTCAGCTTGCCGTCCGAAAGCTTTGATTTTCCGACTCTGCATCGTGTAAGCAAAATACGGCGCACCGTTTCTTGCGTTTCAAAGTGCAGCACGGTTTTTGCTTCCGCTTCATTATTCACCATGCTTTGCGGGAGCTCCTTACTGTCATACTCAAATTCCGTCTGCTTTCCGCAATAATATGCATCACTTATGTATGACAGCTCGGCTTCCGTGTAGCAAATCAGTTCGATCACCGCATGAAGGTCACAAATCAGTTTGCCGTTTTCGACGGAACAGTATTCCGATGACGGCAAAATTATTGCATCGGTTAAAGCAAGTTCATGCTCACTTGGCAATTCAAAGAGCTGTGAAAATCCCGTCTCATATTTTTTCTCCTCTATCTTGCCGTCACCGTCTGCGATAACGGCACTTATAAGGGCGCGACCTTTTTGTATCAACTTGTTTCCCACTCTTTCGGCACTGCCTGCGGTGTAGCTGCATTTTGTACCGAGGAGATGAATGCCGTTTGCTTCTTCATCTAAAAGAAATTCTTCATCGAGACTGAGCTGCTTTTCACCGACAAATATCGGACAGATAATGCTTGTGCTTGCATTTTTCGTAAAAAGTTTGTCTGTTTCTTCAGCCTTACTTGCAAAGCTCAGTTCCTCGTTTTTCAGGCAGCTTAGCTTCACTTCAATCTCTGCGCGGATGCCTATCTTCCGCGGGTTCAGTACCGTTGCATCAAGTGCCGATATGCGCATATCGACAATGCAGAAGCAAGAACCGTCAAGCTCCTGCGAATGTGCATCGCAGTCAAACGGAATACTGAAGCTCAGGCTTTCGATACCTTCCCCGCTTTCCGGCAAATACATTACGCTACCGACCGCTTCTCCGCCAATGTGGATCGAATTTGCCGATACGTCCTTATTTTTTAGCCGAGCCTGTGCATCCGCACCTAGCAGTCTTTGTATATCATCCTGTGTATCCGAAACGACGCAGTCCGAGCTTATCTCACAGTACAAGCTGTCCTTATATATTTCGCGATATCTGTCAATGGTTTTGCGTTCGAGTGATATATCCATCATTTGCACTCCTTGCCTTTTTGTACAGCCTATGTCATAAGGCTCCGGATTATTACCTGCATCTGTTCAGCCATATGCCGAAGCATATGAGCAGTCCCGCAAGCAAAAACCACCAAAACTGCGACGGCAGTACAAGCGAAAGTATTATTACGATACCGGCAAGGATAAACAGTCCGCCGAAGTTGAAACGCCTTCCGTTGCGCAAAAAACCGCCTCCCTGCGTAATACTATGCAAGAGGCGGTTTGTCCTATTTACTTATATTTTCGAGCTTCGTCCTGATTTAGCTGTCCATACAGTCTTTCATATGAGCGGTAACGGCTTGTGCAAATGTTGCCGGAGCTTAAAGCCTCCGTCACAGCGCAGCCGGGCTCCTTAAGATGACGACAGTCGTTAAAGCGGCATTGCCCTTCATATGGCTTAAATTCGCGAAACAGAGATTGCAAGTCATCCTTTTCGATGCTTTGCATCATCTCAATGTCAAAGGAGGCAAAGCCCGGCGTGTCGGCAACATAGGTAGCGTCACCGATCGGAAAAAGCTCAACGTGCCTTGTCGTGTGCCGACCTCTGCCGAGTTTTTCACTGATCTCTCCGACAGGCAAAGCAAGCTCCGGACAAAGCATATTTAAAATGCTCGACTTGCCGACACCGGAATTACCCGTAAATGCACAAAGCTTTCCGCGTATCAGTTCCTTAAGCTCATTCAGACCTTCGCCGGTGTATGCGCTTGTGCGCACGACATTAAAGCCCGATGCCCCGTATATCCCGTACAACTCATCGGCAGGGTCGATGTCGCATTTATTCATGCAGATTATAAGCTCACACGACGAGGCTTCACAGATAACGGACACTCTGTCGATCAGAAAAGGATCGGTGACGGGCGTTGTGTTTGAGGCGATGAAAACAAGTGCATCAATATTCGCTACGGCAGGACGTATAAAGAAATTTCTGCGTTCGCGAATATTCTCGATCAAGCCTCTTTTGCCTTCCGGAGTGAAGCTCACTTTGTCACCTACAAGTGGAGATGTCCCGTCGATACGAAACTTTCCTCTTGCACGGCACTCATACAGTTCTTCGCCGCAGGAGACGTAGTAAAAGCCGCTGAGTGCCTTGATTACGGTTCCTTCCATGCTCAGCCTTCTCCTCCGATGCCGCCTGATACCTGAATGCTTATTGCGGTGTGCGCTTCGACTTCACCGCCGGGATTTATGCTTTGCCAAATCACGGTTCCGGCTTCCTGCTCACTGTCGACAATATCGATGCTGTCAATGGAGAGCCCTTCCGCCTCAATCTTTTCCATTGCCTTATCTTTCGAAAGCCCGACGAGATTAGGCACTCTGACCATTTTCGTTGCGGGACCTATGCTGACATACAGCTTTACCGTGCTGCCGCTTTTTACTACCTCACCTGATTCGGGAGACAGCTTGACGACATAGCCCTCCGTGATATCGGAATTTATTTCCTGTATTTTCACGGATAAGCCGGCAGAGGACAAGAGCTGCTCCGCTTCGACAGCAGTCAGCTTGCCGGATTCTATCTCCGGTATCTGAACCTCGCCGTCGCCGGGAATAAGCTGTCCCGAACTGACAACAAGCTTCATCTTGACCTTGCTCTCATTGACATACTTAACCGTTCCGGCTTCCGGAGACTGACTTATTATAATGCCGTAATCATGATCTTCATCTGCCTGATAGACGACGGTAAAATCATATTTTGCGATATTGTCACTGTCGTTAACGACATCCTCATAATACCGCCCGACAAAGCTTTCGACACTTATCTCCTCCCCGTTTCCGAAAATGCCGTTCAGAAACTTTCCGTTGAGCACAAGAAGAAGTACTATAACAAGAGCGAAAATACCGAGTCCCGCAGTTATGAATGCAGCTTTTCCGGAACGCTTTTTATACGCAGCGGCGTCAACAATATCACCGCTGTTTATATCGTCGGTTTCGGAATCGGCACCCGATACGTCGTATTCGGCTTCCGGCTGCTGCACCTTTGCGGCAATCGCCGCCTTGCTGTAGGCATCCAAATCCGCCAAAAGCTCTTTTGCCGTTTGATACCTGTCATCAAGCGACTGATTCATTGCCTTGAGCGTTATTCTCTCAAGCTCCGGCGGAATATCCGGCACAAGCTCTCTGGGCATTTTCGGCGTCGCATTCATATGCTTTACGGCGACCTCCACCGTCGTTTCGCCGTTAAACGGAAGCTGACCCGTGAGCATTTCGTACATTACGATGCCAAGCGAATATATATCGCTTCTTGCATCGGGCTGATGCCCTCTTGCCTGTTCGGGCGCAATATAGTGCACCGAACCGAGAGCCTCCTCCGCAGGAAGCTCGACATCGTTTTGCAATGATGCAATACCGAAATCCGCGACCTTTATGAGCCCGTCTTTCAGCAGCATTATGTTCTGCGGCTTAATATCTCTGTGAATTATCCCGCGTTCATGAGCATGGGCAAGAGCCTTTGCAATCTGAGAGATGTATCCGACAGCCTCATCCGCACCGAGTCTGCCGTTCTCCTTCATGTGATCCTTGAGCGTTTTGCCGCTTATGAGTTCCATCACGATATATTCGACACCTGCACTGTGGCTCACGTCATAGACGGATACAATGTTCGGGTGCGAAAGCATCGCGACAGCCTTCGACTCCGTATGGAATCTCTTGCGAAGCTCCTCGTTTGCTGCGGTATCGTCGTGCATTATCTTGACTGCGTCATAGCGGTTGAGTCTGTGGCAGAGAGCCTTATAGACATTCGCCATTCCGCCGGTGCCTATGAGCTCAAGTATCTCATAGCGACCGTCAAGCAATGTCCCTATATATTTATCGGTTTTATTGTCCATATACTCACCTGCATCAAATCATTACCGCAACAACGGTCACATTGTCACGCGCACCCCTTGAGAGTGCAAGGTTCATAAGCCCACGGCATATGTTCTCCGGTGCTTGCGCCGCTTTATATGCGGCAAACATTTCGGTGTCGCTCACCGTGTTGCTCAAACCGTCGGAGCAAAGAAGAATGCAATCGCCCCTTTTCAACTCGACCTCAAAATAATCGGCTTTGACAGTCGACTCAACTCCGAGTGCTCTGGTTATTACATTCTTCTTGGGATGGTTCTTGGCATCAGCTTTCGTTATCGCACCCATTGCAACAAGCTCCTCGACATACGAATGGTCGCGTGTTATCTGCTCAATGCCGTTTTTGCTCATTCTGTAGGCTCTACTGTCACCGACATTTATAAGCCGTGCTTTCTTTTTCGTTATGATGCCGCCGACAAGCGTCGTTCCCATACCGCTGTATTCTGCTCCGAAGCGCGAATATTCGTAGACAACGCCGTTTGCCTCGTCGCAGCTTTCAAGCAGCAGCTTCTCATTGCCGTCGGGGTGATACTGCTGCGAAAGCATTGCCGCATAAACCCTTGAGACAAATGCCTTGCACGACAGTCGGCTTGCGAGATCGCCGGCTTTCGCACCGCCCATGCCGTCGCAAAGACAGGCAACTATGCTTTTTCTGCGATCGCAATTTTCAATAATGTAGCTGTCCTGATTCTCGGTCCTTACTCGTCCCTTGTCGGTAATACCAAAGCTTTTCATAGTTTAACCTCTGCTGCCTTGCATTTTCCTGCGCAGCTGACCGCATGATGCGTCAACGTCTCCGCCGAGCTTGCGCCTTACGGTAACATTGACACCTTCGTCCTCCAATATCTTAATAAACGCCTTCATATGCCCTTGAGTCGAGGGACAGAATTTGCGTTCTTCAACATGGTTTAATGGTATGAGATTAACGTGTGCGCATACGGATTTAGCCCTTTTCGCAAGCAGCTTTGCATGATACTCCGTATCGTTTACGCCGTCGATCATGGCGTATTCAAAGGAAATTCTACGCCCCGTTACGTCATAATAGCGGCGGCAGGCAGACATCAGCGCATCAACGCCTCTGCCTCTGTTTGCGGGCATAATTTTGGTTCGCGTGTCATCGTCCGGTGCATGGAGCGAAACGGATAAGGTGAGCTGCATATCCTGCGCCGCAAGATCATCGAAGCGTTCGATTATGCCGCAGGTTGATAATGATATGTGCCTCATGCCTATGTTCATACCGTCTGCATGGTTGACCAAACGCAGAAAGCGCATAACATTGTCAAAATTATCAAGCGGTTCGCCTATGCCCATCAGAACTATGTTGGATATGGGCTTGCCCGAATCAATCTGTGAAAACATAACCTCGTCAAGTATCTCGTAGGGTTCGAGATTTCTAACCAAACCGCCGATTGTAGATGCACAGAAAGCGCAGCCCTGACGGCATCCTACCTGCGACGACACGCAAACGGTGTTGCCGTGCTTATAGCTCATGACTACGGTTTCAACCGCATTACCGTCGTAAAGCTCCCAAAGATATTTGATTGTTCCGTCAAGCTTTGAGACCTGCTTGCTTATGACCTTTGGTCTGTATATGGAATACTCTGCCGAGAGCTTTGAACGGAGATCCTTCGGAAGGTCACTCATTTCGTCAAATGAAGCAACTCCCCTGCCCAACCATTTGAATACCTGCTTTGCCCGATATTTGGGTAGCCCCAAAGCTTCAAAATCGGCAGCTATTTCCTCCGGCAGCATTGATTTTATGTTTTTCATTTCATTCTCCTGAGCTTACAAACGAAAAAACCGTCAGTACCGTCGACATTCGTCCAAAACGTACGATAACCCTCCGCTGCTTTGCCGAAGTTCGATTCAAAAGCCTCTGCGGCAAAGTCGGAATTGTGCGCCAAAAACCGCGAAACGACATCCTCATTCTCCGCCTTCAGAACGGTACAGGTGGAATACAGCAAGACACCGCCGCGTTTAACGGCTTTGGCCGCATTTTTAAGTATGGCAAGTTGGATGGGCGGCAGTGCTTCAACACTCTCTTGAGTTTTAAAACGAATGTCCGGCTTCTTTCTTATAACGCCGAGTCCCGAGCAGGGTACGTCGCATATAACGGCATCAAACTCTCCGTCGGAAAATTCTCTTGCATCCGCAAGTTTTGTCGTTATTATGCCGATACCGAGACGCTTTGCGCCGTTCTCAATGAGTCTTAGCTTTTTTGCATGAATGTCGCAGGATAAAACAGAGCCTTCGTTATGCATTGCTATCGCAGCGGCAAAGCTTTTGCCGCCTGGTGCCGCACAACAGTCGAGAATATGCATACCGGATGAAAGCCCCATAACGGACACGGCGGTATATGCGGCGGGATCCTGAACGTAAAACAGTCCGTTCTTAAACTCCGCGCACTCGGCTATGCTGCCTTTAAGGTCCTTTGGGATAATGCAATCGTGCACTTTAGCGTGTGAATCAAAAGCAAAGCCGCTGTCTCGAAGCTGAGTCTTGCTTGTCTTGAGCGTATTTATCTGGACGCAAAGCTCCGGCACCGTATTATTTGCAGCGAAAAATTCTTCCGCAAATGCATAACCCTTCTCGTCGATAATGCGTCGCACCATCCAAAGCGGATGGCTGTATTTTATCGCAAGATATTGGTCCGAAGGCTCATTCGGTATCTCCGGCAAAGAGTCTTTTTGCGTGACTATCTTTCGCAAAACCGCATTGACAAATCCGGAAGCCCTTGAAAATCCGGTGCTTTTCGTAAGCTTGACGGCTTCGTTTACCGCCGCACTGTCCGGTATCCTGTCCATGAAAAGTATCTGATAGACGGAGCATCGCAATATATCCCGCACCTTCGGCTCAATATCGGCTTTGGAAAATGAGTCAATATAAAAGTCGCATAAAGTCAAGTTTTGCATAACACCCAAAAAGATATGGGTGGCAAGCGAAGCGGAGCGGTTGTCAAGTGAATACTTGTTTATGGCGGAGTCGATAGCCTCCGCAGACCATGCACCGCTTCGGCGGCATTTTTCAAGTGCAGTCAGTGCGGCAAGTCTTGCATTGTCTGCCATATCAAACCTCTGCGGCTATCGGATGCCCCAAAAGGTAGTCCGATGCCTTCATTCTTTTCTTTCCGGCAGCCTGTATCTCCGTTATCATAAGTGTTTTTCCGCCGCCGCAGGACACTTCAACACCTTTTTTGCCCGTGCTCACAATCTTGCCGTCGGGTTTATCCGTTGTATTATCGGTATACTCTGCCGCAAAAACTCTGAAAACGTCGCCGTTGATGTTCATTGTCGCAACAGGCCACGGCTGCAGACCGTATATGTGCTTGACGATTTCTCTCGGAGACTTTGACCAATCAATGGGTGACATTGATTTTAAGAGCATAGAAACATAGCTTGCGTCGGCTTCGTTCTGTTTTGTGCGCGGCGCAGTACCGTTTTCGATTGCTTTGAGCGTCTTTATAAGCAGCTCCGCGCCCATGAGCTTCAATCTGTCAAACAATTCGCCGGAGGTCTCAAATTCACCGATTTCGGTGCTTTCGGAATAGATAATGTCTCCGGTATCCATCTCCGGCGCAAGGTACATGGTCGATACGCCGGTGATCTTATCGCCGTTTAAAACCGCCCACTGAACGGGTGCTGCTCCTCTGTATTTCGGCAAAAGCGAGGAATGAACGTTGATTGCGCCGTACTTCGGAATGTTCAATGCATCCTCGGGAAGTATCCTTCCATATGCAACGACGACGAGAATGTCTGGTTTTAGGCTACGTATAAGCTCCGTGAAGCTGCCGTCTCTGAGCTTTGTCGGCTGATAAACGTCGATCCCATGCTGTATTGCGATTTCCTTTACGGGACTAAAGCTCAATGCCATACCTCTGTTACGCGGTTTATCGGGTTGAGTGAAAACCGCCGCAACATCAAATTTTTCTTCCAGCAGTTTATCTAAAGATGCCGCGGCAAAATCGGGCGTGCCCATAAAAACGATTCGCATATTTAATCTCCGTTACTGACGATTTCATCGGGGGTCAACATTCTGTCACACTTTTCAAGGAAAAGATGCCCGTCAAGATGATCAAATTCGTGACACATACAGCGCGCCGTAAGACCGGTTCCTTCATATTCAAACCACGCTCCGTATCTGTTCTGCGCACGAGCCTTAACTCTGGCGGGACGTCTGACAATGCCGTATTCTCCGGGGACACTTAGACAGCCCTCGGAGCCCTCCTGCTCACCCTCGACCTCGATGATCTGAGGATTTATAAACTCGATTATTTCTTCTTCCTCACCGAGTTGAACGTTGGTTTCAATGACAAGAACGGCACGGCGAAGCACACCGACCTGAACTGCCGCAAGTCCGACGCCGCCGGATTTGACCAAAGTTTCACGCATATCGTCCAAAAGCTGTTGGAGACGTATGTTGAAATTAACCACCTCTCTTGAGGTCTTGTAGAGAACAGGGTCTTCCTTTGTCACTATTTTTCTGAGTGCCATCGTATTTCTCCTTCGTCAATCTGTGGGATTATTGTCGGCAAAGATGCTGACTCCCTTATAGGTGCCCGAGGTGTTGCATTTTATAAGTATGGCGGAAACGATTTGCCTTATTTCCGTATCCGCCTTGCAATTCAAATTGATCCTGTATCTGTATCTGTTATTGACCTTTACCACATTAAGCGGAGCAGGTCCGAGTATTCTTATGTCGTCACGGGTTTTCAGCGATGCAAGCAGCATATTGCGAATGTCCGCACAGCAGCGCATGACGGTTCCTTCCTCAACTCCGGAGGCGGTAATCGAAATAATATCGGAATACGGCGGGGTATCCTGAAAGCTCCGCAGCTTCAGCTCCGTGGCAAAAAAACTGTCATAATCCTGTGCTGCTGCCTGCTTTATGACTTCGTTTTCCGGTGTAAACGTCTGAATTATCGCTCTGCCCGGTTTCTTGCCGCGACCGCATCTGCCGACGACTTGTGTGATCAGCGAAAACGTTTTTTCGCCCGAACGGTAGTCGCCGCAATAAAGGCTTTGATCAGCGGACAAAACTCCGATAAGCGTCACATTTTCAAAATTCAAGCCCTTCGTGACCATTTGCGTACCGACCATTATAGGTACTTTTTTCTTCTCAAAGCGTTTTAAAAGTGCCTCGTGCGAGCCTGCTTCCTTGACGGTATCGGTGTCCATTCTCAAAACCTCAAGTTCCGGATAAAGGGCTTTAAGCTCGTCCTCTATAAGCTGAGTTCCCGCTCCGATGAAGCTGAGCATACCGCCGCAGTCGGGACAGGCGGTGTCCGGTGTTCTGTTATAGCCGCAATAGTGGCACATAAGCCTACGCTTGCTGCTGTGATAAGTTAAAGAAACGCTGCAATTCGGGCATTTGTAAACATATCCGCATTCCGGGCAGGTTATCAGCTTATTAGCTCCCCTGCGGTTTATGAACAGTATACTCTGTTCGCCTCTTTCGATATTTTCGGCAAGCTCATTTTGCAGCTCAATACTGAGGTTTCCCCCCTGCCCGAGCTTTAGCTCACGACGCATATCGACGATCTTTACTTCGGGCAGCTTCATTTCGTTGTAACGTTCATGAAGCCTGAACAGCGAGTAGCGACCGACCTTTGCGGCATACATACTTTCGACATCCGGCGTTGCAGAGCCCATGACGAGAAGCGTATTTTTCCTTGCGCAGCGGTATTTTGCGATCTCTCTTGCATGATATCTCGGTGAGTTTTCGGACTTGTAGCTGTCCTCCTGTTCCTCATCGATGATTATTAGTCCGAGATCATCACAGGGAGCAAATACGGCACTTCTCGTGCCGATAACAAGCTTTGCATCACCGTTTTTGACACGCTTCCACTCATCGTATCTTTCACCGATGCTGAGGCTGCTGTGCAAAACGGCGACCTCATCACCGAAATAAGCAGAAAAGGTCGATAGCATTTGCGGTGTCAAGGCTATCTCCGGCACAAGCAATATGGCGGCTTTGCCGAGCTCAAGAGTTTTTTTGATAAGGTGGACATAAACTGAGGTCTTGCCGCTTCCGGTAACTCCGTATAAAAGTGCGGCAGAGGCTTTATCTTGATCCAACAGCGCAGAAAGCCCGTTAAATGCCGTTTGCTGCTCATGATTGAGCGACGGCAACGGAAGCGTTTCTCCCTTCCACGTCTCAGGTCTACGGAAGACCTCCTCCTGAGTAATTTCAACAAGCTCCGCACTGACAAGTGCTTTTAACGATTGCCTCGATGCACCGGTAAAACCGAGGACTTCTTTTGATGATATACGACCCGTTTGACACAAAAGCTCAAGTATCGCCGCCTGCTGAGGTGCCTTTCTCTTCTTTCCCTGTGCGATCTCGAAAATGTCTTCGGCAGGTGCGGTGAGTGAAAGCATTTCGCAGGTTTTGTCCTGTGCTTTACGTTTCCCGTCTGTCGTAAACCAAAGTCCTGCGGGAAGTATGGCTTTTACAGCATCGTATACGGTGCAAAAATAGCGATCATGCATCCAAAGCACAAGCCGTAGCTGCTCGGCGTCAAGTATCGGCTTTTCATCAAGCACCCTGTCGATAGCCTTGAGCTCGGCATAATCACTCTTATCGCAAAGTCCGAGAACTATCGCCTCACAGCGTCTGTTTCCTCGGGAAAACGGGACGAGGACTCTCATTCCGACCTTCACTGTATCCCGCAGCTTTTCGGGGATAAGGTAATCGTAGGGCTTGTCCATCCAATACATTGCAGCAGAAACCGCAAGCTTTGCTATACTCTTTCCGGACAAGTCCCCACCTCCAAACGACATTCATTAAAACACAGCGGAGTTATAGCATAGCTCCGCTGATCGGTCTTACTCTTTATCTATACCGAGTTTGCCGGTATACACTTCGTCTATCGCAGCGGAAACGGGCTTCTTATCGAGAACTTCACCCTCGGCTTCTGCTTCCGCGGAAATTGCTCTCGCTCTTCTTGCAACGAGATTTACAAGCTGATAACGACTGCCGACCTTTTCGACAAGCTCGGCAACGGGGGGATAAAGCATCATAATAATCAAACCTCACTTAAAATATTCTTTCTCAAGTCATATTTGCAGCCTTCTGCCGTTATTATCGCGGAGAACTCCGCCGCAGCTTTGTCTGCATCGTCGTTTATAATAATGTAGTCATAGAAATCCGCTTCGGCATATTCCTGCTTTGCACGGATAAGTCTTGCTTCGATCTTACGCTCGGAATCGGTCCCTCTGCCGCGCAGTCTCTCCTCAAGTATCTGCATGGAGGGCGGAATGATGAATATCATAACGGCTTCGGGCATCTTTTCGTGTATCTGTCTTGCACCTTGAACCTCAATGTCCAACAGAACGTTCATACCTTCGTTCAGCTTTTCTTCGACATATGCTCTCGGCGTACCGTAGGAATTGGCAACATATTCGGCGTGCTCAAGCAACTCATCGTTCTGAACCATTTCTCTGAATCTGTCAAGATCGACGAAGAAATACTCTTTGCCGTCGACCTCGTTGGGACGGGGCTTTCTCGTCGTTACGGAGACGGAGAAGCAAACGTCCTCTCTGCCTTCAAGTGCCTTGGTGACTACCGTGCTTTTTCCCGCTCCGGAGGGACCCGATATTACGATAAGTTTTCCTTTTTGCTTAGCCATTTTCTGTTACTTCCTCGCTTTTCTCTGTTATTCTTGCAGTTATTACGTCAGCGGCAAGAGCCGAAAGAACTATGTTTCCGCTGTCCATAACTATAACCGATTTTGTACTTCTTCCAAACGATGCATCGATGAGCAGCCCCTTATCTCTGACATCCTGCACCATGCGCTTTATCGGTGCGGATTCGGGACTGACTACCGCAACTATTCTTTCGGCGGATATCATATTACCGAAGCCTATATTGACAAGTTTGATCGCGCTCACCTCTTACTCGATATTCTGTATCTGCTCACGGATCTTCTCGATCTCCGATTTGATGTCGACAACAAGGTAGGCTATGTCCGAGCTCTGGCATTTGGAGCCGATCGTGTTGGCTTCACGGTTGAATTCCTGAATAAGAAAATCCATCTTTCTGCCTATCGGAGAGCTGCCGTTTATCATATCGGCAAGCTGAGACATATGGCTGCGGAGTCTGACGGTTTCCTCGTCAACGGCGACTTTGTCGGCAAATACGGCTGCTTCCGTCAGTATACGGCTTTCGTCGATACCTGCCGTGCCGAGTACTTCGTTTAACTTTTGAGTCAGTCTTGCGCGATATTCCGCAACGGTTTGAGGTGATCTTTCCTCAACGGAGGACACAAGATTCGCAATTGTATCAAGCTTTTCAAGAACGTCGGTCTTCAGCTTTTCGCCTTCTTTAATACGCATCGTATCGAAGTCGCGCAAGGCAGCCTCCGCTATACCTCTGATTCCGTCGGCAAGCTTTTCGTTGTCGAGTTCTTTTTTCTCGACACTCAAAACATCGGGAAAGCGGCTGAGCACGACTGCCGAGATCTCGTCCGCTATCGCATATTCCTCTGCAATATGGGTTAATGCATCGTAATATCCCTTTAGAAGCGGCTCATTGACGCTTACGATGACATCGTCGGCATCCGAGCTGCTTACGCTGACGAAAACGTCTACCTTTCCCCTGCTTATATGCGACTGCACCGCAGATTTGACTGCTTCCTCCGCGAACATAAAGTTTCGCGGCAGTCTGACAGAAGTGTCAAGATAGCGGTTGTTGACGCTTTTCAGCTCTACGGTGATCTCGATGCCTTCGACAATGCCCTTTGCACTGCCGAAGCCTGTCATGCTTTTAATCATCGCTTATATGCCTCCTCAACGAAATTGAGTTATTTCAAATTTTATCGGGTTCTTTTTCTTTGAAGCTCGCTGGTATATAACAACAAGCTCAACGGTGATCGCGAAAAGCACGAAAGCAATCAATATGCATATACCTTCGCTTAAATCAAACGCCGCCGCAACAAGAAAACCTGCTACAAGCATAACTATCGGGACAATGTAAACAAGGATAATCGCACCGTATATTCTGGAAGACAGCGATTCGATAACAACCTTTTCACCGGGCTTCGCATTGACGGTGTTTTTTGCAAAGGCTTTGATCTCACTTTGGAAAACGCAGCTTTCGCAGTTGCCGCAATTGCTGCCGCAGGCCGTCCCTCTCGAGACGGCAACCTCTGCCATGCCGTTTTTTAAAACCTTTGTTACAACTGCATCCTGAGTCATATATAGTATTTCCTTTCACTAATCTCTTGACAGCGTGACCGTCACTCTGATCTCACCGACCGCACCGACATTATCGTAGCCCTTTACCGTAACCTTAGCTGTCGCCATGACCTGTCCGACGGTCGCGTCATAATCCTTGAGGTCGACGATGACGCTTATGTCCTCACTCGTTATACTGTCGAATATATCGGGATCGCTCGAACGGAGCGTGACCTTCAGCTCCTTGGTGTTTATCGCCGCGCTGTATCCCGCAGTTACATTCTTGAGCGAGATGTTGCTTGTCACAAACTGCTTGGTGTACGTATTCGGTATCTGAATATTGACCGTGACCTCCGTCAGCCCGTCGATATTCTGCACTCCGTCGGGCAATACGACGGCAAAAGTGTATTCTCCGGATTCAACGAACGATGAGAGATCGACCGTTCCGAGGACTATCGCATTTATATCGTCGACTATCTCGGAATCACCCGCTATCTTTATGGTCTGCTGCGGATCGAATTTTATGACACAGTCATCCTTAGTTACACCGCCGCCGGATATGACATTGAGTGTAAGCGGAACCTCTTTTGTTATGAGTATGGGCTGAGTGACGCTTACCGTTCTCGGTGACCAATTGAGATACTTTGTCTGATCTATCGGCAGCAGGTTGCCGTCCTTGTCCATGAAACTGATACCCGTATCAACATGGTAGGTCGACTTTATGGTTTTGTTCTCACCGAAGGATACCCACGCATATTCTATGGTTTCGAGAATTTCCTCGGGACCGGTGACCGTTACGGTTTCGGGATAGACGATAATCTCCTCCGCAACGCCGCCTTCCGCTATCTCGCCGTCAAAGCTTGCTTTGATATTGACCGTTTTGGTGGCATCCTTGACAATTGTAAGCTTGACGGTATCCGGTGAACGTTTGGTTATCGTAAGACTGTCGGCATCGACGTTGTTCGGAAAAACAATCTCGTAGCTAAGCTCAACCTCATTGGGCTGTGTTATGTTGGAAACATCGACGACGGCGACGATATTCGAGGCATCGAGCTTGGAAAGTTCCGTTCTTGTTCCGCTTATCTTGACGGTTACGGAGCTGTAGTCACTTTTCATTATCGAAAGATTTCTGCCGGAGAGCTGCTCCTGACCGTTGAACTCGACTCTTATTCCCGCATATGTCTTTTCGACTATCGTTCCCTCCTGATCCGAAACGTATGCCCAAAGCAGAACGGAGCAGATAAGGGAAATGACCATCCAAAATATCTTGCTGTCGAAAACTTTATTCAGACGCTTACTTTTCATTGTTCTTCACCTTGAGCTTTCCCTTGATGCGTCCCAACAGCTCCACTGTCGGTTTCGGATTTTCTTCTTCCTCCAAAAGCTCCGAACGGAGGATCTTAACAAAGGTGTCATGCTTCAAATTGCGCTTGAGCATACCCTCGACCGCTATCGATATCGCACCCGTTTCCTCGGAGACGATTATTACGACAGCATCTGTCTGTTCGCTGACACCTATACCTGCACGGTGACGCATACCGAGATCCTTGCTGAGATTGGTCTTATTCGTAAGCGGCAAAACACAACCTGCCGCCGCTATCCTTCCGTTGCGCAGCACCATGGCACCGTCGTGCAAAGGAGCCTTGGGATAAAATATGTTTTTGATAAGCTCCGCCGTCGAATCGGCATCAATGATCGTTCCCGTTGTCATGATATCGCTGAGTATCATGTTGCGTTCAAAGATTATGAGCGCGCCGGTCTTGGTCTTTGCCATCTCCTCACAGGCAATGACCGTCTGTGCAATCGCGGACTCAAGCGTCGACTTCTCTTTTTCCTTGCTCGAAAACAGCGCATACACCTTGCTGCTTCCGACCTTTGCAAGGAGCTTTCTGAGCTCCGGCTGAAATATGATGACAAGCGCGATAAGACCTATCTCCACAACCTTGCGGAGCAGGAAGTTGATCATTGTCAGGTTCAAGACGCTAGAGAGCCAGATCGCAATAATTAGTACGAGTATTCCCTTTGCAAGACTGGAGGAGCTCGTATTCCTTGCGACCCTTATGACTTCGTAAATTATGTAGGCAACGATAACTATATCGACGATATCCCACGCGGAGATAGTGCTGAAATAATTAAACGTGCTTGAGAAGAATTCTGAAATCGCTTCCATGAATGTACCGTTCCTTTATCGGAGCGGACCGCAAAATGCAGTCCGCATTATTGTTCGGAAATTTTATCACTATATTATAAAACATTAAATCAAAAAAGGCAATTGATTATTGATATTTTTTAGAATTTGTAAGGCGTTCTATGGTATTTGCCGCGCTCATAACCTCATGTTTTGTCAAAAACGGAGAAAAGCTGAGCCGCAATGTGCCCGCATCAAGCGTACCGACGGTCTCGTGTGCAAGCGGAGAGCAGTGCAGCCCGCACCTTGCGGCGATGCCGCGTTCGCCCAATGCCGCACACAATTGCTCCGGCTCGATACCGTCATGAGTTACGGAAAGCACTCCCGCTTGATTGTGCTTTGACGAATAAACGGTCATGCCGTCAATGTTGAGCAAACGCACAGCCATCATTCGGCAAAGCCCCGACTCATACCTGCCTATTCGCTCCGGCGTCATCGAAGTAACATACCGTATGCCTTCGAGCAAGCCGGCGATACCCGCTACATTGTGAGTACCCGCCTCTAATCTGTCCGGCAAATACGGCGGCATTTCGGTATTTTTGCTGTCGGATCCGGTGCCGCCGCAAAGCAACGGACGTCCTTCCTCGGCGCAAAGGAGTATCCCTGTGCCCTGCGGTCCCATAAGTCCCTTGTGTCCGGGCATTGCAATATATTTTGCACCGAGCTTTTTAAAGCTCAAATCGCATATTCCGGCAGATTGCGATGCGTCGATTATAAGCGGTACTTTGGCATCGGCGCAAAGTACCGCTATCTCATCAATCGGCAAAATATATCCGAAAACGTTTGAAACATGGTTGCAAACAACAAGCTCCGCATCGGAGATATGGCTGCGAAACGCCTCAACTGCCGCAGCTGTATCAAAAAGCGGGCTTGCCGCAACGATTATATTCGCTTTTATCTCATGGAGCACCCTCATCACCGAATTGTGCTCGTATCCCGAAACAAGTACCCTGCTGCCTTCTTTTGCAAGACTTCTTATTGCAATGTTAAGCCCATGCGTTGCGTTAAAGGTGAATACTACCTGCTCCGGTTCCGGCACGTCAAACAGCTCCGATGCCGCAAGACGGCAGTTATACACCGTTTCGGCGGCAAGCATTGCGGCGGAGTGAGCTCCCCTTCCGGGACTCGCCATGCTGTCTATTGCCCTTTTCACTGCAGCGGATACGCTTTTCGGCTTCAGGAGGCTTGTTGCCGCAGAATCGAGATATATCACATTACCACCTCCCTGATATTGCCGTTTTCATCCGTTTCGAATATTCTGCCTTGAAGGAGGTTTTCTTTTCTCAGTATTTCAACCGCTTTGATCGCCTTGTTTGCACGAATACTTACCGTATATGAACAGCCCGCCCCCGAAAGCTCCTGCGGTGCGCGGCGTATCCCGACATTTATCCCGTTGCGCTCAAGCACTCTTGCCGCTTTTTGCGCATATGTCAGTGAGCGGCACATAATTAAATAACGCATAGAAATCACCTTTCGAGTTTTGGTTCATTCTATGCGAAATTATTTATCGTTGTTCTTATTCGGAGACAATCAACGCGACCGCGTGTGCGGCTATACCGAGACCCTCTCCGGTGAATCCGAGCTTTTCCTCGGTTGTCGCCTTTACGCTGACGGTATCGACATCGACAGCCATCGCACTTGCAAGCTTCATGCGCATTTCGTCGATAAACGGTGCAAGCTTCGGCTTCTGTGCAATGACCGTGCAATCAACGTTGCCGACGGCAAAGCCCTTATCACTCAAGTGTTTACAAACAATCTTTAAAAGCTCAACACTGTCCGCTCCGAGGTAGGCATCGTCGTTATCGGGAAAAAGCTTGCCGATATCGCCCAATGCCGCTGCGCCCAAAAGCGCATCCATGAGTGCGTGCGTCAAAACGTCGGCATCCGAATGACCGTCAAGCCCCGAAGTATACGGTATCTCCACGCCTCCGAGGATGAGCTTTCGTCCTTCCTTGAGACGGTGAACGTCATATCCGTGTCCTATGCGAATCATACGACACCTCTATCACTGAGTATCTTGGTTGCGAGATAGATATCTCTCGACGTTGTGAGCTTTATGTTGTCCTCCTCACCGTCGACAATCGTGACCTTGACGCCCATAAGCTCCGCCGCGGAGCAATCGTCGGTTATCGGAAGCTCCCTTTCAACGGCTCTTGTCAGCGCACCCTTGATTATATCTGCCGAAAATGCCTGCGGCGTCTGCACAAGTGCGACAAGATCCCTATCCGGAGTGTCGGCAACGGCACCCTTGGAATTGAGTATGCGAACGGTATCCGTTGCTTTGACTGCGGGTGCGACCGCAAGATTCGTCTCTGCGGCGCAAAGCACGCGATCGATGAGATTTTGCGAAATAAGCGGACGTGCCGCATCATGAATCGCAATAATGTCAACATCTTCGGAAACCTGACATACACCGGCAAATGCAGATTCCGCTCTCGTTCTGCCGCCGCTGACGACTTTGGTCACCTTCGTGACTCCGTAATTATGGCAGATATCGGCGATTTCCTGCAATCTGTCGTACCTTGTAACGACAAGTATCTCATCAATCCCATCTGCCTGCTCAAAGGCAAGCAAGGTCCTCGCTATAACGGGCATTCCCGCAAGGTCAAGCATTATCTTGTCCCTACCCATGCGTCTTGAGCTTCCTGCAGCGACTATAACCGCGGCGCACCGTTGCTCCTTATCCTTTGATCTGAACAGTTTGTTAAATACGGACATATATGCTCCTTATACCATAGCGGCGTTAAGATAATCCTCTATTTGATCATAGCTGCTTTTCAACGAAATGACAAGCTCCGAAATAAGTATCTGCTTTGCGGAATGGAGCATCTTTCGCTCACCGGAGGACAGCCCTTTATCCCTGTCTCTCGTCATGAGTCCTTTGACGACCGTCGCTACTTCGAGAAGATCTCCGCTTTTAATTTTGACCATATTCTCTCTGTATCGTTTGTTCCAGTTCTGCGTCATCGAGACCTCTATCGCGGAAAAGCTCTCAAGCACCGCTTTCGCCCCGTTGCTTTCAATGATCGGTCTCACTCCGATATCCTCACAGCCTTCCACGGGAACCATAACACGCATCTCACCGACCGGAAGGCGGAGGACATAATAGTCACGCTCGATACCGTTTATCTTTTTTGTTACAACGCCGTCGATAACACCCGCACCGTGCATCGGGTGAGCAATATAATCTCCGATAGCAAACACAGCCGCACCTCCGTCTGAAAATTGTTGCATAATAATCTGCTCCCACGATTTATTATACACAAATTTCTTATCGATTTCAAGTGCTAAAGTCCTGAATTTTCTTGATTTATCAACAAAAAACACCCACAGGAAAACCTGTGGGTGTTTACGGTACGTAGTTCAGTTATCAGTCGACATCGGCGTCACCGACAGCGTCGCCGTTTTCGGAGACTTCGTAAACGACCGCTTCGGGCTCGTCATCGGAAGGTTCGGCAACGGTCTCTGCGGGTGCGGGCTCGCTCATTGCACGGATGGAGAGAGAAATCTTCTGCTTCTCATTGTCGATAGCGGTGATCTTC
>CAZWID010000001.1:0-45410 GCA_964634065.1 uncultured Oscillospiraceae bacterium | reverse complement strand
AAAACCGTTAGGCGGCAACGCCACAGGGGTTCGAATCCCTTACTCTCCGCCAGAAAAAAGCACGCTTTGGCGTGCTTTTTTCAACGAGATAAATCCCTGACGGGATTTGTGAAATACGCTTTGTGCGTGAAATATTGCTTCGCAATGTGAAATGCCTGCAGGCGTGTGTGGATTTATTTCATTTCACTTGATGCATAGCATCATATTTCACATCAAAAGGATATTTCACTTTAACTTTGGCAACGGATACAGTATAATGATAGCAACAGAGCTTGAAATGTGTTGTTAAAAGTGATATTCTTTTTTAAGAAAAATATTGCTACTGAAAGGAGCAAAAATGGACTGGAATAGTTTCAGTTTCATTGATTTGTTTGCGGGTATAGGCGGTATTAGATTAGGATTTGAATCTGTCGGTGGGCAGTGCGTTTTCTCATCGGAAATCGATGCTGATGCCTGTAAAACATACGAGGCAAATTTTGGAGATTATCCGTGCGGAGACATCACTCAAATTGATGCAAAAGATATTCCGGATTTTGATGTGCTACTGGCAGGATTTCCATGCCAAGCATTTTCGATTATCGGGAAAAAAGAAGGCTTTGCGAATGAAACAAGCGGTACCTTGTTTTTTGATATTGAGCGAATATTAAGAGAAAAAAGACCATCTGCATTTATGCTTGAAAATGTTAAAAATCTTACTGCTCATAATGGCGGCGAAACATTCAGAATTATAAAAAAGCATCTCGAAGACTTGGGTTATCATGTTTATGCGAAAGTCTTAAATGCATTGGATTTTGGACTTCCGCAAAAAAGGGAACGAATTATTATTGTTGGCTTTTTAGATGATGTTGATTTTACTTTTCCGGATCCACTATCCGAGAGAAAGCCGCTATCAAGTATACTCGAAAAGAATGTTGATAAAAAGTATTACGTTCGTGATACCATTCGAGAATCACGTGTTGAACGATTGAAAGATAAAAACTATCCCAGACCCTACATTTCTCATGAAAATGTTGCGGGTTCAGTTACGCCACATCCCTATTCATCGGCACTTAGAGCGGGCGCATCGGCAAATTACATTCTAATCAATGACGAACGAAGACCAACAGAAAGAGAAATGCTTAGAATACAGGGATTTCCGGATACATATAAGATCGTTGTACCATACAGCAAAGTGAAAAAGCAGTGCGGTAATTCGGTTGCGGTTCCGGTAATTGAAGCAGTAGCTCGTCAAATGATGATTGCCCTCAAAAGACTTGAAGCGACAAAAAAGATAAACGGAGGTATTGCTGATGTCGAACAGAGAGGAAGCAAAGAACGCTTTAGATGCGGTCATTCGCAAATCAAGAGTGCATCTTTATAAGCCTATCCAAATTGCGGAAATCTTACATCACGATAGAGTTGTTAGAGATATTGATTTGCTCAATCTTGAAGACTATCGTACGAAAAGCAAGCATTGGAGAGATGATATCAGCAGAGCTCTGCTTGGACGCGTATGCACAAGTAGCGCAAAGTTCCAAGACGATCTTTTTAACGAAACAGCAATTCCGCCAACGTTGCTCAACGTGTTGGGCGATGAAAACAGACGAACAAATGGAGCGGTAGAAGCATACATTTACAGACGCTTCATCACCAAACATACCCAATTGGCAGACGCATTGGATTATTGTTTGAAAGCAACAAAAGATGATTTTGATATTCAAAAATTTATTGACTCATTTTGGAACGAGCCGGGACTGAGAAGAAGTCTTGATAAAGTTTATGAAATTGTCGTATATTCTCTTTTTTCGACCTTGGTGGAATCGTTAAAAATGCGGGTTGAAATATCAATAGATAAAGAGAATTACGAGATATTGTCTGAGTTTGAAGATTTTGCAAGGTCTGTTATGTGCATTGATTACTCCAATCCGAAATTTTGTCAGAACGCAAAGGTTTATCGTGTCGGCATTACAAATGCAGCGGATAGAGGGTTGGATATGTACTCGAATTGGGGACCAGCTATTCAAATTAAGCATCTAAGCTTAGATATAGAACTGGCAGAGAATATTGTCAATAGCGTTTCGAGCGACCGAGTTATAATTGTGTGTAAAGATGCCGAAAGGGATATAATTTTGTCATTACTCACACAAATAGGATGGCGCAGTCACATACAAAGCATCGTAACGGAAAATGACTTGGTTGTTTGGTACGAGAGAGCTTTAAGGGGGAAATATGCAGATTTAATAGGTGAAAAGCTTATCTTTTGTTTGTGTGAGCAAATTGCCAATGAGTTTCCATCCGTAGACTCTGTTCCGGAGGTATTAAAAGATAGACACTACGAGAGTATAACAGACTCGTTTTGGCGTTGATATATGATTGAAAATCGATAGTTGGTCTCAGTCACGCTCTAACATCTTATCAAGTGCAATCAATTGACAAAAAATCGGACGAATGGCAGCATTTGTACAGACAAACCACAAAATAACAGGGAGGAAATAACTGTGAGCGACGGCGCAAAGGTATTTTCCGTTAGCAGAGAGTTTTTGGACAAGTTTCCGCACAATGACGGCTGCGGCGGTTGGTATAAGATTATTAGTGCGGAGGAATTTGAAAAGCTTCAAAACGCAGGAGAAATTGTCTGGGTAAGCGGGAGATATTTCGCAACGAGCAGCAGCTATACCGCTGCGACGGCAGCGCAAAGACTTCGCCCCGTGTCCGAATGTCCGGCACTGAAAAATGATGCTCCGGTACTGCCGCCGCCGAAAGAGCAGGTCAAGACCGACACACCCAAAGTAAATACGAACAACGCAAACAGTGTCAGATACACCTCAAGACCGAGCTATGGGCAAACATCGTCCGATAATGGCTTCGGTTTCTACAAAAATCCGGGAAATACTTTGATGAGCATAGCAAATGTTTTGTTTGTTCTCGGAACAATAGTATCGATAATTCTTGCCTTTGCGCTTGAGAGCTTTTGGATATTCCTCGGCGGCACCGTCGGCTCATACCTTTCCGGCTTGACACTTGCCGCCTTCGGTGACCTTGTAATAAGTGCAAAAGAAATAAGCCGCAAGATGAACGGAAGATAGAACAAAAAAACGCCCATACGGGTGTTTTTTGTTTTACAAAGAATATGCTGCGCTGTATTTGACTTTACTGCCTTTAAATGTTATAATACTTTGATAAACAAATTATGAGCAAAAACGGAGGTGAAGTCATGAAGGAGCTTATAATAGTCGGTGCCGGAGGCTTCGGCAGAGAGCTGCTTTGTTGGGCAAAGGAAATAAACGCAATAGAGCCGAGATGGAGCATAAAGGGCTTTATCGACGATAATCCCGATGCTCTTTCGGGCTACGACTGTGACTTCGGCGTGATAGGAAGCATTAAGGACTGGCAGCCCTCCGAAAACGAAGAATTTGTCATCGCACTCGGTTTTCCCGCGGTTAAGAAAAAGGTGACGGACAGTCTGAAGTGCAGGGGAGCGAACATTGTTTCGCTTATTCATCCCGATGCTCATATAGGGGACTATTGCAAAATAGGCAAGGGCTGCATCATATATCCCGATACGAGACTGACCGTCAATGTCACGGTGGGAGATTACGTTACCGTGCTGTCGCAGTGCTTTATCGGACACGATGCCTCTATCGGTGATTACACCACGGTGTTCGGCAACTGCTCCGTAAACGGTCACGTGAGCATAGGTGAAAGAACGCTTCTGAATAATTCCGTCAGTACCGTACCGGGGATCAAGATAGGAAATGATGTTACCGTCGGAGCGGGAAGCTTTGTGGTAAGCAATGTGCGGGACGGTCGCCATGTGTTCGGCAATCCGGCAAAAAAGATTTGATAGGGAGATAGCGATATGGAAAAGAGATTTCTCGACTTTGTTTCCGAGGTACTCGATAAGGATGTATCCGAGCTCTCGATGGATTCAAGCTATAAAAACGGCGATTGGGATTCGCTGATGCATCTTCGCCTCATGGTCGAAATTTGTGACGAATTTGACGTCGATATCCCAAGCGACAGTCTGTCCTCGCTGAATACGCTGAAGGACTTTTACGCATATTTGGAGCAATAAGATCAATACGGGGTGAGAGCCTTGAAGATAGCAATACTGTCAAATGTTAATCTCGATATGCTGTGCGACGAGGTTGCGCGGAGCCATGAGGTATTTAAAACAGAAGGCTACGGGCAGTGGGTAAGCTATGCTCTAAGCCGCAATGAGGGACTGACGGCGTTTTCGCCCAAGCTCATTTTGCTTTTGCTTGACGGAAATGCCCTGCTCGAGACCTGCGATACGTTTTCGGACGGTGTTGCGGAGATCAACCGCTGCTTTGCGTATATATCGAAGCTTAAGGAGAATTACCCGTACAGCACCGTTGCCGTGTCGAATATCGACGTATGCCCGAACCGTATCAGACCGTCATCGGACGAAAATATTGAGCTTATGTGGGAAGCGGAATGGGCAAAACGGCTGAGCGATATCGCAAAGTCGGAGCATATTACGGTATTTGATCTCAAGAGCATAATAGCCGCAGAGGGCAGGAAAAGCTTTTATTCCGAAAAACTTTGGTACACGGGCTCGATTCCCTACGGGATAAAGAGCCTGAAGCCTCTTGCCGCCGCAATAAACGAGCTTACGGAGCACGTCGCACCGATACGCAAAAAGGTGCTTGTGCTCGATCTCGACAATACGCTGTGGGGCGGCGTCGCAGGAGAGGACGGAGCAAACGGAGTTACCCTGTCGGAGTCGCTGATCGGTGCCGCATACAGGGATGCCCAGAAGCGGATAAAGGAGATTGGGCAGACGGGAGTTTTGCTTGCGATAGCGTCGAAAAACAATCCCGAGGACGCTTTGGCTGTTTTTCGTGACAATCCGCATATGGTGCTGCAAGAGGACGACTTTGTGTCGATGAAGATAAACTGGGAGCCGAAGTTTCGGAATATAGCGGCAATGGCGGGAGAGCTCAATCTCGGTCTCGATTCCTTCGTCTTTTTGGATGACAACGAAGTCGAAAGGGAAGCGGTGCGCGCCAATCTCCCCGAGGTCGCGGTGCCGGACTTTCCGAAAGACATTGCGAAACTTCCGGATACGATAAAGAGGATATACGATAAATATTTTTACATAGCGGAAAAGACGGCGGAGGACAGCAAAAAAACCGAGCAGTACCGTCTGGAGGCACAGCGGCATAAGGCAATGGAGAATGCCGCATCGTTGGACGATTATTTGCTGTCGTTGGATATAAAAACGACGGTTCATAAGGCAACTCCCGAATGCTATGAACGCACCGTTCAGCTCATAAACAAGACCAATCAGTTCAACACCAATACGCTGCGTATGGATATGCCGGAGTTCTTGAGGTATCTTGACGGTGATAACAACGAAATATTCGTCGCCAACGTTTCAGACAGATACGGTGATAGCGGACTTGTCGCCGTAATGGTTACAAGGCGTGACGGTGATACGCTGCATATAGAGAATATGCTCATGTCCTGCCGCGTAATGGGCAGACAGATTGAAAACGCGATAATACACGCCGTGGCGTCTGCCGAAGCGAAATACGGCGTTCGCAGGATAAAGGCAAGCTACGTTCCGACGGCTAAGAACAAGCCCGTTGAAAGACTGTGGGATTCCATGGGCTTTAGCCTTGCTTCCGAGCACGACGGCGTGAAAGAATACGAAGCGGAGATAAATGATGTTAAGACTCCGCTGATAGGAGCGATAACGGAGCTGTGAAGGTACATCATATCGGATACGCGGTAAAGCGTTTGGAAAAGGCAGCCGAGGTCTTTGCCACGCTCGGATATACAATGGGCGAGATAACAAAGGACGAGAGTCGGCGCATAAGAATAATGTTTCTCGAAAACGGTGCGGAGCGTGTGGAGCTTGTCGCACCCGACGGTGATGATACACCGGTAGACGGGATACTCAAAAGCACGGGACCGACGCCGTACCATATCTGCTATGAGGTGCAGGACATAAACGCCGCAACGGATGAGCTGAAGACAAAGGGCTTTGTGACGGTAAAGGAGCCGGAGCCGGCACCCGCGATAGGCGGTGCCACGGTTGCGTTTATGTATAATGCGAGAGTCGGACTTATAGAGTTGGTGGAGATAAAATGAAGATTCTATACGTGACGACGGTCGGTGCGACCATGGGATTCTTCAAGGATTTTATAAATAAGCTCAAAGCCGAAGGACATGAGGTTGACATTGCCTGCAACGACAGGGAATGGGCGGTGCCGGAGTGCTTCCATGAGCTCGGCTGTCGGGTTATACAGGTGGATTTCTCACGCTCTCCTT
The DNA here is from genome assembly GCA_964634065.1 of uncultured Oscillospiraceae bacterium. Lineage (GTDB taxonomy): Bacteria > Bacillota > Clostridia > Oscillospirales > Oscillospiraceae > F23-B02. Next base: position 39,131 of record CAZWID010000001.1, on the reverse strand, counting down.
TGAATGTCGGCAACTTCAAAGCGATAAAGCATTTAAAACGCATAGTCGAAAGCGGCGGCTATGATATAGTGCACTGCCATACTCCGGTTGCCGCAATGTGCGCGAGACTTGCCTGCCGCAAGGCGAGAAAAAAAGGACTTCGCGTGATATACACGGCACACGGCTTCCACTTTTTTAAGGGTGCGCCGAAAAAGAATTGGCTTATCTTTTACCCGATAGAACGCTTTTGCGCACGGTTTACCGATGTGCTGATAACGATAAACAGTGAGGATTACGCACTGGCACAAAAGAAAATGCCGGCAAAAAGGGTGGAGTATGTACCCGGAGTCGGGATAGATATAGACAGGTTTGCCTCCGTTTGCGTCGACAAAGCCGTCAAAAGAGCGGAGATAGGCGTACCGAAGGACAGCTTTGCGATACTCTCCGTCGGTGAGCTGAACGAGAATAAGAATCACAGGGCGGTCATCGAAGCCATAGCGAAGCTTGACCGAGGCAATGTCTGCTATGCAATAGCGGGCAAGGGAGAGCTTGAAAACGCACTGGAAGAAAGGGCAAAGGAGCTTAATGTCAAGCTGCTGCTTTTGGGCTACAGAAGCGACGTTGCGGAGCTTTATAAGACCTTCGACCTTTTCGTGCACCCGTCCTACAGGGAGGGCTTGCCCGTATCTGTGATGGAGGCAATAGCCGCATCACAGAAGGTCATTTGCTCGGATATCCGAGGCTCGAGAGATCTTGTAACAAAGGAGTGCCTTTTCGCACCGAACGATGTCGCTAAGCTGACAAAGCTCATCGCAAGTGCGATGAATAGTGAGCTTGACCGCAGCGCGGAGAACCTGAACGGACTGCAAAAATTTGCAATCGACAATGTGATAGACAGACTTGAAGCTATATATTTCGGAAAATGAGGTGAGCCATGGAGCTGCTGTTTGTATATGAAGACAAGGTCGCACAGGATAGGGACGGAAACTACTACGTCGGCTCCGCTTTCTCCCAAAGTGTGTTTGACAGATACCTTGAGCTGTTTGACGGCATCACCCTAATCATGCGTCATTCTCCCATATCTCCGGACGATACCGAGGCACTCGGTCGCATGAATAAGATAACGGACCCTCGGATTACCGTGATTTTCCTGCCCGATACAAAGGCAAGCATACGCAGCTTTTTGAGTCTGAAAAAACGCATAGAGCTGAAAAAAACCGTTACGGATAATATAACACCGGACAGAGCGGTAATAGCAAGACTCGGTTCGGGAAGCGGCACGATAGCGATAAAATACTGCAATAAGCTTGGCAAACCGGTGCTTGCGGAGGCGGTCGGCTGCCCGTGGGACAGCCTGTGGAATCACAGTATATACGGCAAGGTGATGGCACCGTTTGCATGGCACAGTATGAGACGCAGCATGAAGCACGCGGACTATGCCGTGTACGTTACGGAAGAATTTCTTCAGCGACGCTATCCGACGGACGGTAAGCAGGCGGCAATATCCGACGTGCAGCTTCAACCGGTGTCACAGGAGGTTCTCGAAAAACGGCTTGAAAAAATCGAGACGCACGAGGGCAAGCTCCGCATCGGCACCGCCGCGGCGGTGAACGTTGCGTTCAAAGGTCAACGCTTCGTGATAGAGGCGTTGGCAAGGCTCAAAGCCGAGGGCAGGACGGATTTCGAGTACCGCCTTGCCGGAGGCGGCGACAATACGGCACTGAAAGAGCTGGCAGAGCGTCTCGGCGTTGCGGATCAGGTCGTGTTCGAGGGCAGTATTCCGCATGATAAAATGTTCGACTGGCTCGATGACCTCGACGTTTACATACAGCCGAGTCTTACGGAAGGTATGCCGAGAGCCTTGATTGAGGCGATGAGCAGGGGACTTCCGTGCTTTGCGTCTAAAACGGGCGGTATGCCCGAGCTTTTGAATGACACCGCCGTGTTCGGAAAAAAGAATACGACGGAGATCGCACGGCTTCTCGGGAGTGTAACGAAGGAACAAATGAGCGCAGCCGCACGTGAGAATTTCAAACGTGCGGGCGACTTCGACCGAGAGCTTTTGGCAAAAAAACGCCGCAAATTCTACTCGGAATTTGCGGAAGCGGCAAAGGAGAAGTATGGATAAGCCGAAAAGAATACTTCACATATTGGCGTCTCTCGACTCCGGCGGCGTTGCGAATTTCGTGATGAACATATACCGCCGTATTGACAGAGACCGATATCAATTTGATTTTGCACTCACCTCCGGCAAGCCTTCGCTCATGGACGATGAGGCAAAAAGCTTGGGTGCGAGACTGTTTTATTTTGATCCGAGTATGAGCCTCACGAACAATCTTGAACATATTCTGAAAACTGAGAGCGATATCTACGGAGTGCACAGTCATGTGTTTTTCTATTCGGGACTCATGCTGAAAACCGCAAAAAAGTGCGGAGTCGAGCTCAGAGTTGCCCATGCACACAATGCACATACCGGAGAAAAGCGGTCGTTGCCTCGCCTTGCCTATGAAGCGTCGATGCGGCACATGATACGCCGCAATGCCACGGTGCTTTTGGGCTGCTCCGAAAAGGCGTGCCGCTATGTTTTCGGTGAAAGCATAATGAGCGACGCAAGGGCATCGGTTCTGCCGGACGGGATTGATTGCGACCGCTTTGCGTTTGATGCCGCAGTGCGGGAGAAAATGCGAAAGAAGTACGGTCTTGAGGATAAATTCGTTGTCGGTCACGTCGGGCACTTTAATCCGGCGAAAAATCATGAAAAGATCCTCGGCACCTTTGCCGAGCTTTGCAAGGAGAGACCGAACTCGGCACTCCTGCTTACGGGAGACGGTGAGCTTGAGGACAATGTCCGTTCTCTTGCCGAGAGCCTCGGTATCTCGGATAAAACGGTGTTTACGGGAGCAATGAGCGACGTTGAAAATGCGTATATGGCGATGGATGTTTTCCTGTTCCCGTCGAGATACGAAGGCTTCGGAATGGCAATGATTGAGGCACAGGCATCGGGACTTGTCTGCGTCGCCTCGGATGTTGTACCGAAGGATACGAATGCAGACGGCAGAACGACCTATTTGCCGCTGTCGGAAAGTGATGAGACATGGGCAAAAACAGTCCTTTCCGCACCGGAAAGAGACATAAGCTCCGCCGAAAAGGTAAAAGAAAGATTTGACGTAAACTCAGTCGCAAAAACACTGGAGAAGATATATGCATGACTTGCGTATGACAAGTGAATACAATGAAAGCGAAAAACTGTCTATATCGTGTTTGGTTGTTTCTGCGGTGTTTTTTACCATCGTTTCGCAAATATTTTACAACAGAGTACCGGAAATCGTTACACAGGTTTTCAGACCTATCATGATTGCGGTGCTTTTGATTCGTATGCTAAATTACGGGACGATAAGCTCTGCTATGCGAAATATAGCATTAACAACCGCAATCTATTTTGTGATTGTCCTGCTGCTCAATTCATGGAATAGTGACGAGTTTATGATTGGCGGTGCGGCGATACTGTATTTACTTATGTTTTGGACTGCGACGGGAACTAAGTGGAATGAAAGGGAAGTTCACTTTATTGTGATGAGCTGCTTCTTTGCGGCAGTGCTTTGTGCAATCATATTCTTCCGATATAATGCGTATGATGATCCTACTTTGGCTCAAAACGGCAAATTGATCTTCAACGGTATTCACGTAAACAGAAATAAAAACGCTTATGTTTTCGGCTTGAGTACGGTGTTGGGAATTGTATATATCATAAAGGGTGGAAAACATAAGGTTATATATGGGGTTATGACCCTGTTTTTAGCTTATGCACTTATTTACAGCCAGTGTAGAGGTGCATTTCTTTGTACGATAGCTGCACTTATAACGATATTTGCGTTGAATATTTATAATCTGTACCTTAAAAATCCGTGGAAAGCCTTGATAGGTGTTGTTGTTCTTATAATTGCTGCAGTACTCGGCTATATTGCCATAAAAAACAGCGATTTTAATCGCCTTATTGACGGAGATTCAACATCGGGACGTGAAGAAGGAATTAGAAACGCTTGGAATATGTTCCTTGGTAGTGATGCTTTCGGAAAAATATTCGGCAACGGCTTTATGTACGAGGAGCTTCACAGCGATACGATTGGAGCACATTTGGTATATGCAGCATATCTTGTATCAACCGGGCTTATAGGAACATTTCTTGTAGCACTTATTTTTATAACATCACTTGCCAAAGTAAGAGGGAGCCTGCCGTTTGCACTATGCGTTTTCGCAACTGCGAGAACTTTTTTTGAAGGATTGGACTATTACATATATATTCCGCTTATTCTCGGAATTGCGATTTACAACTGCTATGAACGAAAAGGGAGAAATAGTGATGAGCTGTTTAAACGGCAATAGATTGCAAAGTGTTAAGCACATATTCTTAGTGATGCTATCGGCATTTGCTCTAATGCTTGTCTTTTCAGGCTGCACGAGTCCGCTGTACCCGCATTACAACTGCTTGGATTCGTCAATTTTTATACTGACGGGTAAAGGAATACTTGAGGGAAAAATGTGCTACGTGGATCTGTTTGACCACAAAGGACCCGTCCTGTTTTGGCTTGAAGCTTTGGGATATGCCATGGGTGGTAGAACAGGCGTGTGTATTCTTCAGAGCATATTTTTTGGGATAGATATACTTGTGCTTGAAAAGATAGTGAAAAGCTTTGAAGCAAAGCCACTTTTGCCATTGCTCGGATTTGCAACTGTTTTTTTCTATTGCTTTTCGCACGGCAACCTAACCGAAGAACTCAGTATGCCGTTTATATTGATAGCGGTTTATTGCGAAGTCTTATTTCTTAAATCGAATAAAGCGGAGCATCCCCCAATACTTGCCTTTGCCTACGGAATTATCATAGGCATCCTTGCGTTTCTAAGGCTGAATAACGCAATAACGATGTGTGTGCTTATTGTCTGCACAGGCATTGCACTGATTGCAGCGAAGAAATGGAAAAATATTATAGCAAATCTGCTTGCCGGACTATTGGGTATTGCCGTTGCTGCATTGCCGATATGTTGGTATTACTATGCCAATAACGCCCTTTACGATATGCTCTATGCGACGTTTTTGTACAATTTGATTTATGCAAAGGAAAGCACTCATTCTGCAATTTTTTCTGCGGAGCTACCGTTTTATATTGTAATGTATGCACCGGGTGTTTTTGCAACAGCAGTGTTTGCAATAGCCGGGAAACGAACTAAGAGCAGATTGTACTTTTCACTGCTTTCGGCAACTGCAGTGACTTATGCCATGTTGGTGTACACAAATGTTTACGTGCACTATTTTACCTTGGGTGCGCCTCTTTTTGCGATAGCAATCGCAGTGGCATTACCCGATGCGGATGTTAAGAATATTCTGAGCTTTGTAAAGAGCAAAAAAATCGCTGCGATAAGTGCAACTTTGATAGTAACGATTTTTGCGTTGTTCAGTGCATACAGCGTTGGAGCACCTATATACAAGACATACATATCGGGAATCTCAAACCAACAGTATAATCAGACGCACGAAAGTATGCAGATAATACCGCAAGATGAAAGAAACTCCGTAATAGGCTTTGGAGTTTTGGCGGATTTCTATGTAAATGCCGATATCACACCATGCTACAAATATTATACGCTTCAAAAATGGTGGACTACCGAGCAAAGAAACGTGTATGGAGAGTTTCTCGAATACGTTAAAAACGATGAGCCTCTTTGGATAGTGACAAATGTCGGGGAGGATGATAGAGAAATGCTGAATCTTCTCGAAAACTATACGATAGTAGTTCAAGATGACTACTATACTTATTATAGGTTAAACAAAAGGTGAAACGCTAACCATGAAAATACTATACATAGCGTTTGACAATCCTGCCGTTGAGACGATACTCGGCGGGATGAACGATGAAACTCTATCGGGCTTGCCTGCATTTTATTTTCCGTTCAAGATACTCATCGAACAGGGACACACGGTGGACATACTTCTGTTTTCGCCGCAGGATAAGACCGTTATAGAAAGCGAACATTTCAAAAAGGAAAATCTGATACATATAAAGATTAAGAAAAACGGGCTTTTGTCTAAGCTTAAACTGCCTTTTTTGATGTACAGAGAGACGAAAAAGCTGCTGAAAAAGCGGCATTACGATTTCGTTTACGGTATGTCGGAGGGCAGTCATATGGGTGTCCGTGCCGCCGAAAAGCTCGGCATACCCTGCGGCTTGCGTCAGTTCGGTACGCAGGAGATGGCAAACGTACTCGAAACCGTGCCCAAGGGCATAAGACGATGGTGGAAGGCACTGAAGGACTACACCTATATAACGCTCTCGATGCTCGGCAAAAAGAGCTTTATTCTTGCGACGAATGACGGTAGCCGTGCCGATGAGCTGTATGACATCCTCGGCATTAAAAAGAAGAAATTCGATTTCTACTTTTGGCGTTCTGCGGTAATGATACCCGATACTCAGCCGCCTGTGGATACCGGAGACTCAGCAAACTATCCGGATGCATTTGACCCGATGGCACTGTCGCACATAGGCAGGATAGCCGAGGTGAAGCGGCAGGATCGCAGTGCGAGGATACTGGGAGAGCTGCATAAGCGAGGTTGCAAGATGCATCTGTACCTTATCGGCACCGTTGACGACGAGACCATGTACAATGAGACGCTAAGGGTCGCAGAGGAATACGGAGTGAGCGAATATGTCCACTTCGTAGGCGGAAAATCTCAAGGTGATTGCAGAAGGTATGCGAGGAACTCATTTGCGAGTCTGCTGACGGGGGAGTGGAACCGAGTCAATATTTTCTACGAGATAATGGGCGAGGGAAGCCTTGTTTTGACGAATAACAATCATTCCGTTGACGTATTTATCGATAAAGGTGTCAATTGCCTTGTTTACGACACGGAAGCGGAAGCTGCCGAAATGCTCATCGCCTTACAAAACGATGCGGAAACAATCGACAAAATACGTTCAAATGCCCATAAAACGGCGATTGACAAATTCATGACCGTCGAAAAACGCTTCGGCATGGAGGCGAAAATGATCCTCGATTATGCCGAAGGTAAGAAAAACGACTATCCGACGGTTATCTGAGAAGGTAAGAATATGAGAATAACTGTTGCAGGTGTGGGATATGTGGGACTTGCCCAAGCCGTTTTGCTGGCACAGCATAATGACGTTGTCGCGGTAACGACAACTCCCGCAAAAGCCGAAAAGATAAACAGGGGCATATCTCCGATAGTTGACAAGGAAATAAGCGAATATCTCAATATGCCCATTTCACTGACCGCAACTACCGATGCGGAAGGTGCGTATAAAAATGCGGAGCTCATAATAATCGCCACACCGACGGACTATGACCCCAAGCTCAACATTTTCAATACCCGGACCGTGGAGTCGGTGCTCAAAACGGCGGAAAAGGTGAATCCGAATGCGTTGGTCGTTATAAAATCGACCGTTCCGGTAGGCTACAGCGAAAGCGTCATAGGGAAATTCGGCTGCAAAAGGCTTTTGTTTTCACCGGAGTTTCTCCGTGAAGGCAAGGCGTTGTATGACAATCTGCACCCGAGCCGCATCGTGGTCGGCTTGCCGAAGGGCGGTGCCGCTACCGAAGCGGATGCAAGGCTCTTTGCAAAGCTGCTTACCGACGGGGCAAAGGACGAAAATGTGCCGACGCTTTTTACCAATGCAACCGAAGCGGAAGCGATAAAGCTTTTTGCCAATACATACCTTGCGGTGAGAGTGAGCTACTTCAATGAGCTTGACACCTACTGTGAGCTCAACGGTCTTGACACAAAGCAGATAATCGACGGTGTTTGCCTCGACCCGAGGATAGGTACGCACTATAACAATCCGTCCTTCGGCTACGGCGGATACTGCCTGCCGAAGGATACAAAGCAGCTTGTCGCCAACTACGGCAATATTCCGAATAAGATAATCAGTGCATCCGTCGCCGCAAACGACGAACGCAAGGATCATATCGCAAGAATGATAGAGCGTAAAGCCGATGGCGGCACGGTCGGTATTTACAGACTGACGATGAAAGCAAATTCGGATAATTTCAGAGAGTCGAGTATACGTGGCGTTATATCCCGACTCAAATCAAATGGCGTCGACCTTGTCATTTATGAGCCGACATTAAACGCTTCCGAGTTTGAGGGCACGGAGGTCATTTCCGATATTGAGGACTTCAAACGCAGAGCCGATGTCATAGTTGCCAACAGAGCGGACGACAAATTGGACGATGTTAAGGACAAGCTCTATACAAGAGACCTGTATTGCAGAGACTGAAATCACATAGATTAAAGGAGGCAATGTTCATGATACCTAAGATTATACACTATTGTTGGTTTGGTGGAAATGAAATGAGTGACTTAGGCAAAAAGTGCATTGAAAGTTGGAAAAAGTTTTGCCCTGATTACGAGATAAAGCGTTGGGATGAGACGAATTACGATATTAGCAAAAACGAATATATGAGGCAGGCATACGAGAATAAAAAATGGGCGTTTGTTTCTGACTATGCTCGTCTCGATATTATTCATGAATATGGCGGAATATATCTTGATACCGATGTTGAACTTATAAAAAGTATTGATGATTTGCTTGGGAACAACGTTTTTATGGGAATCGGTTGCACCGGAGGGGTTAATACAGGGCTTGGATTTGGAGCAGAAGCCGAAATGCCGGTAATCCGAGATATGCTTGAATGTTATGATGGACTTTCCTTTGTTAATAATGACGGAAGTTTAAATACGACACCGTGTGTGAAATATCAAACAGACTTTTTGAAAGAGCATGGATTTGTTGATGAAGACAAATTGCAAACTATTACCTACGGAAATGCAGACAATATATATATATATATATATATATCCAATGGAATACTTTTGCCCCATGCATTATAAAACAGGTAAGCTGAGTATTACAGACAAAACATATAGTATTCATCACTATGAATCGACTCACTGGGATAAACGCCTTCGTGACGGCAACTTGCGAATGAGAAGAGCGTATAAAGAGTATGGAAAATTTGGCTTTTATCTCTATTCGCATTTTCGCATAATACGTTTACTGGATATGATAAAGTACCGAGAATTGCGTAAACATATCAGTCATAAAGACTAATGACAAATATATGAGTCGAGATAAATACCATAGCTCACGGAGTGACTGATGGACAACAAAGCACAAAACAACAGGACTAAGGTGGTATCGGGACTCACATGGATCTTTATGGCGAGATTCGGAGCTCAGATCGTCACCTTTGTCGTCTCTATAATCCTTGCACGCTTGCTCGATCCCGTCGTGTTCGGCACCGTTGCGATACTCACGGTCTTTATGGAAATAATGACCGTATTTGTCGACAGCGGCTTGGGCAACGCGCTTATACAGAAAAAGAATGCGGACAACCTCGATTTTTCGACGGTGTTCTACTTCAATATAGCGGTCGGCATCATTACATACTTCATCATGTTCTTCGCCGCGCCGATAATAGCCGACTTCTACGCTAAGCCGGAGCTTGTTCCTCTTGTCCGAGTCCTGAGTCTTTCACTCGTCATATCCGGTATCAAGAACGTACAGGATGCGTATGTTGCGAAAAATCTCCTGTTCAACAAATCCTTTTACGCATCTATCGGCGGTACGGTGGGTTCGGCAATACTGGGAATATGGATGGCGTACAGCGGCTTCGGTGCATGGGCATTGGTAGCACAGAATCTGTTTGCGAATTTTGTGAATACGGTGATACTGTGGTTTGTCGTGAAATGGAGACCGGATTTCGCTTTCTCCTTCAGCCGATTCAAGGGACTGTTTACCTTCGGTTGGAAGCTGCTTGTTTCCTCGATAATCAATACAATATACAACAACCTGCGCCAACTCGTCATAGGTAAGCTGTATTCAGCAAAAAGCCTTGCATTTTACAACAGAGGCTACATGATACCGAATACCGTCGTGTGCAATATCAATACAGCCATAGACACCGCACTCTTTCCCGCGATGTCATCGGCACAGGATGATGTTGCGACCGTCAAAGCGATGACACGCAGGTCAATACGCATAAGCTCGTATATAATGTGGCCCATGATGATGGGCATTGCCGCCTGTGCGACGCCGCTCGTTTCGGTGCTGCTGTCGGATGCATGGCTGCCGAGTGTGCCCTATCTTGTGGTTTTCAGCATTTACTATGCGATGCTGCCGCTGCAAACCGCAAACCTCAATGCGATAAAGGCACTCGGCAAAAGCGACGTGTACTTGAAGCTTGAGATAATTAAAAAGCTCATCGGCTTTGCGATACTCTTTGCGACAATGTGGTTCGGTCCGTTTGTTATGGCAGTGAGTATGCTTGCCTTTGCACTCCTCAGCTTTGCCGTCAATGCCGCACCGAACCGCAAATTGCTTGATTACACTTACAGGCAGCAGATATCCGATATGCTGCCGTCGATGCTGCTGTCGTGTACAATGGCGGGTATCGTGTATTGTGTGCAGCTCCTAAAGCTTGCAAATTGGCTGACGCTGCTGATTCAGGTGCCCTTGGGTGTTTGCATTTATGTCGCAGGCTCAAAGCTGCTGCACTTCGAAAGCTTCGACTACCTGCTCGGAGTAATTAAAGAACTGCTGCAAAGAAAGAAAAAGTGAATAAGATTTAAAGCTCTCACTTCTTTAAGTGGGAGTTTATTCTTATATTGCCACGGAAATGATGGTCGGCAACAAAAAACAGGCGGAGGATATGATGCCGCACCGATGCGCAAGGAGATCGAGAGATGCATCGGCTGCGGTATTTGCATGAAAAAGCACAAATTCAATGTAATACCTTCGTGATAAAGGAGATATCGGTGCCCGAATAATGTAAAATATCGAACCCGTTCCGCGCTTTTGCGGAACAGGGTTTTTTAATACAGTTTTTGTGTTAAAAAACTAAAGAAACCAAGCTCCCGACATCGAATTATTATATATAGTGTAAAACTATGCAAAATACCCTAAAACGCTTATGTCCGGACAGTGAAAATTAGTTGAAAAATAAAGGAGAAAAAGCTTGAAAGAGGGAGATGTTTTTGATATTATGTTAATCGTAAAAGTAGCCTAACTTCGGCTTGACTTTTATTTGGCAATCTACATTCGGAGGTACCTGTCTATGAGCAAATTAAAGAGGGGATTTTCGCTTTTCCTCAGCCTTCTTATGCTCCTTTCGCTGCTGACGGTCATACCGTTCACGGCGATAGGCGGCACGGCAGAGGCAAAGAGCTATGAAAATTCCGGCGTTATAACGTCGTGGTACACTGCCATGACGAACCTGAACGGCGAACAGACGAAAGAGGCACTTGTCGATAAATACTTTACCGGCAGCGGTCTTTTCTCGACAAACTCGACCTTCCGCAGCAGGATTCAGATTTCCGCAGGCGGAACAACCTTCAGAGTCAAGCTCACTAACTACTACGGAGCGGAGGATCTGAATGTCAAGAAGATGACTGCGGCACTGCCCGGTGAAGGTAATGCCACGGCTATTTACGGCAACACCGCCGTGAGCGTTAAAGTCAACGGCAGTACTTCGTTTACCATCCCCAAGGGCGGCTATGTCTGGACGGACTGGTTCACCATGAAAACCGCGGTCAGCTCCGGCGGATATATTGTCTTTTCTTCGTACATATCCAACTCCGGCGAAGTCCGTGACGCAGGTCTCACGGGGAGCATATCCTACTGTTGGCGCGGCGATCAGATGGACAATGAGGAATGGACATACGGCGCACTCGGCAAGCTTACAAAGCAGGATGCCAATACCGGAGATTACAATATCACTCCGCTGCTCAACTGCCTTGAGGTCAAGACGACCGACAGTAGCGCATACAGCGTCATGGTCATCGGTGACTCCACCGTCACGAACTACATTCCTTCGCTGCTCCAGTCGAAGCTCAGAGGCGAGAACGTGACAAACGTTGCGGTTCTCGGTGCGGGCATAAAGGGCAATGAGCTTCTTGCCGACGGTGTCGGAGGCGACGGTCCCCTCGAGGGCGATGCGCTTCTTGACCGCTTCGATATGGACGCACTGAGCCTTTCCGGTGTGAAAAAGGTTTTCGTCAAGATCGGTGTCAACGATATCGTGCACCCCAACTGCTCCAATCTCGCACAGTATTTTGACGGTACTCCGAGTGCACAGGAGATAATCAATGCCTATAAGCAGCTCATTTCGGCAGCCCATGCAAAGGGAATAGAGATATACTTCTTCGATATTACTCCGTGGATAGGCTACACTCGCGGAGACACTGTCACCACCGACGAAGCGACGATAGCGAAGATGGAGAGCGTCCGTCTCGAAGTCAATGCATGGCTTGCGGAGAATGCGACCGACTATATCGACGGCGATTACATGACGGTCGATCCCATTGACGGCTACTCCTTCGGATACATTCCCGTAAGCGATCAGCTTGGCACTCAGCGCAGCGGATACGAGAACCAGTATGTTCTTGCCGACGCATATACAACGGATCACATTCACTATACGGTGGCAGGTCAGAACGTTGTCGCAAGCAGCGTTCCCATAAGCATATTCAAGAGCGTACCGACGGGCGATGCCGCAAATTTGCAGGCAACGGTCAAGAACCTCTACGTTGCGACAACGGCAACCGACGGCGCAAGCTATTACTTCTTCGGCAGTGACGAGAACCTTCCCGCGGGAAGCAGCGATCAGCAGGGTAACATAGTCCTCATGGCAACCGACGGCAGTGAGACCTCAAGTCCGGAGGGCAGCGGCATAGGTTCTTCGAGGAGAGGTGCGGTATACGGAAACCCGATAGCCGACTTTGTTCTGCTTCAAACGACTCTGCAAAGAGGTACGCAGGGCGCACCGTATTTTGCGATAGCATCGACCACGGCGTCCGACGGCGTTACGGTCGTTCCCGAAGCCGACAGCTATAAGGCTGCATTCTGGCAGCAGACCACCGCAACGCAGTCGGAGATCAAATGGCAGAACTACAAATACAGTGACCTGTACCTCGGTTATTATTTCCCTGCACTCTATACACCCGATGTATACGACACCGGTGTCAGAAAGAGCGTCGGACTGAACGGCGTTTCCGGCGGCTTCAGTGATTGGTACAGCTTCAATACCATTTCTCCGCTTGACAGTAACACTTCCTATAAGAGCTATATTCGTTACGGCTCGGTATTCCCCGGCAACTCCGACAGATATTTGAGCTTCTTCTACGATGTCCCGAACAAGAATAACTGGGACGACGTCGTAAGCGGATACAGCTTCCGCGGTATCCGATACGCAGACCATGCACACGACGGCAGCGATGCCGGTAACCTCGTCACACTTTATGCGGCTGCAAGTGCCGATACCTTCCTCAAGATCCTCGATCAGAGCAAGGAGCAGACCTTCTATAACGGCACCGCGGGCACTGCGGTGAGTTTCAGCTATAACGTTTCCGACAATATGCTCAACTCACCGACGATGACGAGCACGGGCAGAAACGAAAACATTCTCACCGATAACGCATTTGCAAGCTACGGTTCCTTTACCGGCTATACTTTCGGTCAGAACCGCAGCGTAAGTTGGACAAGCGATAACGAAGCGGTCGCAAAGGTCGATTCCGACGGAAACCTTGTCCTCGGCGGCCAGGGCGGTACAGCGAATATCACCATGACGCTGACTTGGACGGAGCTTGACGGCACGACCTACACCATGAGCGATACCGCGACCGTCACCAATATTATCTACAGTGCGGACATTTGCATCGACGGTTACTACCCCGACGCTTACAGCATCGACAATTTCGTTGCAAACGTTACCAAGGACGTATCCGTGACCTACAGCAGCGTACCTCTTGCGGCACTTCCCGCAGGCGGCGCGTGGGTATGGACGAGCTCCGACAGCTCGGTATTCACCGTTTCCGGCAACGGCAGTGATGCAACGTTGTCCCTCGGCTCCCAGAGCGGCACGGCGACACTCACTGCGGCATATGTCAAAGACGGCGTTACCTACTGCTCCGACTCCGTTGTGATAACCTCCGTCACCGCATTTGTCGACATTCAGATAGGCAGCGACACCGTCGACACCGAGACCGGGGCGTACCCCGACTATAAGCTCATAAACGGCATTAACCCGAACGATACCCTAAGCCTCACGGCGCAGCCCGTAGGCATCGGCGCGGCAGACCTCGATATGGCGAGCGGAAGCTATGCATGGACTGTCGTCAGCGACGAAGCCGACGGAGCGACTCTCGGTGACGCAACGAGCAGAACGGCAAAGCTTACGTTTAACGGCAAGGATACCTCCGTCACCTTGAAGCTCAGCTATACTCTCGGCGGCAAGACCTATGAGAGCTATGTGACGGTAATCGTCAAGGCGGGCGTCAGCGGAAGCGATACGGTGCTTGACTTCGGTCTCCCCGTAACGATAGAGCTTGTCGGCAACGCATCCGGCATAAGCGCAAGCGCACCCAAAACGACGCTCAATACCGGAATCAGCGGCAGCGATGAGTTTAAGGGCGCAAAATCCGCCGACACCAAGTACGGTACTGCGGTACTGAACGATGACGAACTGACCTACACGGCAAACAAGCTGCTTGCAGATAAGGACAGCGTATACTACTCCGCAAAGGTCGACAGCGGCTATAAATATGCCGAGGTCAACATCATCCCCGCAACGAGCGTATACTATGAGGACAGCTTCGTAAGCTACAGCGGCGATTGGAAAGCGGTGTACGACGACGGCAAGACCGATGCGGCAATAGCGGCGATAAAGCAGACGGCAGGCGAAGGCGTATACGGCTACGACGCAGCCTACGGCGAGTACACCAATTACTCACTCGGCAAGGCGATGAGCGTCACCGTCGCCAAGGGCGGCAATACCGCGACCGCACAGTTCACCTTCACCGGAACGGGCTTTGAGCTCTACTCCGCAACGACTGCGTCGCAGGGCGGCTTCAAGGTCAGCGTATACGACGCGCAGGGAAAAATGGTCGGCATGAAGCAGATGATATCGACGAGATCGGCGGACAGCTATTGGCAGATCCCCGTATTCGAGGAAACGTCTCTTGCCTACGGCACCTACACCGTGAAGATCGAGGTCGCATACTCGACGGCACTTGACCTCACCGCAGCCGACGGAACAAGACTCGGCAGCGTAAGCTTCATACTGGACGGTATCAGAGTATACAACAATAAGCTGAACGAGACCTACGGCGACATCTACGCAGCGGACGGCGAATACAACGCACAGTACATCGACGTCAGAGACGCACTGATTTCGGCAAACAGCTTCAACAGTGCAAACGGCAGCGTATCGGGAGCGGTGTATATCGACGGACGTCCCGCGAAGAACGCAGACGGCAGCTACAAGGTAGACTCTAAGGGCAACCTGGTAGTGGACCATAAGATAACGACCTCGAGCGTAGCGGAGGATTACAAGAACTACGGACCGAAGAACGAAGTATATCTTGCGACGGGACAGGGCATAGCGTTTAAGCTGAGCAATATGAGCAATGTCGTCGGTGTACATATCGGACTCAAGAGCGCGGACGGCAAGGCGGTATCGGTAGCGGTAAACGGCAAGACGATCGGCGTAAACAGCAGCACCGAAATGTACTATGCGGTGACGGCAAGTGACGGCAAGATAGTAATCGTTAATAACGGCACGGGCATCGTATCGGTGACAAGCGTGAAGGTGACCTATGCAAAGGGTACGGCACAGAGTGCAAGTCTCATAGCGGATACGGAGCTGTGCGGTTACGCGGCGGCGCAGCTGTCGAGTATCCCCGCAGGAGAGGGCTACACCTACGTTGAACCGACGGAGCCGGAAGACGTGCTGAAATCCGCACCCGCAGGAAGCATAAAGATAGCGGCGACGGAAAAGGCGATAGATGCATCGATAACGATAGGAAAACTCGTCGAAGGAACAATCGGAGGTGGCAAGTAATGAAAAGAAGCTATGAAAAGCCCGCCTTGTATTTCGAGGAGTATGAGCTGAGCAGCTCGATAGCGGGAAACTGCGGCAACAAGCTGTATCAGGACACGATCTATGCCGTATCGTACACGACCTGCAAGGTCGATGCCGGCGGCGGCGACTTCCTGTTCCTCGACACCGCAATCGGTTGCAATACCCACCCGGGAGCGGACGGATCACTATATTGCTATCAGGTTCCGTCAACAAACGAAATGCTCTTTAACTCCTAAAATACGAAAACAGCATAAAGCAAACGAAATCGGCATGGCGTACTCCGCTGTGCCGTTTTTCGTATGCACGAATTTTTCCGCTCCAAATTATCGCAGCGCAATTATTTATATTGTCGGCACTGTCGTAGGACGGACTCATGAGTCCGCCGCTGAACCTGCACTGCGTTCTTCTTTTTTAATACTTTCTTAAAACTAAGTGTGCTACGGGCGGAAGGGTCATGACCCTTCCCTACAATGCAATGGCAGTAGTTTTAATCACCGTCGGTCGATTTTTCGTTGTTAATCACCGCACAGCAGTAATTAAAACTGTCGGCACCGTCGTAGGGCGGACTCATGAGTCCGCCGCCTGCGACGTACTTGAATCTGCAAAAGTGTTAATCAGAACGGCAGAGCGCGGACTAAATGTCCTATCGGTTGTCGACAAGACGCCGACAGCGCACCCTTTGCGGTGAGCCCAAAAAAGCATCTCACTGCTTCGTCAAGCTGAAAATCAACTAAAAAATACTTTCGTTATTTTTAACAAAAATTTCTTCACAATTATTGAACATCAAACCGACAAACCGACTCAAAATGTTCACCAACAGACCACCCCCCCTGTTTTGTAAATAAAAGGCAAGAAGAAAAGTCGAAAAAAGTGCACAAAACACCCCATAATTCCGCCATAAAAAGTATTATGTAAATCGTCAAAATGCCAAAACGTAGATAAAAAATGCCAATTTGTTTACTTGTAATTTAATGGTGACACTGATATATTATAAATGTTAAATAAGATGATAGGTTGGAATCGTATTTACACTTGCGGCAGAAATGCCGAATCTTTTGCTCTGTGAGTGGAAATACGTGGATTTTAAACTTTATGCCTATCAGAAGAAAACCGCAAAATCCGCCGCATTTCGCAGAACAAAAACGATAAAATCGAAATCGGCAAACGCAAAACACATGGGGAGGAGTTTACTTATGACAAATGTGAAACGGGCACTGTCGATGCTGCTTTGTCTGCTCATGGTATTTTCGCTTTTCTCGATGATACCCATAACGAGCTATGAGGCAGCCGCGGCAGTCACTTCCAACGATACGACGGCGACCACCGTTTCGGGACAGTCGGTTACTATCTCGAACGTCTGGGCACCGGCATATATACAAAGTGCCGGGAGAACTTACATTATAAGCTCACCTAAAGACAATAATACCGTGCGCATTTTGAATCTTAACGGCAGTGACCCCGGATACAGGGAGCAGTCTATCTCTAAGGGTACGGTAGGTATGCCCTACTATATAAATAGTAATGTCAGCTCTAACGAGCTTTGGTCGCTTAGTGCCGACAGAGGTTGGTATTGGCGCAATCAGGCTAACAACCGTTATCTTGCATGGCACTATACCGGTGCGATAAGCGGCGTAAAAGACAAGTACCGTATCAGCGGCGTTACCTCCAAACCCAAAAATGACGGTTCACTCAGCGGTTGGTATACCTTTAAGGATGTACAGGTTGTCAATACGAATACCGGAGAAACAAAACTCGTATATGGAGCCAATACTAACGATAAGATTTTGTCTTACTATAAAGATGAAGGATATTGGACTGCTATAAGTAAAGGCGGAAGTCTGGAAAACAAAGCAACAAATACTTATTTGTTCGAGAAGCAGGATCTAAAACTTTCTATTGAAATATCGGGCAATAATCAAGTTATCAGTGGAGACAAGATTCAGTATAAGGCTGTTCTGAATGATAACCTTGGTAATCTGACGACACACTCGACTTATGCCACTACTGTACCAACAAATTATACCGGATACACCTATGGTTCTAATCAAACCATTACATGGTCATCCGACAATACGGCTGTTGCTACGGTAAATCCCACCAACGGTTATGTTACTACTCAAGGAGAAGGTACAGCAAATATTATCTGTACATTTACATGGACTGATGGCGGCAAAAATTATGAGCTTAAAACGAGCAAGAGCATAACTGTGCTTGCAAGTCTTGATTCTAATCATATGAATGAAATCGGACAGGACTTAACAATGAGCGTTTGGAAAGCCGTTACTCGTAGCCAACTTTCCAACGGCACTGAATATATTGTTACAAGAAAAGCACCGACGAGCCCTGCTGCTGAAACCCGCTATGCTATGACCAATAAAGGCAACGGAAATGATATAGGTAGCACGGAAGTTACAGTTAATGTTGCGCCGGATAACAGTGCTCCTTATTTGAGAGTAGCTGATAGCAAATTGGCGTCCATTAAATGGAAACTTAACGGAAGCGAGGAAGACTACACTTGGACAAATAATAATGGTCAAAGTTATCTTGCGTGGTATCATGCTGACAGATTTAATCTAACAAATGATACGCGACTTCAAGCGCAGAGTAGTGTCAATACCAGTGGAACGTCGAAAGCATGGTTCACTTTTGACAGGACATATGCAGGTGACAGTACTTACAGCTTGATAATAGCATACAAAGGTATAACAACAAGTATAAAAAGAGTCCATGTTACTACTTCCGGAGCTTGGTCAAAGCAACAGTCCGATGATGGAGATTCATCGGCAGATAGGCTCCTCACACTTTATAGCAAGTCAACAATAAATGTTGGTATGACTGTTTCTCCTAAAAAAGATAGCGGGATTGCGGGAATGAGTACAATAAAACTCACAGCAACACCGCGCAACAACTATCGCTATGATGAAAGTACGGACTATCGTTGGGTATCAAGTAACCCCGAAGTTGCAAGCGTTGACAATAGCGGCAATGTTACTTGCAACTCCGAAGGAACAGCGGTAATAACTTGCTACTATTATTGGAAAGATAAAGCTACAGGGGAGCTTTACTGTCTGCGTGACAACTCAACTATAACCGTAACTCCTGCATACACCGTTACCTACAACGCCAATGGCGGCACCGGAAGTATGGCAGCGCAGACTGTTGCCAAGGGAAGCGGTATTACTCTGAGTGCAAACGCATTTACCGGTCCCGGAACCTCAGCAGTGTTTATGGGTTGGAGCACATCTCCGGATGGTGATGACGTTTATTCCGCAGGAACAACTTTCACACCGACCTCAGATATTACTCTTTATGCGATTTGGGGTTATGAAGTAACCTTTTGTTCAAACGATTTCTTCCATGAGGACGGTATAAATGATCATAAGAATTGCTATATTTTAACTGCTGTCGTTCGTGCTGATGGCGGAACCGTTGTTTCCAACACAGTTTTCTACAACGAGGCGAAGAAGGGCGGTACAGGCGCAACAGGAGTAAACCACGATAATTCCGATATTATCGGTTGGATGGAGAACGTTACGGGTGAAATAAAACATGGTGCAAATACGGGAACGTTGCGCCTCGATGGTCCCACCACCCTCTATGCACAGTGGAGCTACGATAACAAAGACAACGGCGTTCTCAATAACACCACGTATCCCGTTTACCTCACCTGCATTGCAAATATAGACGGCGCATACCCCACAGAGCCGTGCATAGCAGTGAACTACGGTTGGCGTTACATAACCAAGAACACCAACGGCGCAACTCCCAATCTGACCATCGGCGGCGTGAACTATAAGGTCACCGGCGGCGATATCTTCATGGAAAACGGCGCATCCTTCATAAAGAGCAGTATTTTCGACTCCGAAGCATTCATGAAGTCCAATAATGACGGCGGTACATGGGGCGTTTCGCTCTCCACCGTCAACGGTGTTCAGTACTATCCCAGAGACTATATCGACATGAGCGACGCCGACTGGGATCTCGTCAAGACTCTGTTCCTTGCCGATAAGGGCATCGCGGCTTCCGAAGCCGATAACTACGAGCTCATTCCCTATGTCGTAAAGATTCAGCACGGTACCGGCGTCGGTTGGCACATCGACTGCTACCTCAAGTCCAAGACCACGGTCAGCTATTCCTATGACGTCGGTCTGAACAGAGATGAATATGTCATAACCGGCACTATGCCCGACGGCGGCAACGCAAAGCAGGGTCAGTTCGTATCCGGCATCCCCGCATATCCCTCCAACATCAGTGTCGTCGACGCCTACGGTCAGACCGTGACCTTCGTCGGCTATCAGGGCAGCGACGGTAAGTTCTACAAGTACGATTCCGCAAAGGGTCAGTTTGTCGATCCCGACGATTCGAGCAAATACATCACCGGACTTACCCTCAATGAGGATATCCACTTCTCCGCGGTTTGGAACACCGGAACGACCACTCTCATCCTCAAGAAGAATGTAGTCACTGCGGCAGGCTCCGCCTTCACCGCACCCACCGGCGACACCTTCGCATTCAACATCACGCTCAAGATAGCAAGCCGCGACTTCGACGAAGTGTACTACACCGTTTACGATGCGGCAAATAACAAGGTCAAAAACGGCGTCGTCAACATCACTTCGGCAAATCAGACCGTGACCCTCAGCTCCGCTCAGCTCGGCACCTTCAAGGACGGCTACCGTGTAGTCATTGAGCAGCTTGCGCAAAACTCCACCTACACCATAACCGAGACCCCGAAGGAATACTACACACTGTCCTACAAGGGCAGCACCGGACTTTCCGGTACGCTCTCCGGCGGTATCACGACGGTCAATGCGGTCAATACCTACAATGTAAAGCCCGCAGAGCAGAAGAATGTCATCATTGACTACGGTCTCCCCGTATCCGTCAATGTCGGATACCCCATCTCCGGCATCAGCAAGACCGAGCTCAAGTCCGACAGCAACCTCAGCATGAACAGCGTAACCCTCAAGTCCGGTGTCGCAAGTGCAAGCGGACAGGAGATTACCTATAAGCCCAACGCAATCGCAAGCGATGCCGATACCGTATACTACGCGGTCACCGCAGCGGGCAAGTATATGTACTCCAATGTGAAGATCATCCCCGCAACGAGCGTATACTATGAGGACAGCTTCGTGAGCTACAGCGGCGATTGGAAAGCGGTGTACGACGACGGCAAGACTGATGCGGCAATAGCGGCGATTAAGCAGACGGCGGGCGAAGGCGTATACGGCTACGATGCAGCCTACGGCGAGTACACCAATTACTCACTCGGCAAGGCGATGAGCGTCACCGTCGCCAAGGGCGGCAATACCGCGACCGCACAGTTCACCTTCACCGGAACGGGCTTTGAGCTCTACTCCGCAACGACTGCGTCGCAGGGCGGCTTCAAGGTCAGCGTATACGACGCGCAGGGAAAAATGGTCGGCATGAAGCAGATGATATCGACGAGATCGGCGGACAGCTATTGGCAGATCCCCGTATTCGAGGAAACGTCTCTTGCCTACGGCACCTACACCGTGAAGATCGAGGTCGCATACTCGACGGCACTTGACCTCACCGCAGCCGACGGAACAAGACTCGGCAGCGTAAGCTTCATACTGGACGGTATCAGAGTATACAACAATAAGCTGAACGAGACCTACGGCGACATCTACGCAGCGGACGGCGAATACAACGCACAGTACATCGACGTCAGAGACGCACTGATTTCGGCAAACAGCTTCAACAGTGCAAACGGCAGCGTATCGGGAGCGGTGTATATCGACGGACGTCCCGCGAAGAACGCAGACGGCAGCTACAAGGTAGACTCTAAGGGCAACCTGGTAGTGGACCATAAGATAACGACCTCGAGCGTAGCGGAGGATTACAAGAACTACGGACCGAAGAACGAAGTATATCTTGCGACGGGACAGGGCATAGCGTTTAAGCTGAGCAATATGAGCAATGTCGTCGGTGTACATATCGGACTCAAGAGCGCGGACGGCAAGGCGGTATCGGTAGCGGTAAACGGCAAGACGATCGGCGTAAACAGCAGCACCGAAATGTACTATGCGGTGACGGCAAGTGACGGCAAGATAGTAATCGTTAATAACGGCACGGGCATCGTATCGGTGACAAGCGTGAAGGTGACCTATGCAAAGGGTACGGCACAGAGTGCAAGTCTCATAGCGGATACGGAGCTGTGCGGTTACGCGGCGGCGCAGCTGTCGAGTATCCCCGCAGGAGAGGGCTACACCTACGTTGAACCGACGGAGCCGGAAGACGTGCTGAAATCCGCACCCGCAGGAAGCATAAAGATAGCGGCGACGGAAAAGGCGATAGATGCATCGATAACGATAGGAAAACTCGTCGAAGGAACAATCGGAGGTGGCAAGTAATGAAAAGAAGCTATGAAAAGCCCGCCTTGTATTTCGAGGAGTATGAGCTGAGCAGCTCGATAGCGGGAAACTGCGGCAACAAGCTGTATCAGGACACGATCTATGCCGTATCGTACACGACCTGCAAGGTCGATGCCGGCGGCGGCGACTTCCTGTTCCTCGACACCGCGATAGGTTGCAATACTTCCCCCGGTGCCGACGGCAGCCTCTACTGCTATCAGGTACCCTCGACAAACGAAATGCTCTTTAACTCCTAAAGCTGCATTTTCAAAGCAAAACGAAATTCCCACTGTCAAACGGCAGTGGGAATTTTAAATCACATATATTAAATATGTAGGAAGGTTTGACAAATCGCGTCGGAGTGTTATATTATTATCACCATGGAAAAGATTACTTCGAGGAAAAACAGAATAATATGCCACTTCAAAAAGCTTTCCGCCGATGCCGCATATCGCGATGAATGCCGCGAATTTGTCTGTGACGGGCAAAAAACGCTCAAAGAGGCACTCTGTGCCGGTATGACGGTCAAGACGCTGCTTTTTAAGGACGAGCCGGAGACACTGCCTCGGGTTCCCGATGACTGCGCGATATACGCTGCACCGAGCGATCTCTTTGACTACGCTTCGCCGCTCAAGAATTGCCCCGGACCGCTGTTTACAGTCGAAATGAAGGCTATGTCCGACGGCTTTCTCCGCAATGCCGTTGTGCTTGAAAATCTTCAAGACCCGGGCAATGTAGGTACGGTGATAAGAACGGCGAATGCCTTCGGTATCGATGCCGTCATCCTCGTCGGTGACTGCGCAGATCTCTATAATCCCAAGACCGTGCGTGCGACGATGGGTGCGATATTTCGCCAAAGAGTAATAAGCACCGATCGCGAAGAACTCCTTAGGCTCTGCAAAGCATCAAAGCTTTTGCTTTACGGCGCGGCACTCACCGATACCGCACGGGACATACGGCAGATTGAACTTAAAAATGCAGCCGTCGCGATAGGCAGTGAAGGCAGGGGTCTCAGCTCCGAGCTGCTTTCAATGTGCGACGGTGAGCTGATAATACCGATGATGCCGTGCTCCGAATCGCTCAATGCGGCGGTTGCTGCAGCGGTGTCGATGTGGGAAATGACAAAGTGAGCGAAGGAGCGGAGCAATGTCTGCACTGAAATATTGGCTGTGGATATCACAGTCACCGGGTCTGAGCCCGAGAGTCACTGCCGCACTTATTGAGCATTACGGCAGTCCGGAGGCGATGTTTTTTGCACCTAAAGGTGAGATCAAGTCGCTTGTCGGACGTTACGACGACGGTATCGACGCACTTGAAAAGAGAGATCTCGATTCCGCTTTACGCATACTCGATGAATGCGAGGAGCAACATATCAGAATACTTACGGTGCAGGATGCCGATTATCCCGACAGACTGAAGAATATCAGTTTGCCGCCGAATATACTGTACGTCAAAGGCAAGCTTCCGCCGATCGATGACGAGGCTGCGATCGCGATAGTCGGTACGAGAAAAGCTTCGCCTCACGGACTGAAAATGGCAAAGAAGCTCGGCTATGAGATAGCAAAATGCGGCGGTGTCGTTGTATCGGGACTCACGGCAGGCATCGACGCTATGGCTGCAAAGGGCGCACTGTACGGTGACGGTACGGTCATAGGCGTACTCGGTGTTCCGCATGAGCAGGCAAAGACGGAGCTTTCCGCCGACGTCATGTGGTACGGTGCACTTATAAGTGAGTACCCGCCCGGAACACCCGTTTATTCCAGTTACTTCCGCGCAAGAAATCGCATAAGTGCGGGACTGTCGATGGGTGTTGTCGTCGTCGAAGCACCGCAAAAGAGCGGAGCGCGACTGTTTGCAAACGAAGCCGCCGATCAGGGCAAGGAGCTTTTTGTCGTACCCGGCAATGCCGGTGAGTATAATTGTATAGGCTCCAATGCCATACTCAAAGAGGGAGCCAAGCCCGTTACGGAAGGGTGGGACGTGATGTGCGAATATGCATCGCTTTTTCCGAACAGAGTGCACAGGAGCAATGAATTGTATTCACCGGAAAAGCTTGAATATCGTCCCAACAAAGAGCGGAAAAAGAAGCCCGAGACCGAAAAAGTTTCAAAAAAAGAGGTTGACAATGAAGAAAGCGAAGTCTATATTGACTCCATGAAACAGCTTCAAGGGCTGACCGATACTCAGCAAAAGATAGCTTCCGCGATGAACAAGCCGTCGATGCAGGTGGATGAGCTCATTGAGATAACGGAGCTGTCTGCCGCAAAGGTCCTGTCCGACCTGACACTGCTTCAACTTATGGGCTATGTGGAGCAGGAAGCGGGAAAAAGGTTTACATTGAAAATAAAGTGAGGACATAAAATGCCTACAGCGAAAAAGAATCTTGTCATAGTGGAATCTCCGGCAAAGGCCAAGACGATAGAGAAGTACCTCGGTGCGGACTATAAGGTCGTTGCATCAATGGGACATTTGAGAGATCTTCCGAAAAGCACACTCGGAATAGATATAGAGAACGATTTTGAGCCGAAGTATATACCGGTGAGAGATCATAAGGAGATAATCGACAATCTCAAAAAGCTCTCCAAAAATGCGCCGACCGTATATCTTGCGACCGACCCCGACCGCGAGGGAGAGGCGATATCGTGGCACTTGAAGGAGCTGCTTGACCTTGACGATGAGCGCGCAAGGCGAGTTACCTTCAACGAGATAACGAAAAAAGTCGTTACCGAGAGCATAGAGCACCCGAGGGACATAGATCAGGATCTTGTCGATGCACAGCAGGCACGCCGTCTGCTTGACAGAATCGTGGGCTACAAGTTGTCTCCGCTTCTTTGGAAGAAGATAAAAAGAGGTCTTTCGGCAGGCAGAGTCCAGTCCGTTGCGACCAGAATGGTTGTTGACCGCGAAAAAGAGATAGATGCCTTCGTGCGCGAGGAATACTGGCTGCTTGATGCGGTGCTCGGCTGTGATAACGGCGCAAACTTCACCGCAAGGTTCTACGGAAAGGGCGACAAAAAGCTTGATCTGCACTCCGAGGACGAGGTTAGGCACGTCATTGCCGAAACGCAGGATGCACCGTTTTCGATAAAGAGTGTCAAGAGAGGCGAAAAGCACCGCAGCCCGTCACCTCCGTTTATTACCTCTACGCTCCAACAGGAGGCATCGCGCCGTCTGGGTATGACACCGCGCAGGACGATGTCCGTTGCACAGCAGCTTTATGAGGGTGTGAATATAACGGGACAGGGCTCCGTCGGTCTCATAACCTATATGCGTACCGATTCTTTGCGTCTGTCCGATGTTGCACTCATGGCGGCAAAGAATTTCATCATCGAGCATTACGGAAAGGAATACTATCACGGCTCCTTCCGCGTGTATAAATCCAAAAACAGCGCACAGGATGCGCACGAAGCCATCAGACCCACAAACGTTGAGCTTACGCCGGAGTTGGTGCGTAAAGATCTGACGCCCGAGCAGTACAGACTGTACAGGCTTATTTGGGGTCGATTCACAGCGAGCCAAATGGCAAATTCGGTGTACGACAATGTTGTCATAGATGTCGACAGCAACGGCTATGTGTTTCGCTCCAACTATTCCGAGATGCGCTTTGCGGGCTATACCGCGGTGTACGAGGAAAGCAAGGACGAGGAATCGGACGAGATACGCAGCAAGCTTCCGGAGCTTAATGCGGGCGAAAAGGTCTATCTCGAAAAAACGCTCCCCGAGCAGCAGTTTACTCAGCCCCCCGCAAGATATACCGAAGCGACGCTGATTCGCGCAATGGAGGAAAAGGGAATAGGCAGACCCTCGACCTACGCACCGACAATATCGACCATAACCTCTCATGAGTATGTTGTAAAAGACGGCAAATATTTAAAGCCCACCAATCTCGGTACCGTGGTTACGGAGCTGATGATGGAGCGTTTCCCCGATATAGTCGACCTCAAGTTCACCAACAATATGGAGGAAAATTTGGACGGCGTCGAATCCGGCAAACGCTACTGGAAGGAGCTCATCCGTGAGTTCTACGGCGATTTCAGCAATGAGCTGACCGCTGCCGAAACCGCACTCGAGGGCACGAGAATCAAGGTGCCCGATGAGCTTTCCGACGAATACTGCGACGTTTGCGGCAAGCAAATGGTCGTAAAATCCGGCAAATTCGGTCGCTTTTTGGCTTGCCCCGGTTATCCCGAGTGCAGCTTCACAAAGCCGATTGTCATAGAAATGCCCGGCAAATGCCCGAAATGCGGCAGTAGGATACTGAAACGCACCTCCAAAAAGGGATACACCTTCTATGCCTGTGAAAGAGGTGCCGATTGCGGCTTCATGACATGGTACGTCCCCACGAAGGACTATTGTCCATCCTGCGGCAAAACGATGTTCAAACCGGGCGGCAAGGGCAGACTCAAGAGCTTCTGCATAAACGAGGAATGTCAAAATTTCGTTCCCGAAGAAAAGCGAGGCTACAAGAAAAAGAGCGGCGATGAAAAGAAGACCGCAACAAAGAAAGGCGGCAAAACTGCCGCGGGAAAGAGCAAGGAATAAGCTATGAAAAATGTTACGGTATTAGGAGCGGGACTTGCCGGCTGCGAATGTGCTTGGCAGCTTGCAAAGCGCGGTATCAAGGTAAAGCTTGTGGAAATGAAGCCGAAGAAGATGTCTCCCGCACATACTTCGCCGTACCTTGCGGAGCTTGTGTGTTCCAATTCGCTGAGAAGTGACGAGCTTACGAATGCGGTGGGTCTGCTCAAAGCGGAAATGAGAAAAATGGGCTCACTCATTCTCGAAAGCGCGGATGCAAACAGAGTCGCCGCAGGCGGTGCGCTTGCGGTTGACAGAGAAGGCTTCGCAAGATACATAACCGAAAAGATAAAAAATCACCCCAACATTGAATTTGTCGTCGACGAAGCTTTGGATTTTCCCGAGGGAGAGCTTGTCATCGCAACGGGACCTTTGACGAGTGACGGCTTTGCCGAACGCATAGCAAAGCTTTGCAATTCCGACGGGCTGCACTTCTTCGATGCCGTCGCACCCATCGTTACGCTTGAGAGCGTGGACATGGAAAACGCCTACTTTGCATCGAGATACGACAAGGGCACACCGGATTATGTAAACTGCCCTATGACCGAAGAAGAATACATGGCGTTCTGGAAGGAGCTTTGTGCGGCAAAGGAAGCACCCATACACGGCTTTGACGATGCCGGAGTTTTCGAGGGCTGTATGCCCGTCGAGGTCATGGCGCGCAGAGGCGTTTCGACTCTGTGCTACGGTCCCTTAAAGCCCGTGGGTCTCAAGGATCCGAGAACCGGCAAAGAGAGCTATGCCGTCGTGCAGCTCAGACGAGACAATGCGGACGGAACGATCTATAACATGGTCGGCTTCCAGACTCATCTCACATGGGGCGAGCAGAAGCGTGTGTTCACGATGATACCGGCACTCAAAAACGCGGAATTTGTCCGTTACGGTGTAATGCATCGCAACACATATATTAACAGTCCCGACCTTCTTGACCGCTACTACCGCTTTAAGGCAGAGCCGCGCATAAGCTTTGCGGGTCAGATGACGGGAGTAGAGGGCTATGTCGAGTCATCGGCATCGGGTATGCTTGTCGGAATAGAGACCGCTGCAAGGCTGCTCGGTATGGAACCGGTTGATTTCCCGCAGGAGACGGCAATCGGCGCACTCGGACTTTACGTTTCCGGAGGCAGCGTCGGAGATTTTCAGCCGATGAACATCAATTTCGGCATAATCGCTCCTTTGAGCTATAAGGTCAAGGGCAAGCGCAACAAAAATGCCGAGATATCCGCAAGAAGTCTTGCGATAATCGACGAGCTGATGAAGAAGGAGATATTTGCCTGTGAAGATAATCGTTGACGCAATGGGCGGAGATAATGCACCTCTTTCGGCGGTAAAGGGTGCGATCTACGCAAGAGAAAGGATAGGCACCGAAATAGTTCTTGTGGGACGTATCGAGGAAGTCAAGTCCTGTTTTGAGGGTGAAATACCCGACGGCATTGAGATAGTCGACGCAAGAGAGGTCATCACCATGCATGACGATCCCAGTACCGCGACAAGAAAGAAAAAGGATTCGTCGATGACCGTGGCACTCACAATGCTCAAAAACGGTGAGGGCGATGCGGTGGTATCCGCAGGCAGTACCGGAGCTCTGCTCACGGGTGCGACGCTCATAACCAAGCGCATAAAGGGCATACGCAGAGCGGCGATGGCACCGGTATTCCCAAATATGGAGAGAGGCTTCATGCTTATGGACTGCGGCGCAAATGCAGAGTGTACGCCGGAGTATTTGCTGCAGTTTGCCTATATGGGCAGCTTTTACGCGGAACGTATAATGGGCATAAAGAATCCGAGAGTCGCACTTTTGAATAACGGTGCGGAGGAAACAAAGGGCGGTCAGCTTCAGCAGACGACGCATAAGCTGCTGTCTGCGGCAAAGGAACAGGGCAGACTGAACTTCGTCGGAAATATCGAGGGCAGTACGATGTTTATGGGCGGAGCCGACGTTATCGTGACCGACGGCTTTTCCGGCAATATCGCACTCAAGACCACCGAGGGTGCCGCAAAGCTCATCTTCAAGGAGCTGAAAGGCGTTCTTAAAAAGAATTGGCGCAACAAGCTTGCTGCGGCGATATTACAAAAGGACATCAAAAAGCTTGCAAGAAAGCTTGACCCCAACGAGGTCGGAGGAACGCCGATGCTGGGTATTGCAAAGCCCGTCATCAAGGCACACGGTTCATCGAACGACGAAGCGATGTTTGCGGCTATAAGACAGGCTGTGAGCTTTGCGGATTCGGGCGTTATAGAGGATGTCATCAGAAATATCGACTATATGAAAATCGGTGAGGAAGCGTAAAAAGTGCGTGAGCTTGAAGAAAAATTGGGATATGAGTTTAAAGACAGGGAGCTGCTTTGCCATGCTCTGACTCATTCCTCATACGCAAACGAAAACAGGGGAAAGGGCATTTACAGCAACGAGCGTCTTGAGTATTTGGGCGATGCGGTGTTGGAGCTTATCAGTGCGAGATATATCTATGACATTAAGCCGCCCATGCCCGAAGGAAAGATGACGAGACTGCGCTCGGAGCTTGTCTGCGAGCAAAGCCTCTATGCCGTCGCAAAGGAGATATCTCTCGGCAAATACCTGCGTATGGGCAAGGGAGAGGATAAAAACGGTGGCAGAGAACGACCGTCGATTCTTGCGGATGCGACGGAAGCGGTGCTTGCCGCGATATATCTTGACGGCGGCATAGAGCCTGCCGACGCATTTATAAGGCGCACTCTGCTCAATCCCGAAAGTATAAAATCAAAGGGCACCGAGGATTATAAGACGGAGCTTCAGGAGTTGGTTCAGCGCACTCAGGGCACGCATATAAGCTATGAGCTCATCGGAGAATCGGGTCCCGATCACAACAAAGTGTTCCGCTTCCGAGTTATCATAAACGGCAATGAGGTCGGAGTCGGAGAAGGACATACGAAAAAGGAGGCGGAGCAGGCTGCTGCCTGCGAAGCTTTGAAGAAGCTACATAAATGACAGCGAGAAACAGTATAATACCGGTTTTCGTGCCACATCTCGGCTGCCCGAATGACTGCGTTTTCTGCAATCAACGCCGCATATCCGGTGAAAAGGAGCCCGCGACGGCAGAAACGGTCAAAAATGCAATAGAGACCGCTGCGAGCTTAACGCCGCAGGGGACAAAGCGTCAGCTTGCGTTTTACGGCGGCAGCTTCACGGCGATCCCCGTATCGCAGCAGGAGGAGCTGCTTTCCGCCGCCGCTCCGTACCTTGAAAACGGAACGGTGAGCTCGATACGTCTTTCGACCCGTCCCGATGCCATTGACGAAGCCGTACTCAAAAGGCTTTCGCGCTACGGCGTTACGACCGTTGAGCTCGGAGCACAGTCTATGTGCGATGAGGTGCTTTCACTCTCCGGCAGAGGGCATGATTCAAAAGCGGTGGAGGATGCGTCAAAGCTCATAAAGGCAAAAGGCTTTGAGCTTGTGCTGCAAATGATGACCGGACTTCCGGGGGACAGCGAAAAACGCAGTATAGAAACGGCACAACGTATAATAGCCTTAAAGCCCGATGCGGTCAGGATATACCCGACGGTCATAGTGCGTGACACGGCACTGTTCGATTTGTGGCAGACGGGACATTACACGGAGCACACCGTGGAGAATGCGGTAAGCGTTTGCGCAAAAATAGTCCCGATGTTTGAGACCGCGGGAATAAAGATAATTCGCATGGGACTAAATCCGACGGAGGAGCTCTCCGGCGGAGCGGCGGCGGGCGGAGCATATCACCCTGCTTTGGGTGAGCTTGTGTATTCGAGGATAATGCGCAACAAAGCATATGAGCTTTTAAAGGACACAAGGTGCTCAACCGTAACTCTCGGCGTAAACCCATCCGATGTCTCAAAGCTCATAGGACAGCACCGCTGCAATATCGAATGGCTCAAAGCCGAGCTTTCGCTGAAAGATATAAAGGTCAAAACCGATGATATCGAAAAGGGCAGTGTGATATTACTTTAAAACGGAGCAAAACGCTCCGTTTTTCGTATTTTTCTTGAAAAGCCGAAGCTTAGGTGGTATAATAAAATGCTAAATTGTGTGGAAACAGAAGATAACATAACTCAGAGGAATACGAATGTACCTAAGATGCGTGGAAATTCAGGGCTTCAAAAGCTTTCCGGAGAAGACCAGAATAACATTTGAAAAAGAAATAACCGCGATAGTCGGACCCAACGGATCCGGAAAATCGAATATATCCGATGCAATACTTTGGGTCATGGGCGAGCAGCGTTCAAAGACTCTCAGAGGCGGAAAGATGGAGGATGTCATATTCAGCGGCACCGAAAAGAGAGGTGCACTTGGCTTTGCGCAGGTGTCGCTGATAATCGACAACTCAGACCGCATATTTGATTTTGACAGTAATGAGCTTGTGCTAACCCGTCGTTACTACCGCAGCGGTGAGAGTGAATACTACATAAACAGAGAAGCCGTAAGACTCAAGGACATAAACAGTCTGCTGATGGATACGGGTCTCGGCAGAGACGGTTACTCGATTATCGGACAGGGCAGAATAGCGGAGATTGTGTCGTCAAAGAGCACCGACCGCAGGGAAATATTCGAGGAAGCGGCGGGCATATCCCGCTACCGCAGCCGTAAGGAGGAGTCCGAGCGCAAGCTCGAAAAGACCGAGGAAAACCTGCTCAGAATATGCGACAAGATCGATGAGCTGGAGCTCCAGATAGAGCCGCTCAGGAAGCAGTCGGAGACGGCGAAAAAATACCTTGTCTTGAGAGACGAGATGCGTATCCGAGAAATCTCGGTGTGGATGGCGACGCTTGATAAGCTCCGTGCCCAGTCTGCCGATGTCATGGCGGCGTACAAGGAAGCAAAGTCAAAGCTTGACAATGCCCACAGGAGCCTTGAGGCACTGTATGCATCGTCGGAAAATATAAGCCTCCGTATGCGTGAAAAGGATGTTGAAGCCGAAAACGCAAGGCAAAGACTGTCTGCCGCGGAAGGCAGACTGTCGGAAAACGATTCTCATGCTGCGGTGCTGCGTGCAAATATTAAAAGCAGCGAAGCGGAGATCGAACGAATGAGATCCGATATGGCGGAGGCGGAGACGAGAGTGCATGAGATCGAGGCGACTCTTGCCGAGAACGACGGTAAGATAGCGGAGATCGACGTAAAACTCGGTGAGCTGCGTGAAAAGCTCTCCTCGGCTGCAAACGTTATCGAAGGCTGCCGCATGAAGCTCGGTTCGCGAGAGAATGCATACAGGCTGCTTGAGGAAAAGACGCAGACGCTTACCGTGGACATCAGAAGTTTGGACGCGAAAATACATATGATCAGCGAAATGGAAAAGGAGTATGAAGGCTTTTCCAAGGCGGTAAAGACCGTCATGCGTGAGCATAAGAGAGGCAGCCTCAAGGGCGTACACGGTCCCGTGGCAAATCTTTTGCGCGCCGACGACGAATATGCCCTTGCCATTGAGACGGCACTGGGTGCCGCGATGCAGAACATCGTTGTCGATACGCAGAACGACGGTCGCAGTGCGATAGAACTCTTAAAGCGCAGCGATTCCGGCAGAGCGACGTTTTTGCCGATAGACACCGTCAGAGGCGGTGTGATGAAGGACGCGCCGATAAACGATGACGGCTTTGTGGGCGTGGCATACGATCTTGCTCATTTCGATAAAAAATACGACGGCATATTCGCAAGCCTTCTCGGCAGAACGGTAGTTGCCGAAACACTGTCGGATGCCGTGCGCATATCGAAAAATAACGGCAACCGACTGCGCATCGTTTCGCTTGACGGGCAGCTTATAAACGCAGGCGGATCGATGACGGGCGGCAGTGCCGCAAAGGGCACGGGCATACTGTCGCGCGCAAACGAGCTGACAAAGCTGAAAGAGCAGCTAATCAAAAAACAAGCGGAGCTGCAAAGGTCGAAGGATGAGCAGCAAAAAGCGGCAGCCGCACTTTCGGGACTGCGCTATGAGCTTGAGATAGCGACCGAGGATCAAAACGCCGTTCGCAATTCGCTGAGTGCGGCGACCGCCGAAAGGCGAGCGACCGAAGCGGCATCGACGCAGCTTTCCGCGCTGCTGACGGCACTGTCCGGTGACGGAAAGACCCGCAAGGCGGCGATAGATGCGGCGATATCGGCAAAGACCGCGATAGAGAAAAAGCTTGAGAGCAATGCCGAAGAACGTGAAAAGCTGTCCGCCGCGGCGCAAAAGGTCAGAGACGAGATTACGGCATTAAACGATAAGAAGCTTGAGCTTGAAGGCAGACGTACCAAAGCCGACAGAGACGCACAGGATAAGAACAAGGAGCTTTTGGAGCTTGAGCGAAGCTGTGCGCGATTGGAAAACAAGAAGCTTGAAGCCGAGATGGAGGAAAAGCAGATTCTCGATAAGCTGTGGGACAGCTATGAGCTGTCGCACACTGCGGCACAGGAGCTCCGTCAGCCGGTCGAAAATCTCCAAAAGGAGAGCCGCGGTATTGCCGAGCTCAGACGGCAGATATCCGCTCTCGGCACACCGAATATCGGCGCGATAGACGAATACGAGAGAGTCAATACCAGATATGAGTTTCTCTCCGGTCAGCGTGACGATGTGGAAAAGGCGAAGAAGGAGCTGCTTTCCGTCATAAACGACGTTACCGGCGAAATGAAGGCGGTATTCACGAGAGAGTTTAAGCTCATAGACGAAAACTTCCGAACGACGTTTTTGGAGCTTTTCGGCGGCGGCAAAGCGAGCCTTGTCCTTGAGGACGAAAACGATCCCTTGGAGTGCGGCATTGAGATAAAGGTTCAGCCACCGGGCAAGGCGGTGTCGAATATCAGCCTGCTTTCCGGCGGTGAAAAGGCGTTTGTCGCGATAGCACTGTACTTTGCCATACTCAAGGTGCGACCCACACCGTTCTGCGTAATGGACGAGATAGAGGCGGCACTGGACGAGGCAAACGTTGTGCGCTTTGCGGAATACCTTCGCAGAATCAGCGATAAGACGCAGTTCGTCGTCATAACCCACAGACGCGGCACCATGGAGGAAGCCGACTTCCTGTACGGTGTGACGATGCAGGAAAAGGGCGTCACGAAGGTCATAGAGCTTGACCTTGAGGCGGCGCGGAAAACGGTTGAGGAAAACTGAGGAGGATATATGGGATTTTTCGATAAAATGTTTTCGGGTCTTTCAAAGAGCCGTAAGAACCTTGAGGACCTTGAGGAGATATTCCGAAACTTCAATGCCGAGAGCGACGATTTTTATGAGGAGCTTGAGGAGCTTTTGGTGATGAGCGACATGGGTGCGGAGAACGTCGCGCAGCTTTTGTTCGACTATAAGCGAATGATCTACCGTCAGCGTATCTCCAAGGCAAGACCGGCAAGAGACGCTCTTGTCGGTATGCTGACCGATGTCCTATCGGAAAACGATCCGACGATGAAGCTCGATACAAAACCCTCGGTCATACTCATGGTCGGAGTAAACGGTGTCGGAAAGACAACGACGATAGGAAAGCTCTCGGCGCGTTATAAGGCGGAGGGCAAGAAGGTGCTGCTGTGCGCGGGAGATACCTTCAGAGCGGCGGCGGCGGAGCAGCTCGGTGTCTGGGCGGAGCGTTCGGGAGCCGATATTGTGCGGCACGAGGAAGGCAGCGATCCCGCATCCGTCGTGTATGACGGTATATGTGCGGCAAAGGCAAGGGGCGCGGATATAATCATAATCGACACAGCCGGCAGACTGCACAACAAGGCAAATCTCATGAACGAGCTCGGCAAGATAAGCAGAGTCGTTCGCCGTGAGCTTCCCGATGCGGATATCGAGACTCTCATGGTGCTCGATGCGACGACGGGGCAGAACGGACTTATTCAGGCAAAGCAGTTTTCCGAGACTGCGGGCATAACCGGCATCGTACTGACAAAGCTTGACGGTACGGCAAAGGGCGGCATCGTATTTGCGATAGCCAACGAGCTGAAGCTCCCCGTGAAGTACGTCGGTGTGGGTGAAGGTGTCGACGATCTTATCCCCTTCGACTCAAAGGATTTCGTGGAGGCGTTGTTTAAGGCATGAAGCTGATACTTGCAAGCAACAATAAGAATAAGCTGCGTGAGCTGAGAGAGCTCATGTCGGATACCGATGTCGAAATACTCAGCCAGTCCGAAGCAGGCTGTAACTTCGAGGTCGACGAAACCGGAACGACCTTTGCCGAAAACGCATACCTAAAAGCGGAAGCGGTTTATAAAGCCACCGGAGAGGCAACGCTTGCGGACGATTCGGGTCTTGCGGTCGACGCACTGGACGGAGCACCGGGCATATATTCCGCACGTTTTGCACCCGGCGGACACTCGGCAAGCGATCACGAAAGAAACGTGTATCTGCTTTCCGTCATGGAAAAAGAGGAACAAAGAGCGGCGAAATTCGTCTGCAGCATATGCTGTATAATGCCGAACGGCGATATTATCCGAACCGAGCAGTACTGCCATGGCGAGATAATCCGTGAGCAGCGCGGTACGGGCGGCTTCGGCTATAACAGTGTATTTAAGCCCGACGGCTTTGATTGCACTATGGCGGAGATGAGCGACGAGGACAGATACGCCATATCGCACAGAGGTAAGGCACTGAGAGAGTTCAAAAAGAAATTGAGGGAATACAATGACACTGACAAGTAAGCAGAGATCGCAGCTTAAGGGTCTTGCGATGACGCAGGACACGATAATTCAGATAGGCAAGGGCGGCATCGGTGAAAATACCGTTGTCGAGGTCAATAACGCTCTTGCCGCAAGAGAGCTCATAAAGGGCAGAGTGCTTGAAAACTCACTGCTTTCTGCAAGAGAAGCGGCTGAGGAGCTTGCATCGCTTTGCGGTGCCGAGGTCGTTCAGACCATCGGAAGCAAGTTCGTGCTGTTTAAAAGAAATATAAAAGAGCCCAAAATAGAGCTTGTAAAGAGCAAGAAAAAATGAGAATCGTCATTTACGGCGGCACATTCAATCCGCCGCATTTGGGGCATAAGGCGGCACTTCGCTCGATAATTGAGCGATGCAGACCCGAAAAGCTCCTTGTGATACCCGACAGGATACCGCCGCATAAGCCTTTGGCAGAGGGAAGTCCGGACGAGACGGAGCGTCTTTTGCTTACCCGACTTGCGTTTTGCGATATTCCCGAGGTCGAGGTGTCGGATATGGAGCTTCGACGTACCGGAAAAAGCTATTCCTCGGACACCGTTAAGGCTTTTCGCGAAATGTATCCCGATGCGGAGCTTTGCTTTGCGATGGGAACGGATATGCTGCTTAGCTTTGAGACGTGGAATCGCTTTGAGTATATCCTGCAAAATGCGACCCTTGCGGTATTTCAAAGAGCGGAAGGAGAGAGCGCGGCAATATACGCACACGCGGACTACCTGAAGGAAAACTACGGTGCGAAGATAGAGTATATAACGCACGAGCCCTTGCCTATGTCATCGTCTGAGATACGCACTCTTTTGCCGAAACGCATGGGAGACACGATGCTGCCCGATGCGGTTTACGCTCAGATCATAAAAAACGGCGATTATGACGCACGTCCCGCGCTGCCGTGGCTCAGAGAAAAGGCGTATGCCTATCTTGCACCGAAGCGTATTCCTCACGTTATGGGCTGCGAGGAAGAAGCGGTGAAGCTGGCGATACGGTGGGGCGAAAACGTCGAGGATGCTGCGGAAGCCGGAATTTTGCATGATATTACGAAAAATCTTGTGCTATCCGAACAATTGCTATTGAGCGAAAAATATGGTATTATAAACGATAACCATGAAAAGGCAAACGTCAAGCTGCTCCATTCCAAAACGGGAGCGGCACTTGCAAAAGACCTTTTCAATATAAACGACAGAGTTTATTCCGCCATCCGTTGGCATACGACGGGGAAGCCGAACATGACTCTGTTGGAAAAAATAATCTACATGGCGGATTATATCGAGCCGAACAGGAAATTCGACGGAGTGGCAAAGCTCAGAGCACTTGCCTATGAGGACCTTGACAGGGCAATGGCATTGGGGCTTTCAATGAGCCTTGAGGACATCAGAAGCTACGGTACGGAGCCCTATGAGGTCACGGTGTCCGCTTATGAATGGTACAGAGATATAACGACCGATATTCGGTAGGAAGGGATAACGATGCAGCTATACGGAAACAAAAGCAAAAAGAACGGCGACGCTGACCGCTCCGAAGAAGAACTGACTGCGGAACAGATTGCCGTCGATGCGGCATTAAATAACGATAAGCCCAAAAAGCGCAAAAAGAAGAAAAAAGGCTCCGCAATAAAGAAAATACTTATCGTGCTCCTTGTTATTGCGGCACTGCTTGCCGCGGCATGGTTTGTATTTGTTCAGTTTTTCACCGAACCTCCCGTTGTCAACGATCCCGAAGAAGTGCAGAGAGAGACAGGGTGCTACACCTTCCTGATAGTCGGACTTGACAAGGTCGGCAACAATACCGACACCATCATGGTCGCACGCTTTGATACCGATGAGAATACGCTCAATGTCGTGAGTCTTCCGAGAGATACTCTCATCAATTCCCAGCAAAGCGTCAAGAAGATAAACAGCGTGTATCCCGGAAGCATAAACTCCGGCGGTGACGGATATACGGCACTTGCCGAGGCGGTCGAAAAGATGCTCGGCTTCAAGGTCGACAATGTTGTCGTTATCGACCTCAAGGCAGCAGAGGAGATAGTCGACACGATAGGCGGCGTAGAGTTTGATGTTCCCTGCAATATGAACTACGATGACCCCGCACAGGATTTGCATATCCACATAAACAAGGGACTGCAAACCCTCAACGGTGAGCAGGCTGTACAGGTGCTCCGCTTCAGAGCGACCTACGGTATGGGCGATATCGACCGTATCGACGTTCAGCAGGATTTCTTCAGAACGCTTGCAAGTCAGGTGCTGTCACTCGGCAACATTCCCAACATCGATGAGCTCATCGAGATTGCGGAAACCAGAGTTACAACGGTCAACACCCATACCGGCGAACCGCTTACGGGTGACAATGTCCGTTTCTTCCTCAAGGAGTTTTTGGAGCTCAGCAGCGACAGCATACAGTTTATAAAGATGCCGGCACTCAACTCCTACTGCGGCGATATCTGCGGTCTCAGCTATGTGTTCCCCGACATTACCGCATGGATCGATACGGTGAATACCTGCCTCAATCCCTATGAGCAGGATATTACCTATGACAAGCTCGACATGGTCACGGTCATAAACGGCAATTTCTATTACACGTCGGAGCCTTTGAGAGGCGGCGTGACAAGCTTCTATTTATACAGCAGCAATCCCACAACGGAGAATTACGGTATGCTTCCGTACTCCGATCTACTGACAGATGAGGGTGGTAACTGATGATGACACCGAAAGATGTCGCGGCGATCGCGGCAAAAGCACTGAATGATAAAAAAGGCAAGGATATCAAGGTCTTAAAGACGCACGATCTTACGACGCTTTGCGACTATTTCGTGATATGCACCGGCACTTCCTCGACGCATATCAAGACCCTGACCGACGAGATCGACAAGGCACTGAGCGAAGCGGGAGAACCGCCCATCCGCAGAGAGGGCTACCGCAGCGGCAATTGGGTGCTGCTTGACTTCGGCTGTGTCGTTGCCCACGTATTCACCGAGGAAACAAGAGAGTTTTATAACCTTGAACGGCTGTGGTCCGATGCTGAGGAGGTCGAACTCTCATCCCTTATCGGCCCCTGCTAAGGGGCATTCGGAAAAACAATAAACTGATAAGGGAGAAATAAAAAATGAAATACGATTTTACGGCAATAGAAAAGAAATGGCAGGACATTTGGGAAGAAAAGAAGCCCTATGCCGCAATTACGGGCGACCCCAGACCTAAGTTTTACGGACTTATAGAGTTTCCGTACCCCTCCGGACAGGGTCTCCATGTCGGTCACCCCAGACCCTTTACGGCGATAGATATAGTCAGCCGCAAAAAGAGGATGGAGGGCTATAACGTTCTGTTTCCGATAGGCTTTGACGCCTTCGGTTTGCCCACCGAAAACTATGCGATAAAGACTCATATTCATCCCACCAAGGTCACTGAGGACAATATAAAGACCTTTACCTCTCAGCTCAAGATGTTGGGCTACAGCTTTGATTGGGACAGAGTTGTCGATACCACCGACCCCAAGTACTACAAGTGGACGCAGTGGATATTCCTTCAGATGTACAAGCACGGACTGGCATACAAGGCAACGATGCCCGTCAACTGGTGCACCTCCTGCAAGTGCGTGCTTGCAAATGAGGAGGTCGTCGACGGTGTTTGCGAACGCTGCGGCAG